>NZ_JBSGYT010000043.1:0-63247 GCF_053610645.1 Streptomyces sp. NPDC054883 | reverse complement strand
GAGCCGGGCCCATCGGCGCGAGCGGTCCGCGATCAGGCGGCGGCCTTCTTGGCCGCGCCGAAGGAGACGAAGCCGCCGATCGCCAGGAAGAGGTAGTCGATCACGTCGGAGGACTCCTTCCAGAGGTCGTTCAGACCGCCGATGCCGACCTTGTCCAGCACGTCGGCGAGGCCGACGTGGTTGACGTCGGCGACCACGAGCGCGGTGAAGAACAGCTGGCCGGCGTAGACGGCGCCGAGCGACAGGACCGCGCTGGCCACGGGCAGTACGGGGTTGCGGCCACCGAGCTTCCCGGCGGCCAGGCCGACCAGCAGGCCGACGCCGACGGCGGCGTAGCCGATCTGGCGCTCGATGGCGTGCATGATGCCGCCGTAGGCGCCCGCCGCGACCAGGGCCGCCACGACGGCGGCCAGGATGCCGAGGCCCACGTTGCCCGAACGGGCGGGCGCCGGGGCGGGTACCTCGGTGTAGGACGAGGGCGCGGGCGGCTGGAACTGCTGGCTCATGAAGGGGTCCCCCCGGGGATGCGTGCGCACGACCGTCCGATGGACGTAAGTGCGAGATAAGCGACGCCGCAGGCTAGCAGGCCGCTCCGGCATCCGCAGGGGGGTTCCCGGCAGGTCAGAGCCGGTGGGCGGCGCCGACCGGGCTGGCGCCGCGGGTGTCCAGGAGCAGCTGGGCCTTCACCGCGAGGCCTTGCAGGTCGTACGTGCGGTGGTGCTGGAGCAGGATCGTCAGGTCGGCGTTCGCGGCGGCCTCGTACAACGATTCGGCGCGGGGGACCGGCCGGTCCCGGACGCGCCAGCCGGAGATGTACGGATCGTGGTAGCTGATCAGCGCGCCGAGGTCGATGAGCCGGCTCGCGATCTCCGGCGCCGGGGAGCCCTCCTGGTCCGCGAGGTCCGGCTTGTAGGTGACCCCGAGCAGCAGGACGCGGGCGCCGCGGGCGGATTTGCCGTGTTCGTTCAGCAGGGTGGCGGAGCGCTGGATGACGTACTGCGGCATCCGGGTGTTGATCTCCTGCGCCAGCCCGACCATGCGCAGCGGGTGGCCCGGGGTGCGGGTGGTGTGGGGGAGGTAGGTGGGGTCCAGGGGGATGCCGTGGCCGCCGACGCCGGGCCCGGGACGGAAGGCCTGGAACCCGTACGGCTTCGTCTCCGCGCACCGGATCACGTCCCAGAGGTCCACGCCGATGTCGTGGCAGAGGACCGCCATCTCGTTCATGAGGGCGATGTTGACGTGCCGGTAGTTGGTTTCCAGCAGCTGTACGGTCTCGGCCTCGCGCAGGCCCCGGGCCCGGACCACCTTCTCGGTGATGCGGGCGTAGAAGGCGTGCGCCGACTCGGTGCAGGCCGGGGTGAGACCGCCGATGACCTTGGGGGTGTTGGCGATGCCGTGGGTGCGGTTGCCCGGGTCCAGGCGGCTGGGGGAGTAGGCCAGGTGGAAGTCCCGGCCGGCGCGCAGGCCCGAGCCCGCTTCGAGGATCGGGCGCAGGTAGTCCTCGGTGACACCCGGATGGGCGGCGGATTCGAGGATGACGGTGGTGTGCGGCCGCAGCCGGGCGGCGAGCGTGTGGCCGGCCTCGCCGACTGCGGAGAGGTCGAGGGCACGGTCGGCGCCGAGCTGGGTGGGGGCGCAGATGACGGCGGTGCGGACCCGGCCGAGCTCGGCGGGGTTGGTGGTGATCCGGAAGCCGGCCGCCGACATGCGGCGGATCTCGGCGGCGGTGAGGGTGCTGTCCGTGGCCGGACCGCTGTCGTAGCCGACTGTCTCGATTCCGGCGGCGACGGCCGCCTGGGCGAGGGGGAGGCCGAGGTGGCCGAGTCCGATGACGGCGAGATCTGCGGGCATGGGGGTAGCCGTCCCTTCCCTTCCCTTACATGAGCGGGCTGGGCGCGCGAGTCTTCGGGTGATCAAGCCTGGGGATGATCGAAGGAGGCGCAATGTCAGACTAGGCATATATATGACAGAAATGTCGCATTCCGGGGGGATGGCTACCGTTGTGTTGTCCACAGGCGGTGGCCGAGTCGGCGGCGGCCGGTGAGAATCGTGGACGGGGATGTGTGCGGGTACGCCCGCAGCAGGCGGGTTCGCCCGCATCGAGCGGGTTCGCCCGCACCAACGGGAGGCAGCCGTGAGGACAGCGACACTGGGACCGGCGCAGCGCGCCGAGGCGCTCGCCGCAATGGCCGAACGCGAACTGGACGTGCTGGTCGTCGGTGCGGGCGTGGTCGGCGCCGGAACCGCCCTCGACGCCGTGACCAGAGGCCTCTCGACCGGGCTGGTGGAGGCGAGAGACTGGGCCTCGGGCACGTCGAGCAGATCGAGCAAGCTCATCCACGGCGGTCTGCGGTACCTGGAGATGCTCGACTTCGCGCTCGTGCGCGAAGCGCTGAAGGAGCGCGGCCTGCTGCTGGAGCGGCTGGCCCCGCACCTGGTCAAGCCCGTGCCGTTCCTCTACCCGCTCCAGCACAAGGCGTGGGAGCGGTTCTACGCCGGTTCGGGCGTGGCCCTCTACGACGCGATGTCGGTGTCCAGCGGGCACGGCCGGGGCCTGCCGACCCACCGGCACCTCTCCCGCAAGCGCGCGCTGCGGATCGCACCCGCGCTGCGCAAGGACGCCCTGGTGGGGGCCCTGCAGTACTACGACGCCCAGATGGACGACGCCCGGTACGTGACGACGCTGGTCCGGACGGCCGCCGTGTACGGGGCGCACTGCGCCAACCGGTCGAGGGTGATCGGGTTCCTGCGCGAGGGCGAACGGGTGGTCGGCGCGCGGGTGCGGGACGTGGAGGGCGGCGGGGAGTACGAGATCCGCGCCAAGCAGGTGGTCAACGCGACGGGTGTCTGGACGGACGACACCCAGGCGCTGATCGGCGAGCGCGGCCAGTTCCACGTCCGGGCGTCGAAGGGCGTCCATCTGGTCGTACCGAAGGACCGGATCAATTCGTCCACCGGGCTGATCCTGCGGACCGAGAAGTCCGTGCTGTTCGTCATCCCGTGGGGCCGGCACTGGATCGTGGGGACCACGGACACCGACTGGGACCTGGACAAGGCGCATCCGGCGGCGTCCAGCGCCGACATCGACTACGTGCTGGAGCACGTGAACTCGGTGCTGGCGGTGCCGCTGACGCGGGACGACGTCGAGGGCGTGTACGCGGGCCTGCGGCCGCTGCTGGCGGGCGAGTCGGACGCGACGAGCAAGCTCTCGCGCGAGCACACGGTCGCCCATCCGGTGCCGGGGCTGGTGGTGGTCGCGGGCGGCAAGTACACCACGTACCGGGTCATGGCGAAGGACGCGGTGGACGAGGCCGTGCACGGGCTGGACCAGCGGGTGGCCGAGTGCGTGACGGAGGACGTGCCGCTGGTGGGGGCGGAGGGGTACCGGGCGCTGTGGAACGGGCGCGCGCGGATCGCCGGCCGGTCGGGCCTGCACGTGGCGCGGGTGGAGCACCTGCTGAACCGGTACGGCTCGCTGACGGAGGAACTGCTGGACCTGATCGCGGCCGACCCGGGCCTGGCCGAGCCGCTGTCGGGTGCGGACGACTACTTGCGGGCAGAAGTGGTGTACGCCGCCTCGCACGAGGGAGCGCGGCACCTTGACGACGTACTGACGCGGCGCACGCGGATCTCGATCGAGACGTTCGACCGGGGGACGCGATCGGCGCGGGAATGCGCGGAGTTGATGGCTCCGGTTCTGGGCTGGGACAAGCAGCAGATCGAGAAGGAGGTCGAGCACTACGAGAAGCGGGTGGAGGCCGAGCGGGAATCGCAGCGCCAGCCGGACGACCAGACGGCGGACGCGGCGCGGCTCGGGGCGCCCGACATCGTTCCGTTGTAACTCCGGGATCCGGGAGGGGGAACCGCGGACCCGGGGCGTCCGTCCGTTGCGGAGTGAGCAACAATGAGGGTTCTGCCGGGGCGGTTTACCATGCCCCCCGGCCGCTGCCGGGGCAGCCGGGGCAGGCTGCACGATCGCAGAGGGGACGCATGTCGAAGCCGGATCACACCGAATCGCCTGCCGGCGGCGCTGCCGCCGGGGGAGCTGCCGCTGCGAATCGGGGTGCGGGCGAGGCGGAGTCCCAAGACGCGAAGCGGCACCCGGACAAGACGGCCCCCGCGAAGGCGGCCCCGAAGGCGGCGAAGCGCGTGCCCGAGCAGCCGGCGGATCCGGTGGCAGCGGCCGACGAGCCGGCCGCTGCCGAGCCGGCGGGCGCGAAGGCGGATCTGCGCAAGGCGACGCCGGAGCGGGCCGGTGCGAAGGGTGTTGGCGGCGGTTCGGGCCAGCCCGCGGCCGGCGGTGGCGGTACGCCGCGCGACGCCGAGCCGGTGGCTGCGAAGGCGAAGGCTGCCGAGCCGGTGGACGCCGAGCCCGCCGGCGCACCGCCCGCGGATGCGAAGTCCGCCGACGCCAAGACCCGCGCGGTCAAGGCCGCTGATGGCGACGCGGCGGACCGGGGGCGGTTGTTGGCCGGGCGGTACCGGTTGGGGGCCGTGCTCGGCAAGGGCGGCATGGGCACCGTGTGGCGCGCCGGGGACGAGGTCCTCGGCCGGACGGTCGCCGTCAAGGAACTCCGCTTCGGCAACGGGGTCGACGAGGACGAGAAGCGCCGGCTCATCACCCGTACCCTCCGCGAGGCCAAGGCCATCGCACGCATCCGCAGCGGCGGCGCAGTCACGGTCTACGACGTCGTCGACGAGGACGCCCGCCCGTGGATCGTCATGGAGCTCATCGAGGGACCCTCGCTCGCGGAGTACATCCGCGAGCACGGCGCCCTGACCCCCCGTCGGGCGGCCGAGGTCGGTCTCGCCGTGCTCGACGTGCTGAGCGCCGCGCACCGCCAGGGCATCCTGCACCGCGACGTGAAGCCGTCCAACGTCCTCATAGCCGACAACGGCCGGGTCGTCCTCACCGACTTCGGCATCGCCCAGGTCGAGGGCGACCCCTCCATCACCTCCACCGGCATGCTCGTCGGCGCCCCCTCCTACATCTCCCCCGAGCGCGCACGCGGCTACAAGCCCGGCCCGCCCGCCGACATGTGGTCGCTCGGCGGGCTGCTGTACGCCTGCGTCGAGGGAGTGCCCCCGTACGACAAGGGCTCCGCGCTCGCCACCCTCACCGCCGTGATGACCGAGCAGGTGGACCCGCCGAAGAACGCGGGGCCGCTGACCGAGGTGATCTACGGACTCCTGGCCAAGGACCCCGCCCAGCGGCTCGACGAGACGCGGGCGCGGGCCATGCTCACCGCCGTCATCAACGCCCCCGAACCCGCGCCCGCCCCTGAGGTGTTGCCCCCGGCGGTCGAGCAGACCCGGGCCATATCCCTGGCCGATGCCCAGGCGGCGGCGGACAAGGCCGACGCCGAGAAGGCGGAGAAGGCGGAGAAGGCGGCCCGAGCGGCGGAGGCCGCCGCGGCGAAGGCGGAGAAGAAGGAACGCGAGCGGCGCGAGAAGGAGCAGCGCGAGCGGGCCCGCGCCGCGCTGAAGTCCGCCCGCAAGGCCGCCGCGGCGGCAGCCGCCGCCTCGGCCGCCGAGGCCCCCCCGGCGCGGCCCGCGAAGGCCGTGGCGCCGCTGACCGACGTGATGGCGCGCCGCACCATAGCCCTGGCGATAGCCGGGGTGGTGGTCGTGCTGGCACTGGTCGGCTCCCTGATCGCCTACGCGTTCAGCGGTGACGACTCGGACTCCCGCAAGAACGAGGGCAAGGGCGGCCCGCAGCCGTCCGCGTCGCGGACCCCCGGCCCCCGCCCGTCCACGGGCGGTTCTACGGCCTCCACCCCCACCCCGACCCCGAACCCGAGCACGTCCCCGGGCGGCGCGGCCAACGGCGCGGGAGCGAACCCCGGCCAGGGCCAGGGCCAGGGCCAGACGCAGGGTCAGGGAGCCACCCCGGGATCCCCGGGCGGGGCGCTGCCGGCGGGCTACGCACAGGTGACGGACGTCCGGTTTCACTTCTCCATGGCCATGCCCGCCGGTTTCCACCAGACAGGCACGGCGGGCGACAACTCCGGCGCCATATACAGCCGGGACGGCGGGTTCCCGCGCATCCAGGTCGACTTCACCGGCAGCCCGGGCAAGGACGCCCGCGCCGCCTGGCTCGCGCTGGCCCCGGCCGTCGAGTCCAGCAGCAACGGCTACCACCTGCTCCGGATGGACACCGTGGACTACCGCGGCTACCCGACCGTCGCGGACTGGGAGTTCGAACGCGAGCAGCAGGGAACCAAGGTCCGGGTCCTCAACCGGGGCTTCCGGGCGGACGCCAAGCACGGCTACGCCATCATGATCAGCTGCGCCGCCGACCAGTGGGACGCCCCGGAGTGCGCCCAGCTGCGCGACACCGCGTTCCAGACCTTCCAGATCATGGGCTGACCCCCGGGTGGTCCCCCGACCGGGGCGGGCCTCGTCAGGCCCGGGACGTGGGCGCCTCGGGCGACGTATCGTGTCCGCGGGGACCAAAGGGGCCCGGCGCACTCGGGGGAGGCGGAGTGGAGGACTACGCGGGGCGGATCCTGGCGGACCGCTACCGTCTGCCGCTGCCGCCGTCGGACGAGTACGAGCTCGTCGAGACGCGGGCCTTCGACACGCGCAGCGGGCAGGAAGTCCTCGTACGGCAGGTGCCGTTGCCGGAGGTCGTGGACGCGGAGCTGCTGGACGGGACGCGCGGGCCGGTGGCCGGGCGGCGCCCGTCCGGGGAGCTTCCGGCGGTGCGCCGGGCGATCGCCGCGGCGCAGGCGGCGGCTTCGGTGCCCGACCATCCGCGGCTGGACCAGGTCTTCGACGTCTTCGCGGAGGACGGGTCGCTGTGGATAGTCAGCGAACTGGTGCCGGCGAGACCGCTGGCCGCCCTGATCGCCGATGAGCCGCTGAGCCCCTACCGGGCGGCGGAGGTGGCCTCCGACGTGCTGACCGCGCTGCGGGTGCTGCACGCGCACGGCTGGACCCACCGGAACATCACCGTCCGGACCGTGTTGATATGCGAGGACGGGCGGGTCGTCCTGACGGGTCTGGCGGCGGGCGCCGCCGAGGAGGCCCTGTGCGGGTACGACCCGGTGCCCGATGGTTCCGACGGCGGTGGCGGGAGGGGCGGGGCGGGGTGGGACGCCCCGGCCACCGGGACGGGCGGGGACGAGCCGTACGGCCCGGGCCCCGGCGCCGAGGCGCTCGCGCCTGCGGCCGAGGTGGAGCCGTATGCCTCCGGTGCGGGCGCGGAGGCGTTCGGGCCGACGTCCGAGGCGGAGTCGTACGCTTCCGGTCCCGCGGCGGAGGAGTGCGGAGCGGGCTCCGAGGCCGGGCCGTACGCCCCCGTCTACGCGCCGCTCGTCGCGCCCGGGTACGACACCGGGCCCCGCTACTCCGACCACATCCGGCCGGACGCGCGCCCCGAGTCCGGGCCGCAGGACGACGGGCCAGACCGGCAGGCCGCCGCCCGCGCCGGGACCGTCGCCGCCTACCGGGCCGGGGCGCGGGCCGCCGCCGCCCGGGTCGGCGAGGAACGCCGGGCCGCGGCGGCCGGCCTGCCGGAGCCCCGGCCCGAGGCGCTGCCCGGGGGCTCGAACCTGCCGCAGGGGTACTCGTACCCCTACGGCGGCCCGGACACGGCCGCCGCCGCGCCCTGGCACGGCGCCACCCCGCGCCGCCGCCCGGACTCCGGGCCCGAGCACCCGGCGGAGCCGCAGCCGGGGCCCGCCGAGCCGCCCCCGGCCCGGCCCGCACTGCCCGCGCGACTCGCCCTGCCCCAGGGCTACCGCCAGGCCGAAGCCCCCGGTTACGCGCCGGAGCCCGAGCGCGCGCCCGCCGCCTCCCCCGGCTGGACCGGCGGCCCGCGCACCGGTCTCGACGCCGAGCGCGCGCGGCAGACCCGGATGGCCGTCGTCGGGGCCGTCACCGAGCGGTGGGCGCCCGAACAGGCCGGCCCCGTGCACGGCCACTGGCAGCTGGCCCCGCCCGTCGGCCCCGCCACCGACCTGTGGGCGCTCGGCGCGCTGCTGTACCGCGCCGTCCAGGGCCACGCCCCGTACCCCGAGGACAGCGTCGCCGAGCTGGTCGAGATGGTGTGCGCGGAGCCCCCCGCCTTCGCCGAGGAGTGCGGCCCGCTGCGCCCGGTCGTGGAGTCGCTGCTGCGCCAGGACCCGACCGAGCGGCCCGACTTCGAGGAACTCCGCGGCTGGCTGCGGTCCCTGATCCGCTCCGCGCCCGAGCCGGACGCCGGTTCCGCGATGCTGCCGATGCCGGAACCGGACCCGGCGCGGCTGCCCGTCGTGCGCAGGCGCGGTGAGGTGCACGGCCGCCACCGCAGCGCGGAGACCGCCCGGGCCCCGCGTTCCCTGGGCCGGACCCTGCTGGTCGGGATCCTCGCGGTGCTCGCCGCGGCGGTGGCGTACGCGGTGCTGTTCATGCCCCGGTCCGCCGACCCGGGGACGGCGAAGCCCCCGCAGGCCGCCCCGGGCGTGCCCACGACGCCCGCGCCGGGCCGGACACCGCCCAAGGCGAGCGCCGGGACGCCCTCCGGCAGCCCCGAGTCCAAGCCGGCTCCGCAGACGAACGCCCCGGCGCCGCCCGGGTACACGACGCAGCAGGACCCCGAGCACTTCGAGATCGCCGTCCCCGAGGGCTGGGAGCGGCGCGGCATCAACGAGGCGGGCCAGGTCCGGTACACCGACGGCCAGTTCACGCTGACCGTCGTGCCGGGCCGGGACAAGGTCGAGGGCAGCCCCGACCCGGCGACGTACCAGAAGGACAAGGAGCCGGAACTGTCCCCGTACCGCTCCTCCACCTGGGCGAGCGGCGGCGACGTGCGGACCACCAAGGTCGGCAACCAGCTGCGGGCCACCGGCCGGTACACGTGGATCGACTCCGCCGGACGGTCCGTCGTCGCGCGCAATTTCGTCGTGGCGCTCGGCGGCAGCTACCACGTGGTGCTCGTGACGGGTCCGCAGGACGAAGAGGGCAGGGTGACCGAGGTCTTCGACAAGGCCACGGCCAGTTACCGAACCGGGGGTTGACCGGCGACTGACGGCCGGTCAGTGCGCCGATTCCGTCACAGTGCGGTCTCACCGGCCCCGCGCGGTGGGAGCATCGCCCGGGGCTCCGTAATCTGGCCCGGAGTGCACAGAGTGGCGGGGTTTCGTGGAACAGCAGACAGGCGCGGGCGCGGTGCTCGCGAGCCGGTACCGGCTCGTCGAGCCGATCGGCAGCGGCGGCATGGGCAAGGTGTGGCGCGCGCACGACGAGTTGCTGCACCGGACGGTGGCCGTCAAGGAACTGACGGCGGGTCTGTACGTCGCGCAGGCCGACCGGGACGTCCTGCACGCCCGGACGCAGAAGGAGGCCCGGGCCGCCGCCCGGATCCAGCACCCGGCCGTGGTCACCGTCCATGACGTGCTGGAGCACGACGACCGGCCCTGGATCGTCATGGAGTACATCGACGGCCCCTCGCTCGCCGAGGCGGCCAAGGCGGCCGGCCGGATCGAGCCCCGCGAGGCGGCCCGGATCGGTCTGCACGTACTGGGCGCGCTGCGCGCGGCGCACGCGGTCGGCGTCCTGCACCGGGACGTGAAGCCGGGCAACGTGCTGCTCGCGAAGGACGGCCGGGTCCTGCTCACCGACTTCGGGATCGCGGCGATCGAGGGGGACACCTCGATCACCCGCACCGGCGAACTGGTCGGCTCCATCGACTACCTGGCCCCCGAGCGGGTCACGGGAGGGGCGCCCGACCCGGCCTCCGACCTGTGGTCGCTGGGCGCCACCCTGTACACGGCCGTCGAGGCCCGCTCGCCCTTCCGCCGTACGTCGCCGATCTCCAGCCTCCAGGCCGTGGTCAACGACGAGCCGCCCGCGCTGCGCCAGGCCGGCGCGCTGGGCCCCGTCATCACCGCCCTGCTGCGCAAGGACCCCGCCGAGCGGCCCCCGGCGCAGGAGGCCGAGCGGATGCTGCTGGAGGCGATGGAGGGCCGGGAGCCGAAGGCGGCGCAGGCGTACGTACCCACCCGTGCGGTGACGCCCGCCGAACTGGCCCCCGCGCGGGAGGCACAGGCGGACCGGGCGCCCGAGGCGCGGACGGCCCACCTCGCCGAGCAGCCGCAGCCGCAGCCGCCGGCGAGGCCGGGGCCGGACCCGCTGCCCGGCAACCCGGTGCGGGGCCGGATCCGGCGGGCCGCGATCGTCGCCCTGGTGGCGGCGCTGATCGGCGGCGGCGGGGTCTTCGGCGTGCTCAAGTACACGCAGGACAGCGACGGGGGCGGCGGCTCCGACAAGAACGCGAGCGCGCCGGACGGGCAGCAGGACGACGACAACGATGCCGTCGCCCCGCCGGCCGGATGGAAGAAGGTCGTCGACCCGGCCGGTTTCTCGCTGTTCGTCCCCGCCGACTGGTCACGCCGGATGGACGGCGACCAGATCGACTACACGCCGGACGGCGGCAGGCACTTCATCCGGATCGCCGTCGACAAGAGCCCGGACTGGCCGAACCCGTACACGCACCTGCTCGACCTGGAGAAGCAGCTGCGCGAGCGGACCGACTACAAGCGCCACGACCTGCACGGGAACACCTTCCGGGGGACCACCCGGGCGGCCCTGTGGGACTTCAGCTGGACCGAGAAGGGCGCCCAGGCCGGACCGCGCCGGGCCGTCGAGCAGATGTACGTGACGCCGGACGAGGTCGAGTACGCGGTCTACATGTCGGGGCCGGCCGCCGACTGGACGACGACCCGCCAGCAGTTCGACACGGTGCTCAGCGGCTGGCAGCCCGCCGCCAAGGCGGGCTGAACCGGCGTCGGCCGGTCATCCTGCCAGCGGACACTGGCGGAAATGGCAAAATCCGGTTACCGACGGGTACCCAAAGGCCCCGGGGCGGCATACGCTCACCGCCATGACGGACTCGCAGGCCCCCGCCGCCCCCCTCCGCTCCGCACCGCAGCCCACCAACCCGGTAGCCGCCGCCCCGGCCGGCGCCCGCACCGCGGCCGACGTGGTGACCCCCGACCTGGTCGCCCGGCTGACCCGCGGAGTGATCGGCTCGGGCCGCACCGCCAACCACACGCCCTTCACCGGGGCCAAGCTGGCGGACCTGCCCGAGGCCACCCCCGAGGACGTGGCCACGGCCTTCGAGCGCGCCCGGGCGGCGCAGAGCGCCTGGGCGGCCGTCCCCGTACGGCGGCGCGCGGCCGTCCTGCTCCGCTTCCACGACCTCGTCCTGGAGCGGCAGGCCGAGGTGCTCGACCTCATCCAGCTGGAGACGGGCAAGGCCCGCCTGCACGCCCACGAAGAGGTCCAGGCCGTCGCCGTCGGGGCCCGCCACTACGGCCGCAAGGCCGCGTCCTACCTGCGGCCCAAGGGCCACACCGGGGCGATACCCACCCTGACCAAGGTCACCGAGCTGCGCCAGCCGCGCGGCGTCGTCGGCCAGATCGCCCCCTGGAACTACCCCCTCGAACTGTCCGTCGGCGACGCGCTGCCCGCCTTCGTGGCGGGCAACGCGGTCGTCATGAAGCCCGACACGGAGACCGCGCTCACCGCGCTGTGGGCCCGTGACCTGCTGATCGAGGCGGGGCTGCCCGCCGAGGTGTTCCAGATCGTGCTCGGCGAGGGCCCCGTCGTCGGCCCCGAGGTGGTCCGGCACGCCGACTACGTCTCCTTCACCGGCTCCACCCGCACCGGCCGCGAGGTCGCCCAGGGCGCGGCCGCCCGCCTGGTCGGCGTCAGCCTGGAGCTCGGCGGCAAGAACGCCATGCTCGTCCTGCACGACGCCGACGTGGAGAAGGCCGCCGCGGGCGCCGTCCGCGCCTGCTTCTCCTCCGCGGGCCAACTGTGCATCTCCATCGAGCGGCTCTACGTCCACGCCTCGGTCGCGGACGCGTTCGTCGAGCGCTTCGCCGCCCGCACCAAGGCGATGCGGCTCGGCAACTCCCTCGCCTACGGCGCCGACATGGGCTCGCTCGTCGGCGAACGGCAGCTGGAGACCGTACGGCGGCACGTGGACGAGGCCGTCGCCAAGGGCGCCACCCTGGTCGCGGGCGGCGTCGCCCGCCCCGACATCGGCCCGCTCTTCTACGAGCCGACCATCCTCGACGGCGTCGACGCCCCGATGGCGGTGTGCGGGGAGGAGACCTTCGGCCCCGTCGTCTCGATCTACCGGTTCACCGACGAGGACGAGGCCGTCGCCCTGGCCAACGCGACCCCGTACGGGCTCAACTCCAGCGTCTGGACCAGGGACGCCCGCCGGGGCCACGCCGTCGCCGCCCGCCTGCGCACCGGCACCGTCAACATCAACGAGGGCTACGCCCCCGCCTACGGCAGCGCCCAGTCGCCGATGGGCGGCATGAAGGATTCCGGCCTCGGCCGCCGGCACGGCTCCGAGGGCATCCTCAAGTACACCGAGGCGCAGACCGTCGCCCACCAGCGGCTGCTGCCGATGGCGCCCTCGCTGGGCATGGACGACGAGAAGTACGCCGAGTTCATGACCCGCAGCCTCAAGATCATGAAGGCCCTCCGCCTGCGCTAGCACGGCACCACCGACTGGGAGGCACGGCAGTGTCGTACGACTACGACGTCATCGTCATCGGATCGGGCTTCGGGGGGTCGGTCTCGGCACTGCGGCTCACCGAGAAGGGGTACCGGGTCGCCGTCCTGGAGGCAGGACGCCGCTTCACCCGCGAGAGTCTGCCCCGCACCAGCTGGGACCTGCGCAACTACCTGTGGGCCCCGGCCCTCGGGCTGTACGGGATCCAGCGCATCCACCTGCTCGGCAACGTGATGGTGCTCGCGGGCGCCGGGGTGGGCGGCGGCTCCCTCAACTACGCCAACACCCTGTACGTGCCGCCCGCCGCCTTCTTCGAGGACCGGCAGTGGGCGTCGATCACCGACTGGCGCGAGGAACTCGCCCCGTACTACGACCAGGCCAAGCGGATGCTCGGCGTACGGCTCAACCCGACGATGACCCCCTCCGACGTCCACCTCAAGGCGGTCGCCGAGAAGATGGGCGTGGGGGACTCCTTCCACATGGCCCCGGTCGGCGTCTTCTTCGGCGACGGCGAGGATGCCGGCGGGCACGGCGGGGTCCGGCCGGGCGAGGAGGTGCCCGACCCGTACTTCGGCGGCGCCGGGCCCGCCCGCAGGGCCTGCACCGAATGCGGCGAGTGCATGACGGGCTGCCGGCACGGCGCGAAGAACACCCTCACCGAGAACTACCTCCATCTCGCGGAACGCGCGGGCGCCGTCATCCACCCCATGACCACCGTCACCGCGCTCTCCGAACACCCCGACGGCGGCCACCGCGTGCGCACGGTGCCCACCGACAACCGGCGCAGGGGCCGGGCCAAGGTGCTGCGCGCCCGGTACGTGGTCGTCGCGGCGGGCACGTACGGCACCCAGACCCTGCTGCACACGATGAAGGACCGCGGTGAACTGCCCGGCATCTCGGACCGGCTCGGCGACCTGACCCGGACCAACTCCGAGGGGCTGGTCGGCGCACAGACCGACGACCGCCGCTACCGCAGGCGCCACGGCGGGGCCGCCCGGGCCGACTTCACCAAGGGCGTCGCCATCACCTCGTCGGTGCACCCCAACGCGGACACCCACATCGAGCCCGTCCGCTACGGCAAGGGCTCCAACGCCATGGGGTTCATGACCATCCTCCAGGTGCCCCACCACAAGCACCGGGTACGGGCCTGGCTCACCCGGACCGCCACCCACCCCGTACAGCTGCTGCGCTCGCTGTCCAACCGCCGCTGGTCGGAGCGGACCATCATCGGCCTGGTCATGCAGTCCCTGGACAACTCCCTGACCACGTACCGCAAGCCCGGCGGGCTCGGCAAGGGCCTGCTGACGGCCCGCCAGGGCCACGGCGCCCCCAACCCGGTGCAGATCGCGGAAGCCACCGAGGCCGCGACCCTGCTGGCCGAGGAGATCAACGGTTTCCCCGGCAGCAACGTCGGTGAACTGACGGGCACCCCGCTGACCGCTCACTTCCTCGGCGGCTGCCCGATCGGCGCGTCACGCGAGGAAGGCGTCGTGGACCCCTACCACCGGCTGTACGGGCATCCGGGCATCTCGGTGGTCGACGGTGCGGCGGTCTCCGCGAACCTCGGCGTCAATCCGTCGCTGACGATCACGGCGCAGGCGGAGCGGGCGATGTCGTACTGGCCCAACAAGGGCGAGCCTGACCCGCGTCCCGCGCAGGGCGCCGGATACGTCCGGCTGGCCGCCGTGGAACCGGTCGCCCCGGCCGTCCCGAAAGAGGCGTTCGGCGCGCTGCGGCTGCCGTTCCTGGCGGTGCCGGAAATTCCCCCGAGGCAAACGGAATCCGGGCACTGACCGCGCCGGGCACCGGGTACGACAACGGCGGGCACCGCGCTCCCCCTCCGAGCGCGGTGCCCGCCGTGCACACATGAGTGACCGGTGGCCGCCGTAGAAGGTTGTAGCGGAATCCCCGCGACCAGGCTGTGGCGTCCATCACACAGCGGCGCGGGCAACTGCGCCGCGCCTTCGGGGGTCAAGGGGGACATGAGAAAGCGCATCTCCCTGCTGGCCGCGTGCGGCCTGGCGGCCCTGGGTACGGCCGCCGTCCCCGCGAACGCCGCGGATCCCGTCTTTCCCCTCGTCGGCCCCTCTGCCCTGGACCTCCCGCTGCCCGTCGGCGGCGACGGGGCCAGGGAGCAGCGGCTGAGCATCAGCCTGGACCACCCGGCCACCGGGACGCCTTTCGCCGGCCTGTTCACCGTCGACCTGCGCAAGGTCGCAGGCGTCGCCACGGTGCGGGAGCACGCGAGTGGCCCCTCGCACCAGTGCATCGAGAGGGAGGGCGAACTGGTCTGTGCCTACCGCGGCCTGCCGGTCAGCCTGGAACTGGACGTCGCCGCCGCCAAGGGAGCCGCGAACGGCGCGACGGGCGAGATCACGGTGACGGGCAAGGTCCCGGGTGCCACCGTCACCCCCGTCACCACCAAGGTCAGTGTCGGCGGCCCCGACCTGGTGATGCGGGAGATGAAGCTCAAGAAGGAGCTCAAGCCGGGCGAGAGCCAGCCCATGCCGCTGGTGTTCGCCAACGAGGGCACGCAGGCGGCGAAGGGCGTGGTCCTGGAGCTGGGCACCACGCGCGGCATGGAACTCGTCGAGACGTACGACAACTGCCGCTCCCGCACCGCGGGCGACCTGACCACCGTGCTCTGCGCCGTCGAGGGCGACTTCGTCCCCGGCGCCGTCTACGAGCTGGCCGGCGACAGCCCGCTGCACGTCAAGGCCACCGCGCACGCCTACGACGACACCCTCGTCTACGGCATCCACCCGGCCGGCGACGAGCCGAAGGCGGCCTCGTGGAGCAGCAAGGCGGCGACCGGCCGGAAGCTGACCGCGGCCCCCGTGAAAAGCGCCCCGGCCGCGCCCGCGCTGCGCGCGGTGGACCTGAACCCGGGCGACAACCGCCGTGAGTTCACCTTCCGCACCGAGAACACCGCCGACTTCGCGACGAGCCCGGTGTCCCTCAAGGGCAACGCGGGCGACACCCTCAAGACGGCGTTCGTGTTCGAGAACAAGGGCCCGGCCTGGATCCGCGCCGCCCGCCCGGCGGACCCGCTGGCCCGCACGGTCGTCGTGGTGCCCGAGGGTGCGAAGGTCACCCGCAAGCCGGAGGAGTGCCTGGCCGTCGACGCGGACGGCACCAAGCGCGCCGAGCAGCTCGGCGCGCCGCGCTACGAGTGCGCGCTCGGGAACCGGGTGAGCGAGAGCGAGAAGGTGGTCTACCCCTTCGATCTGAAGCTGGAGAAGGTGGTGGAGGACGCGAAGGGCTCCGTCACCGTGGGCGACTGGGGCACGGCCGCGCCGCGGCCGCACGCCTTCGACCCGAACGCGGCGGACAACACCGCCGCCGTCGTCATCAACGCCAAGAGCGGTACGGGCACCGGCCCGACCCCCGGCCCGTCGACGAGCGGCAGCCCGTCCCCGTCCCCGTCCCCCTCCACGAGCGCGTCGGCGAGCGCCTCGCCCACGGCCAAGGCGTCCGGTGCCGGTACCGGAACCACCGCGCAGGGCGGCAACCTGGCCTCCACCGGCAGCACGGTCGGGCCGCTCGCGGTCGGCGCCGCGGCGCTGGTCGCGGCGGGCGGCGCGCTGTACGTGGCCGTACGCCGACGGGGTGTGCGCGGCTAGCGGGCGACGGAACGGCCGGCCCGGGGCGTCCCCCCGGCCGGCCGTCCCCTCGGGGTGACCGGGCTGCTGTCCCCTGCCGTCCGGTCACGCGCGGGAGCGAGGTCCCACGACGCACACCCGTCGGGCGGTACGTCTCACGCTCCCGTGGAGCCACGCGTGGTGGTGCCGACCCGCGCCTGGCTGGCGCGGACACCGGCATCAACGAAGGCGGCCGGGACCGGTCACGCTCCGGACGGGTGACGAACGGCCGCCCGTCGGCGCCCGCACCGCCGCGGCCTCAGACGCGGCCGCGGCACAGTTCCAGCAGGGTCATGGCGAGCGAGGTACCGGGCTTGCCGAGGGCATCGCTCCAATGCGAGAGCACCTCCATCTCGCGCGACAGGTGCACCCGGCGCCCGCCGGAGCCGATCCGGGCCTCCTGGATGACCGTCGAGACGGCCATCCGCTCCTGGATCAGGCCGATGATCCGGTCGTCGATCGCGTCGATGCGCGCGCGGGAGCCGGCGATCAGCTGCTCGGGGGTGGTGGTGATCGTGGTCATGGCAGTTCTCCTGTGGTTCGTGCCGACAGGAGCGGAAACGCGGAGCGCCCCGGTCCTCTCGGACCGGGGCGCTCTGGGAAGTCAGCGGCTCAAGCGAGCATCACGAGGACCCATGGCGACCGGACCGGCCGGTGCCATAGGTAAAGAGGAAGCTCAGCTGCTTGCGCATGGAAGGGATTATTACCACCCGTCCCCTTCCCGGCCAACCCCGCCCGGATCGTGAGACGGCCCGGCGGCCGGGCGCGTGACGCGCGCATGGTCGGTGAACACCCGGCGGAACAGGTCGTGGCCGGTCAGCCCGGTGTGCCGCAGGGCCCAGTCCTGCGCGGCTTCCTGCGCGTCCTGCGGCCCGGAGTCGGCCCCGCAGCGGGGGGCCGCGCAGAACGCCTCGTAGGTGATCCCGCCCTCGGGCGCGTGCCGGATGGTGTGCGCGACGTACCCGTACACCGGCCGCCTCAGCACCCGTCCCGCCCGCGGTGGGCGACGATCTCCACGTTGCAGTCCGACACCGCCGAGCGGTCGCCCCTCCGGTGCGCCTCCGACCGCTGCCTGGCGAGCGCGGCGCACACATCGCACCCGGCTGCGGGTCTGGGCGCCCCGGCGGGCAGGGAGAGGTGGACCGGGGGGCTCATGGTGGTCTGCGTTGCCATGAAACGGACGGTAGGGATGGCGACTTGAGGCCGCGAGGCCGTGTTCTCGTTTGTTCTCACCCCCCGCGTGGATGTTCTCGGATGTTCCCTCATGGTCTTGGGTATGACCTACTGCGCCGTCCGGGATCCGTGGATGCTGGGCGTGGAAGTTCCCGACGGAAGGGGCGAGTTCATGGCACGGCGACTGCGTTTCAACGGCACGGGTTCGGTCGGCGGCGGTTGCCCCGCCGTGCATCAGGATCTGGACAGCGGGGAGATCATCGTTCAGGGAAGGCCACTCACGGACCCGGAGGACATCGAGCAGCTCCAGCATCTCGGTGAGGGCGAGGTCCCGGTCGTGGTCCCGAGGGAGCTGCTGGTGGACTTCGGGCCCAAGGAGGCGGAGCGCGTTCCGCACGTCATCGACCTCGACGCCTTCGGGCGGCTCTTCGAGAACTTCGAGCACACGGCCTGGAGGTTGGAGACCAGGCGGCGCTTCGCGTCCGACGAGGCTGATGAAACCTATGACCAGTTCGTGGCCGGTGAGCCCGTCCAGTGGGACTACGACGACGCCTGGTCCCGCACCGTCCGGGGACAGACGGATCAGGGCAAACGCTTCGAGCGGGTGCGGATCGTCGACAACCCGCCGTCCGTGGGGCAGCTCTACCTGCTCGACAACGCCAAGCGGAACTGCGCCGTGGGTGAGGACATCCGCAACCTCTGGCGGGAGGAGGCGGACCGCCTGCGGCTGCCCGCCGAAGACTTCTGGATCTTCGACTCCCGGTTCGTGGCCCTCCTCAACTTCGACGAGGCCGACAACCTGGTCGACGTGGAGCTGATCACGGAGCCGGTGGCCGTCAACCGTTACGCCCAGATCCGCGACGCGGCGTGGCACTACGCGGTTCGCTACGAGGCGTTCGCGGCGGGCCTGGCCGGCTAGGCGGCCCGTAAGTAGCGTGTGACCGGTGAGCACAGACTTTCAGAAGGCACGGGCCGCGCTCGGGGCCAGGCTCCGAGACCTGCGGGTATCGGGCCCTGCGGGTCGGCTCACCGGCACACAGCTGGCGGAGCTGCTCGGCTGGACGCACTCCAAGGTCTACAAGCTGGAGAACGGGCGGCAGACCGCGACGGCCGACGACCTGCGGGCCTGGGCGCAAGCGACCGGCAGCCCGGACGCCGCCGACGAACTTCAGGCACGGCTCAAGGGCTTCGAATCCCACATCCGCTCATGGCGCCGCCAACTGGCCTCCGGACACCGAGCGGTGCAGGACGCCATCACCGCCGAGCACGCCCGCACCACCACATTGCGCATCTGGGAGAACTGCATCGTCGCCGGCATGCTCCAGACGGCCGACTACGCCCGGGCCGTCTTCACCCGGCACGCCGACCTCATGCAGTCGCCTCGGGACACCGAGGCCGCGGTGCGGGCACGGGTACGCCGCCAGGAAGCGCTGTACGACTCCGGCAAGCGGCACCACATCATGATGTGGGAAGGGGCGCTGCACGCCCTGGTGTGTCCACCGTCAGTCCTCGCGGCGCAGCTCGACAGGCTGCTGAGCGTCATCGGCCTCGACACGGTCGAGCTGGGCATCGTTCCGTTCTCGAACCCTTTGAAGATCCACCCGGGCAACGGTTTCTGGATCTACGACGAGCGGCTCGTGATCGTGGAGGACTGGCACGCCGAGCTGTGGCTCGACGACGCAGACAGCGTCGCGACGTACGACCGCGTCTGGAACACGCTCCGCGAGTCCGCCGTCTACGGCGCCGACGCGCAACGGGTGATCGGCGACGCCCGGCGCGCGGTGTGAGCGGGGGATCGCCCTGCGTCACGGTGCGGGAAGGCTCGGACGGTACGACGAAGCAGGGGGTGCCGTCGCCGTTAGAATCGACAGAACAGCCACCTTTTCTCCGCCGGAAGGCCGCCCCCGTGCCAGAAGCACCCTCCGCCGCCCACGACAGCGCCCCGGACACGGTTCTCGTCGTCGACTTCGGCGCACAGTACGCCCAGCTCATCGCCCGCCGCGTCCGCGAGGCACGGGTCTACAGCGAGATCGTGCCCAGCACCATGCCCGTGGCCGAGATGCTGGCCAAGGACCCCAAGGCGATCATCCTCTCCGGCGGCCCGTCCTCCGTCTACGAAGAAGGCGCCCCGCAGCTCGACCGCGCGATCTTCGAGGCCGGGGTCCCCGTCTTCGGCATGTGTTACGGCTTCCAGCTGATGGCCACCACGCTCGGCGGACAGGTCGACAACACCGGCGCCCGCGAGTACGGCCGCACCCCGCTCGCCGTCTCCAAGGCCGGCTCCACCCTCTTCGAGGGCACCCCCGACAACCAGTCGGTCTGGATGTCGCACGGCGACGCCTGCTCCGCCGCCCCGGAGGGCTTCTCCGTCACCGCCTCGACCGACGTCGTGCCCGTCGCCGCGTTCGAGAACGACGAGAAGAAGCTGTACGGCGTGCAGTACCACCCCGAGGTCATGCACTCCACGCACGGCCAGCAGGTGCTGGAGCACTTCCTCTACCGCGGCGCGGGCCTCAAGCCCACCTGGACCACCGGCAACATCGTCGAGGAGCAGGTCGCGGCCATCCGCGAGCAGGTCGGCGACAAGCGCGCCATCTGCGGCCTCTCCGGCGGCGTGGACTCCGCCGTCGCCGCCGCCCTCGTGCAGAAGGCCATCGGCTCCCAGCTGACCTGCGTGTACGTCGACCACGGTCTGATGCGCAAGGGCGAGACCGAGCAGGTCGAGAAGGACTTCGTCAACGCGACCGGCGTCCAGCTCAAGGTCGTCGACGCCCAGGACCGCTTCCTGAACGCGCTCGCCGGCGTCTCCGACCCGGAGACCAAGCGGAAGATCATCGGCCGCGAGTTCATCCGCGTCTTCGAGCAGGCCCAGGCCGAGATCATCGCGGAGGCCGAGGGCGGCCCGGCCGTGGCGTTCCTGGTCCAGGGCACCCTGTACCCGGACGTGGTCGAGTCCGGTGGCGGCACCGGCACCGCCAACATCAAGTCCCACCACAACGTGGGCGGTCTCCCCGACGACATCGAGTTCGAGCTCGTCGAGCCGCTGCGCCAGCTGTTCAAGGACGAGGTCCGGATGGTCGGTCAGGAGCTCGGCCTGCCGGACGAGATCGTCCACCGCCAGCCCTTCCCCGGCCCCGGCCTCGGCATCCGCATCGTCGGCGAGGTCACCAAGGAGCGCCTGGACCTGCTGCGCGAGGCCGACGCCATCGCCCGCGAGGAGCTCACCGCGGCCGGCCTGGACCGGGAGATCTGGCAGTGCCCGGTCGTCCTGCTCGCCGACGTGCGCAGCGTGGGCGTCCAGGGCGACGGCCGCACCTATGGCCACCCGATCGTGCTGCGCCCCGTCTCGTCCGAGGACGCGATGACCGCCGACTGGACGCGCATGCCGTACGAGGTGCTCGGCCGGATCTCGACCCGCATCACCAACGAGGTGCCGGACGTGAACCGCGTGGTCCTGGACTGCACCAGCAAGCCGCCGGGCACCATCGAGTGGGAGTGATCCCCGCCCGTACCCGCTGACGAAGCCGCCGTTCCCCGGATGGGGAACGGCGGCTTCGCCGCGTGTATGGCCTCTTCGGGTGCCCGCCGGTACCTTGCGCCGCGACCGAAGGAGGGGCCATGGCCGAGCGACCCGCACCCGTGCCCCCGGAGCGGCTGGGCTTCGAGCTGCCGCCCGTGCACACGGACCCGGCGCACGAGCGCGCCCACCGCAAGGAACGGCTCGCCGGGGCGCTGCGGCTCTTCGCGCGGCTCGGCTACGAGGACGGGGTCGGCGGCCACATCACCGCCCGCGACCCCGAGTTCGAGGACTGCTACTGGGTGAACCCCTTCGGCCGGGCCTTCGCCGCCCTGACCCCCGCCGACCTGCTGCTCGCGGACGGGGACGGGCAGGTGCTCCAAGGGCCCCGGCGGGTCAACCAGCTGGCCTTCGCCGCGCACGCCGCCGTACACCGGGCCCGCCCCGACGTGGTGGCGGTGGTCCGCGCACAGGCCCCGTACGGCAGGGCGCTGGCGGCGCTCGGCGAGCTGCTGGCCCCGGTCACCCGGGAGGCCTGCGCCTTCTACGAGGACCACGCGCTGCTGGACGAGTACGCCGAGCCGCAGGACCCCGTACGCACCGCCCGCGCGCTCGGCCCGTACAAGGCGCTGATCCTGCGCAACGACGGGCTGCTGACGGTCGGCGGCTCCGTGGACGCGGCCGCCTGGTGGTTCATCGCCGCCGAGCGGGCGGCGCAGGTGCAGCTGACCGCGCGGGCGGCCGGCAAGCCGGTGCCCGTCGGCCACCGGGCAGCCGTGGCGACGCGGGAGCGCTTCGGGACGGACCTGGCCGCCTGGGTGAGCTACCAGCCGCTGTGGCAGACGGTGGCGGACGGGCCCCGCGCGCGGGCCGCCGAGGACGCCCGGCCGGGTGACGTCAACATCATGAACGGTTAATCACCTGCTCTGACATCGTGCGCAATCCGGAACACTGCCGCAGTGGTGCACAATTCGCTGGCATCGCACCGGAGTTCAGAGAGGCGGCACGCACGTGGCTGTCCAAGAGATCCCCAGAAGTACCCACGGCGGCACCTGCACCTGCGACGACTGCCCGCACGGCGCCCGGGAGGGTCACCGCCGCGCGGTCGCCGCGTTCCTGGAGAAGCGGGAGGAGTTCGCCGCCGGGCAGGGCCTGCCGGCCGCCGTGGCCCGCTCCGCCGGGGCGTCGCGGCAGTGGGTCTCCGACGAGTTGACGCTGTCCGCGCGCACCGTCGCCGACCGGGGCCGGGAGGCCGGCCACTCCTGGCTGTACACGCTCTCCCGGCGGGCCGTCCTTACCCTGTGGATCGCCGCCGGCGTGCTGCTGCTGGTCCAGATCGGCACCGCGCTCGGCACCGGCTGGTCCACCGCCCGCACTGCCGGACTGCTGGCGGCGCTGGTGCTGGCCGGGCTGCTGACCGTCGCCGCCCGGGCCCAGTCGCTGCGCGGCGGCCTGCTGGCCCCGCTGGTCGGCGAGGACAACCGGCTGTCCACCTCGAAGGCCGTGCCGGTCGCCTGGCTGGTACTGACCGCCTTCGCCGCGCTGCTGCCCGCACTGCGGCTGGCCGCCTCCGTGCCCGGACCGGAACGCGAGGCCCTGTACGAGGGGCTGGCGCTCGCGCGGGCGCTGCCGCTGCTGGCGGTGCTCGCGCTGACCTCGGGCGTGGCGGTGCTGGTGCGCCGGGTGGTCTCCGTACGGATCGCCGGCCAGCGGCTGCAGAAGCTGCCCGCTGACCACCCCAGCGGGGCCGACCTGCTCACCGACGACGCGGGGCGGGGCAGCTTCCCCGACGGACAGTACGTCCTGGTCTCCACGGTGGTGCTGGCCTACGCGGCGGTGTCGCTGGCCCGCTTCCCCGACCGGCTGCCGCGGCTCCCGTGGGCGCTGACCCTGCTGGTGGCGCTGTCGGCGGCGGTGTACCTCGCGGCGAAGTACGCGGAGGGCAGCCGCCCGCTGGTGCTCTCGGTGGTGCGCAGACGGGAGCCCGGGGACCTGGACGCGGCCGTCCGCCCCGGCGACGACATCGAGGTCCGGGGCGTCGGGTTCGTGCCGCCCGGCGCGCAGACGCCGGAGATGCTGGCCCGGCTGGTGGTGCGGATCGGGGCCGTGCACGTCCACGTGCCGCTGGTGCCGGTGGCGGGCGGCTTCAGCAACCCGTCGGACACCGTGCTGACCGTGCCCGTCCCGGCGGAGGTGGAACCGGGCCGGGTCGAGATCCAGGTAGTCACGGCCGCGGGGGTGGAATCCAACCGCTGTGCCATCGACGTGGCCGAATGAAGGGGGTACACATGGGGCGTGACCCGAACTGATCTCTCCGCGGCCGACGTCCCTCCCGAGGCCGGCTCCGGCCTGCGGGGCCGCGCCGCCCGGTACGCGCTCCTCCCGCTGCGGATCTTCCTCGGCGTGACCTTCGTCTACGCGGGTCTGGACAAGCTCACCGACTCCGCGTTCCTGTCCGCCTCCGGCCCCGGTTCCATCGGCGAGCTGATGCACGGCGTACGGGACACCTCCGCCGTGCCCGCCCTGGTCGACCTGGCCCTCAAGGCCCCCGTCGGCTTCGCCGTGGCCCTGGCCATCGGTGAACTGCTCGTCGGCCTCGGCGTCCTCGCGGGCCTGCTGACCCGCATCGCGGCCACCGGCGGCGCACTGATCTCGCTCAGCCTGTGGCTCACGGTCTCCTGGGCCGTCTCCCCGTACTACTACGGAAACGATCTGGCCTACCTGATGGCCTGGCTGCCGCTGGTCCTCGCCGGGGCGCCCTATCTGTCGCTGGACGCGCTGCTGCGCTCGCGCCGGTCACGGCGCACCGCGTAGGTCACCAGCCCGGCCAGGGCCGCCAGGACGAAACCGCCGATCGTGATCGGGACGACGGCGTACCAGGGCGCGTCGGCCTCGCCGGTCGCGTCGAGCAGGTAGAGCACGCCCCCCGCGAGCAGGGCCAGGCCCGCGATCAGCCGTCCCGGCTGGAACTCATGACGCCGCACGGGCCACCTCCACCTGTCCCACACCCGCGTCCAGGTGCAGCTCGATCGTCCCGCCGGCCTCGGTGCCGGCGGCCGGGGGCAGGGTCGCCCGCCGGGTTTCGCCCCCGCTCTTGATCCGCACGTCCCGGCTCGTCTCGCCGGGCAGCTGGATGTCGCCCACCCGGACCGAGACGTCGGTCTTCGCGGTGACCTCGCGGGGCACGATCACTTTCAGCCGGCCCGCTGCGATCGACGCCCGGACGGCCAGCGTGCCGCCCTTCGGCACGTCCAGGCGGCTCAGGTCCAAGGTGGCGAGCCCGGTCCCCGAGGAGTACAGCGGCCGTACGTCCGCCACCGCGGCCGGCCGCCACCGCACGTCGTGCCAGTCCGTACCGATGTCGCGGGGCAGTACGGCCGCCCCCGCCAGCAGCCCGGCGGTGATCAGGGACAGCAGCATGGTGCCGGAGCCGGTGCGGCCCTTGACGGAACTGACCGCGAGGCCGAGCCCGAAGACGGCCAGCGCCGCCGCCAGCCCCACCTGGAGGGCGTGCGAGAGGGTGCTGCCCTGCCACACCGCCGCACAGGCGGCGCCGCCCGCCAGCAATGCCAGGACGAACACCCTGCCGCCGATCCCGCTGCCCGGGCGCACCGCCCGGGCGGCGGGCGCCGGAGCCGCCGGGGTGGCCGGGCCGCCCGCGGCGGCGCTGTCGTCCGGCCCCCACAGGTAGCCCGCCGAGCCCACGGGACCGGTCGTACCGTCCTTGACCAGCGGATCCCGCCACCACGAGGGGCTGCCGGGCACCGGCGGCGCCTGCGTCTCGGGCGGCGGCACCGGCCGGTGCGCCGCGCCGCGCTGGGCCTCGGGCGAAGCCGGCTCCGGCGGGGCCGAGGCGCGGTGGCGCCGGGACCAGTACGCGGCCCCGCCGAGCGCCAGGACGACCAGGATGGAGAAGATCCCCAGGCCGCCGTTGTCCAGCATCGACAGGAACAGCGCGCAGCCCACCAGCGCCGCGAACAGCGCCGCCAGCGTCGCCCCCTCCACCCGGCCCGTGAGCAGCCTCTTCGCCTCGGAGTCCTCCTCGCCGTCCAGGGGGAGCAGCAGCCAGGCGAACCCGTAGAAGATCAGGCCCACGCCTCCGGTCACCGCGAGGACACCGAGCACGATGCGGAAGACCACCGGGTCCAGGTCGAAATACCGGCCGAGACCGCCGCACACGCCCGCGAGGACCTTGTCGCGCTTGCTGCGGCGCAGCGCAGGACGCCCGTCCGGGGCGGGGGCCCCGGCGGCGTCCTGCGGTGGGGAGTCGTGTACTTCGGTCATGGGTCCATGGTGACGGGCCGCACGGGTCCGTGGAATCCGGCCCGACCCTGGGACAACCCTGATATCCCCCGGGTTGAACTGGGGGAACGCCCTGATGACCGCGGCCCGCCCGGCGTGTGACCATCGGTGGCATGCCCGTAGCCGCCGCCCCCCGGATCCCGAACGCGCCGAAGGACCCCGAGGACACCCCGCACCGCAAGCTCTACCGCAGCGCCGACGGGCGGATGCTCGGGGGAGTCGCGCGCGGACTCGCCGGGCACCTCGGGCTGCCCGTGATCTGGGTCCGCCTCGCGTTCCTCGCGATGTTCATGTGGGGGGACGGCCTCGGCGTGCTGCTGTACGCCGCGTTCTGGGTCTTCGTACCGCTCGGCGTGGGCGGCCGCACCGGCCACCGCTCCTACTTCGAGACCCTGGCGGACGGTACCCGGCGGTTGCGCAAGCCCGACAAGGGGCAGCTCACCGCCCTGGTCGCGCTGTGCGTCGGCGCCGCCATCTACTTCTCCCAGCTCCGGGTCGGCGGCTCCAACGGCCGTTACGTCTGGCCGACGCTGCTGGTCGGCGCCGGGGTCGTCCTCGTGTGGCGGCAGGCCGACAACGCCCGCCGCGCGCACTGGAACGCCGCCGCGGGACGCCAGAAGCGCCTGCTCCAGGTCGGCCGGGCGCTCGCCGGCGTCGTACTGGTCGGTGTCGGCCTGACCGTCTTCATAGTCGTCCGTGGCTCCGCCGCCCAGCTGGGCAACGTCCTCACCGCCACGCTCGCCGTCCTGGTCGGCGTCGCCCTGCTCGCCGGGCCCTGGCTGATCCGGATGACCCAGGACCTCTCCGAGGAACGCCTGATGCGCATCCGGGCCCAGGAACGGGCCGAAGTGGCCGCCCACGTCCACGACTCGGTGCTGCACACCCTCACCCTGATCCAGCGCAACGCCGAGGACGTCGGGGAGGTGCGCCGCCTCGCGCGCGCCCAGGAACGCGAGCTGCGGAACTGGCTGTACAAGCCCGAGGGCACCGGCAAGGACGAGGCCGAGGAACCCGCCACCCTCGCGGAGGCCGTGAAGCAGACCGCCGCCCACGTGGAGGACCACCACGGAGTCCCGATCGAGGTCGTCGTCGTCGGCGACTGCCCCCTCGACGAGAAGCTGACCGCCCAGATCCAGGCCGCGCGCGAGGCGATGGTCAACGCCGCCAAGTACGGTGGCGACGGCGGACCCGTACAGGTCTACGCGGAAGTCGAGGGCCGCACGGTGTTCGTCTCGGTGCGGGACCGGGGCCCGGGCTTCGACGTCGACGCGGTACCGGACGACCGCATGGGCGTACGAGAATCGATCATCGGCCGGATGCGGCGCAACGGCGGGACCGCACGGCTGCGGTCCGCGCCCGGCGGCGGCACGGAAGTCGAGCTGGAGATGGAGAGGGCGGCATGACCGAGGACAGCGGGGCGCAGGAGACCAGGAACGTCCGGGTGGTGCTCGTGGACGACCACCGGATGTTCCGCACCGGAGTGCAGGCCGAGATCGGCGACACCGCCCGGACCGGTGTCGAGGTCGTCGGCGAGGCGGCCGACGTGGACCAGGCCGTCACCGTCATCACCGCCACCCGCCCCGAGGTGGTGCTCCTCGACGTGCACCTGCCCGGCGGCGGCGGTGTGGAGGTACTGCGGCGCTGCGCCCCGCTGATGGCGGCGGCCGAGAACCCGGTGCGGTTCCTGGCGCTGTCGGTGTCGGACGCGGCCGAGGACGTCATCGGGGTCATCCGCGGCGGTGCCCGCGGCTACGTCACCAAGACCATCACCGGCACCGACCTGGTCGACTCCGTCTTCCGGGTGCAGGACGGGGACGCGGTGTTCTCGCCGCGCCTGGCGGGCTTCGTGCTCGACGCGTTCGCCTCGACGGACGCGCCGCCGGTGGACGAGGACCTGGACCGGCTCACCCAGCGCGAGCGGGAGGTGCTGCGGCTGATTGCGCGCGGCTACGCGTACAAGGAGATCGCCAAGCAGCTGTTCATCTCGGTCAAGACGGTCGAGTCGCACGTCTCCGCCGTCCTGCGCAAGCTCCAGCTCTCCAACCGGCACGAGCTGACCCGCTGGGCGACGGCCCGACGCCTGGTGTGAGGGGTTCCGCGCCCGGCCGGCTGTGATCAACGACGCACCGGGGAACGGGAACCCCGGTGCGCGTGCCGGGCCTCTTGGCAGACGTGATGAGCTTGACCGGCACCCCCCTGTTCGCCACGGCGATCGCCCTGACCGTGCTCGCCGTACTGCTGCCGCTGCTGCTGTGGGGCAGGGCGCGCGGGCCGGTCGTCGTACGCGTCGCCACGCGCTGCCTGATGGTGGCCTTCGCGCAGGTCACGGCCGTCGCGCTGGTGTTCGTCGCGGTGAACCGGCAGGAGACCTTCTACGCCTCCTGGGGTGATCTGCTCGGCACCGGCAGCTACGTCACGGCCGCCCCAGACCTCGGGCTGGACGGGCTCGGCGGGAAGAAGGTCGAGGCCGAGCCCAAGGTGCACCAGGACTTCCAGCCGGTCGAGGGACTCGGCGGCCGCGTCAAGAAGACCGAACTCGACGGCAAGGTCTCCGGGGTCAAGGGCGACGTGATGGTGTGGCTGCCGCCCCAGTACGACGACCCCGCCTACAAGAACAAGAAGTTCCCCGTGGTCGAGCTGATCCCGGGCATACCGGGAACCGGCAAGTCCTGGTTCCAGGGCCTGAAGGCGCACGAGGTGCTGGAACCGCTGATGAAGAGCGGCAAGGTGCAGCCCTTCGTCCTCGTCTCGCCGCGCGCCATGCTGCTCGGCAACGCCGACACCGGCTGCGCGAACATCCCCGGCAAGGTCAACGCCGACAGCTGGTTCAGCGTCGACGTCCGCAAGATGGTCACCGACAACTTCCGGGTCTCGCCGGAGGCCCGCACCTGGGGAGTGGCCGGGTACTCCGCCGGCGCTTACTGCGCCGCCAAGCTGGCGATGGTCCACCCCGACCGGTACAGCGCGGCCGTCTCCCTGTCCGGCTACAACGACCCCGGCCAGGAGCCCTCGTCGCTCGTCGCCAAGGACCCGGAGCTGCGCCGCACGCACAACCTCAAGAACGTGCTGACGGCCGCGCCGGCGCCGCCCGCGGTCTCGCTGTGGATGTCGGGGGCCGAGCAGGACGGCTATCTGTCCGGCATGGACCTCAAGGCGATCGCGAAGAGCCCGACCGCGGTGCACGCGGAGAAGGTGACCGGGGGCCACAACCTCGACTCGTGGTCCAAGCAGCTCCCGCAGACCTTCGACTGGCTGAGCAAGACGGTCAGGGCGCCGTAGCGCCTCAGGCGGGCCGGGCCGCGCCGGCCCAGGGCATCGAGTCGATCGGGGCGATACGGACCGGCGCCCCGGGGTGCGGGGCGTGGATCATCTTGCCGTCGCCGATGTAGAGCCCGACGTGCGTGACCCCGGAGTAGAAGAACACCAGGTCGCCGGGGGCCAGCCGGTCTCGGGAGACGCGCTGTCCGGCGTTGATCTGGGTGTAGGTGGTGCGGGGCAGCGAGATCCCGGCCGCGCCCCAGGCCGCCTGGGTGAGGCCGGAGCAGTCGAAGGCCCCCGGTCCGGTGGCGCCCCACACGTACGGCTTGCCGAGCGCCCCGTACGCGAACGCCACCGCGCGGGCGGCGCGGCTGCCGTCCCCGACGGGGGCGGACAACGGAGCCTGCGGGCCGGCGGGCGCGGACCGCGCCTCGTACGCGGCCCGTTGCTCGGCGGTGAGCTTGTTCAGCAGCTGCCGGGCGGCGTCCAGCTTGCCCTCGACGGTGGCCTTGGCGGCGGCGAGTTCGTCCCGCCGCGCGCGCAGGTCCGCGAGCCGCTCGGCCGCCTCGTCCCGCAGCCGGCCGGCCTCGTCGAGCCCGTGGCGTACGGCGGCCACCTGGGCGGCGGTGCGGTCCCCGGCCCGGTTCAGGAGCGCGGTCCGGTCGAGGTACTCCTGCGGGTTGCCGGACATCGCCAGCTGGACGGTGGGCCCCAGGCCCCCGCTGCGGTACTGGCCCGCCGCGAGCGCGCCGAGCGCGCTTCGGGCCGCGCCCAGGCGGTCGGCCTTGCGGGCGGCCTCGTCACGCAGGCCGGACAGTGCGCGCTCGGCCTCGTCGGCCTTCTCCTTCGCCCCGTTGTACTGCTCGGTGGCCGCTTCGGCGTCCTGGTAGAGCCGGTCCACCTCGGCCTTGACCTGGGTGGGGGTCTGGCGGGGGTCGGCCTGGGAGGTGCCTTCGAAGGCGGTGGCGGTGGCAGCGCCCGCGAGGGCGAGGGTGGTGGCGGCGGTCCGTACGGTGCCGCCGGAGAGCGGGCGCTGCCTGGGCTTTCGATGACTGGCCACGGGGGCCTCACGTCCTTCCGTTGGTCTTGGGGGAGGACGCTAAACCTGGAGGTAACGGGGAGAGGAGGAGATGCTCCGAACTGACCGTTGTTGAACGATCAGTGCCAGAGGACGGCGATAAAGATATTGGCCATGGTCAGACCGCCGACCGCGCCGAACAGCGCCTTGTCCACCTGCTCCTCGTCACGCTTGACGTAGACGAGCGCAAGGACGACGAACAGGACCGCGAGCTTCACACCGATCTTGATGTTGTTGACGCTGCCGCCGTCCATCTCGCGGAAGCCCACCAGCAGCACGCCGGTGACCAGCATCGTCAGCGCGCCGTGCAGCATCGCGGGCACGAAGCGGGCGGTGCCCGCGCCCATCGCCTTCATCTGGGTGAGGAAGCCGCCGAGGAGCGAGGCTATGCCGATGATGTGCAGGCCGAGGAAAACGCTGATCAGTACGTCCATGGCGTCGAGCGTACGGGGCGGCCGGCGGCGGCCCGTGGCCAGGCCGGGCGTCAGCCGAGGAAGCGGAGCAGCTCCCCGGTGACGGCCTCCGGCTGCTCCTCCGGGAGGTAGTGGCCGCTGTTGTCGATGCGGACGACCCGGGTGTCGGTGCCCAGCGGCGGCACCGCCCCGGTCAGCAGTTCGTAGTTGCTGAACTCGCCGCCGAGCGCGAGCAGCGGGGCGGTCACCGGCGTGTAGCCGGCGAGGTCCTCGATGTCCTGGGGGAAGGCGCGGTACCAGTCGTTGGACGCCCGGACCGCCTCGGGGGAGTCGTAGGCGCGGGCGTAGACCGCACGGGAGCGGGCGTCGATGGCGGCGGGGTCGGCGGCGGCGTGCGTGAAGAGCCAGTCCAGGAGGTGGTGGTAGCGGCCGGCGAGGAGCTGTTCGGGGAGGTCCTCCACCTGGTTGAAGGCGAACCACCACTTGTGGAACCGGCCGGGCCGGGGGAGGAGCGTGCCCTCGTACCACTGCGGGTCGGGGTGCGAGACGTCGAGCAGGGCGACCCGGTCGGTGGCCTCGGGGTGGTTGGCGGCGTGGGCGTAGGCGACCATCGCGCCGATGTCGTGGCCCACGAGGTGGGCGCGCTCGATCCCGAGGTGGGCGAGGAGGGCGCGGACGTCGGCGGCCAGCGTCTTCTTGTCGTAGCCGCCCGCGGGCTTGGCGGACCCGCCCATGCCGCGCAGGTCCACCGCGATGACCCGGTGCGTGCGGGCGAGGGCGGGCATCACCTTGTGCCACTGCCACCAGGTCTGCGGCCAGCCGCCGAGGAGCACGAGCGGCCGGCCGGCGCCGCCGTCGACGTAGTGCAGCCGGGTGCCGTTGACGTCGGCGTGGTGGCTGGTGAAGCCGCCGTCGAGGGAGGCGGCGAGAGCGGCGTCGTCCAGGGGTGCGGTGGTGGTCACGGGGGAGCCCTCCGGTCGGAGCGGTATCGTACGAGAATCTCGTACGGTTTGGATGTGGGCAACCGTACGGGATCTTCGTACGATGGCGCAATGTCCGTACGTGATTTGCGTACAGTGGGGGCATGGCCGCAGCCGAGCTCACCCACCCCGACGCCGACGCCCTCGACCTCGCCGAGGTGCTCGCGGCGCTCGGCCACCCCGCGCGGCTGGAGATCGTCCGCAGGCTCGCCTCGGGCGCAGAGGCCTTCTGCGGCGAGGTCGTCCCCGACCTGCCCCGCTCCTCCGTCACGCACCACCTGCGGACCCTGCGCGAGAGCGGTGTGATCTGCCAGCGCCCCGAGGGTCGCAGGCAGTACCTCGCGCTGCGCCGCGACGACCTCGAACGGCGCTTCCCCGGGCTGCTGGAGCTGGTACTGCGCTGAGGCGGCACGCCCCTCGCGGGCGCGGCCGGGTCTGTGAGATTTCCCGGGACGGAACCGGCTGTCGGTCCCGCCCCCTAGACTCGGAAAGCGATGAGCAGCCTCTTTGACGACAGTTTCCTGGCGGACCTCTCCCCCTCCGACGAGGTCCCCCCGCCGCCCGAGGACCACGCCGCCCCGGAGCCGGGCGCGGACGACCTCTTCGGGGGCCGGTTCGACGCGCCCATGACCGGGGACGCCTACTACCGCAACGGGGCGCCCAAGCCCGTCATCGACCCGGCGGCGCTCCTTGAGGGGCTCAACGCGGAACAGCGCGCCGCCGTGGTGCACGCGGGCTCACCGCTGCTCATCGTGGCCGGCGCCGGCTCCGGCAAGACCCGGGTGCTGACCCACCGCATCGGGCACCTGCTGGGCGCCCGCGGCGTCCACCCCGGCCAGATCCTGGCGATCACCTTCACCAACAAGGCCGCCGGCGAGATGAAGGAGCGCGTCGAAGGCCTCGTCGGCCCGCGCGCCAACGCAATGTGGGTCTCCACCTTCCACAGCGCCTGCGTACGGATCCTGCGCCGCGAGTCGAAGCGGCTCGGGTTCACCTCCTCGTTCTCGATCTACGACGCGGCCGACTCGAAGCGCCTGATGGCGCTCGTCTGCCGGGACCTGGACCTCGACCCGAAGAAGTTCCCGCCGAAGGCGTTCAACGCCAAGGTCTCGAACCTCAAGAACGAGCTCATCGACGAAGAGGCCTTCGAGGGCCAGGCGGCCGACGGTTTCGAGAAGACCCTCGCCCAGGCCTACGCCATGTACCAGGGCCGGCTGCGCGAGGCCAACGCCCTCGACTTCGACGACATCATCATGACCACCGTCCACCTCCTCCAGGCGTTCCCGGACGTCGCCGAGCACTACCGGCGCCGCTTCCGGCACGTGCTGGTGGACGAGTACCAGGACACCAACCACGCCCAGTACACGCTGGTGCGCGAGCTGGTCGGCACCGGATACCCGGACCTGCCGCCCGCCGAGCTGTGCGTGGTGGGCGACGCCGACCAGTCGATCTACGCATTCCGCGGCGCGACCATCCGCAACATCCTCCAGTTCGAGGAGGACTACCCGAACGCGACGACGATCCTGCTGGAGCAGAACTACCGCTCCACCCAGACGATCCTCTCCGCCGCCAACGCGGTCATCGAGCGCAACGAGAACCGCCGCGCCAAGAACCTGTGGACCGAGGCCGGCACCGGCGCCGTGATCACCGGCTACGTCGCGGACACCGAGCACGACGAGGCCCAGTTCGTCGCCGACGAGATCGACCGGCTGACGGACGCGGGCGACGCCAAGGCGGGCGACGTCGCGATCTTCTACCGGACCAACGCGCAGTCCCGTGTGTTCGAGGAGATCTTCATCCGCGTCGGCCTCCCCTACAAGGTCGTCGGCGGCGTCCGCTTCTACGAGCGCAAGGAGGTCCGCGACGTCCTCGCCTACCTGCGCGTACTGGCGAACCCCGAGGACAACGTCCCGCTCCGGCGCATCCTCAACGTCCCCAAGCGCGGCATCGGCGAGCGGGCGGAGGCGATGATCGACGCCCTCGCGATGCGCGAGAAGATCACCTTCCCGCAGGCGCTGCGGCGGGTGGACGAGGCCTTCGGCATGGCCGCCCGTTCCACCAACGCCGTCAAGCGGTTCAACGCGCTGATGGAGGAACTGCGCACGATCGTCGAATCCGGCGCGGGCCCCGCCGTGGTGCTGGAAGCGGTGCTGGAGCGCACGGGCTACCTCGCCGAACTCCAGGCGTCGACCGACCCGCAGGACGAGACCCGGATCGAGAACCTCCAGGAACTCGCGGCGGTGGCACTCGAATTCGAGCAGGCCCGCGCCGACGACGCCGGTACGCCGGCGGCCGGCGCGGCGGGCGGCACCCTGGCGGAGTTCCTGGAACAGGTCGCGCTCGTCGCCGACTCCGACCAGATCCCCGACGAGGACACCGAGGGCACCGGGGTCATCACGCTGATGACGTTGCACACGGCGAAGGGCCTGGAGTTCCCCGTGGTCTTCCTGACCGGCATGGAGGACGGGGTCTTCCCGCACATGCGCGCGCTCGGCCAGACCAAGGAACTGGAGGAGGAGCGGCGCCTCGCGTACGTCGGCATCACCCGGGCGCGCGAGCGGCTCTACCTGACCCGCTCCTCGATGCGCAGCGCGTGGGGCACCCCCTCGTACAACCCGCCGTCACGCTTCCTGGAGGAGATCCCGGCGGAGTACCTGCAGTGGAAGCGGACGGGCGCCTCCCAGAAACCGGCCGGTCCCATGCGCAGTTCGGGCGGCGGCAAGGCATCGTTCGGGACCTCGCCCGAGGCGTTCCTCTCCTCGTCGCGCACCAAGTCGGGCCCCTCCGGCTTCGCGACGCGCCGGGCCGCCGAAAAGCCGGTCGTCGCGCTGACCGTCGGCGACCGGGTCACGCACGACCAGTTCGGCCTGGGCACCGTCATGGAGGTCCGCGGAGCGGGCGCGGACGCGCAGGCCACCATCGACTTCGGGGACGACAAGCCGAAGCGGCTGCTCCTGCGCTACGCGCCGGTGCAGAAGTTGTAGCCGGGCGCCCGCGGCACTGCCCGGCGTGGGGCCGGAAGGCCTACGTCGGGTCGAGGCCGTGGTTGCGCAGCCACGCCTGCGGGTCGATCGGGGAACCGGCTCCGGGGCGGACCTCGAAGTGGAGGTGCGGGCCGGTGGAGTTGCCGGAGTTGCCGGAGTAGGCGATGACGTCACCGGCCTTGACCTTGCCGGAGCGGATCTTGGTGCTGCTGAGGTGGCAGTACCAGGTCTCCGTACCGTCGGGGGAGGTCACTATGGCCATGTTTCCGTAGGCGCTGTTCCACTGCGTGCGCACGGTGCCGTCGGTGGCGGCCATGACCGGGGTGCCGTAGGAGACCGGGAAGTCGATGCCGGTGTGCACGGACATCCACATGCCGCCGGCCTGCCCGAACCCGGCGCTCAGGCCGTGCTGTGCGACGGGGACGGCGAACTTGGGGCGGGCGGCCTCCTTGGCCGCGGCCTCCTCGGCCCGCTTCTTCTTCTCCTCTTCCTGACGCTGTTTCAGGTCGAGGCGCTCCTGGGTGCGGCTCGCGCGGTCCGCGAAGTCACCGGCGTCCGCGCTGAGGGCGGTGAGCTGGGTGTCGAGCTTGTTGTTCGCCGCGACGGGTTTCACCGAGGCCGGGTCGGCCGCGGCCATCGTGGTGGTGTCCTGGGCGGGCTTGTCGGTTCCGGTGAGCCCGCCGACCGAGGCGGCCGCGACGCCCGCGACACCCATGACGCAGACAGAAGGCACTGCGACCGTCAGGAGGGCGGAGCGTTTGGCCGGGGTACGGCGCCGGCTGTTTCCGCCGGCGGCGGCCTTGGCGCTGCCCGCCTTACCGCCGGCCACCTTGGAGCCGCTCGATTTGGAGCCGCTCGTCTTGCTGCCGGCCCGGCGCGAGGCGCGCGGCTCGGCCGTCGTGGGACCGGGCGTGACCGGCATCGTCTGGGTGGCCATGGCGTGCACGGCGGCCGAGGACTGCTGCCCGTCGTCGGCGGAGAGGGTCTCGAAGACGGCGGTCTCGGCGGCGTGGATGTCGGCGCCGTGGATGTCGGCGCCGTGGGTGTCGGCGCCGTGGGTGTCCGAGGCCTGCGAGGGGTCGTCCTGCGGCATGACGATCGGGACGACGCTGGTCGCCTCGTAGCCGTAGGACTCATAGCCGTTGTGTGTCGTGCCGTTGTGTGCCGTGCCGTCGTGCTGCGCGCCGTCGTGCTGCGTGCCGTCGTGTGGGGCGGCGTCGTAGGAACCGTCGGCCTGGCCGGTGTTCCAGGCGGTGGCGTCGTACGCGCCGGTGTCCTGTTGCCCGTACCCGGGGAACGTGTTCCACTGCGCGGTCTGGTCGGCGGACTGCTCGGTGCCCGACGGCTCGTAGCCGAAGGAAGTCGGTTGGTAGGCGGCGGTGTTCGCGCCGGCCCAGGCGCTCGCGTCCCACTGACCCCTGGCGTCTTCGGGCCCGGCCTGGCTGGGCACGGAGGAGAGGTAACTCTCCTGTCCCGCCCAGGCGGTGGTGTCGTAGCTGCCGGTCGACTGGTACGAGCCGTAGGCGTCGTACGCGGCGGAATCAACGTAGTTGTAGCCGTGACCCTGCGTTTCGTAGGAAACGTAGGTCGGGTCACCAGCGAAAGTGGTGGTGGAGAGGCCGTCGTACCCGTTTTCGGGGTACTGGCCCGACGAGGGGCGGTCGTTCACCAACTTCTCTTTCGCCTCGGCAGTGGGGGCCTGGGTGGCCGGGGAATGAGAGGTTCCCCGGAGGAGAGCAGTGGCGCGACTGTACCCGGCGGTTACTGGAGACGACAATCTTCGGCGGGTTTCGGCTTCACGGGAACCGGGCATTCGGCGGTCTTTCGGTCGCGTGAAGACCGAGCCTTGGCCTTGAGTTCGAAATTCGTTCGACTGTGGGCCGTTCGGCGTTTCCCCTGCCTCAGATGGCTATGCGGCGCACTTCGGCTCCGTCGGAGCCGGACGAAGAACGGGCCTGCGGGCCGTCCAGGGCGCGCCGGATCGCGCTGATCACGGTGGGGTGGACCGGGAGCGCCAAGTGGCCGATACCGGTGACCAGCACGTTTTCGGCGATCAGGTCGGGGTGGTCGAGGCGGGCCGTCCCCGGGGGCGTCATCAGGGCGTCGAACTCGCTCCAGAAGGCCACGCAGCGGGTCCGGCAGCCCGGGGCCGGAGCGTCGAGTTCCGTCATGACCTCGGAGCCCGGCCGCATCTGCCTGACCAGCGGGTGGGCGTCCATGAAGGGCGCCACGGTGGTGCCGGAGTGCGGGGTGCCGAGGGTGACCAGGGTGCGCACGCGGGCGTCGCCGCCGAGCCGCTGGATGTAGTACCGCGCGACCAGCCCGCCGAGGCTGTGTCCGACCAGGTCGATCCGCTCCTGGCCGCTGCGCTCGCACAGCTCCTCGACGCGGCGGGCCAGGTGCCCGGCGGTGGTGCGCAGGTCGCGGGTGAACGGTGAGTAGTTGTACGACTCCACCCGCCGCAGCCCGCCCGACGCGAGGGAGCGGCGCAGCAGGACGAAGACCGAGCGGTTGTCGGTGAAGCCGTGCAGCAGCAGCACCGGGGGCCGCTGGTCGGCGGCCCCGCCGGCCGGGTCGGCGGCGAGCCGTTCCGCGAGAACCCCAGTGGGGTACAGGACCAGGTGCCCGGTCAGCACCACCGCCTCGAGGACGGCCGCCCGAAGGGCCGCCGCCGACTGGGAGACGGAGAGCGGTAAAGGTGTGGATATCGGCGTGATCGACAGCCCCATGGCGGCCTCCGGGCCTCTTGGGAATGCGGCCGTACTGCCGACGTGCCCCGCCTCCGTGCCGTGCGGCTGTCGGCACGGTGGCGGGACGACTCGGTGCGGCTCCCCCGTGAATCACTGGCGGGGGCGGTGAACCAGTGGCGGTGGTTCCACGCTCCCACGTGTGATTTCCCCCTCCTGCTTGACCGCGAAACGGGCTCGTGCGCGATGCTGTACTTAACGTTCGTTCACTCGGGAGGCAGTGCGATGGGTGTGACCGGTCCGATCCGTGTGGTGGTGGCCAAGCCGGGTCTCGACGGCCACGACCGCGGGGCCAAGGTGATCGCGCGGGCGCTGCGGGACGCGGGCATGGAGGTCATCTACACCGGCCTGCACCAGACCCCCGAGCAGATCGTGGACACCGCGATCCAGGAGGACGCGGACGCGATCGGCCTCTCGATCCTTTCCGGCGCCCACAACACGCTGTTCGTGCGGGTGCTGGAGCTGCTGAAGGAACGGGACGCGGAGGACATCAAGGTCTTCGGCGGCGGCATCATCCCGGAGGACGACATCGCCCCCCTGAAGGAGAAGGGCGTGGCGGAGATCTTCACTCCGGGCGCCACCACCACGTCGATCGTGGACTGGGTCAACGCGAACGTCCGCCAGTCCTGACCCGTGGGTCGAGCCGCCGAGCCGCCGAGCCGCCGAGCCGCCGGGCCCCGTCCCTGCGGCCCGGCGCCGGTTCAGCCGGCCGGGGCGAGTTCCGCGAGCATGGCCGCGCGCAGGTGCAGGGTCGAGGCCAGCCGCTGGAAGGCCTCCTCCCAGTAGGCCGCCGCGCCCGCCGAGGGCTCGGCGGGGTCTTCCGGGGTTCTGATCAGGGCTTCCAGGTGGGCGGCGTCCGCGGGGTCGAGGCAGCGTTCCGCCAGGCCCATCACCCCGCTGAAGCTCCAGGGGTAGCCGCCCGCCCGCCGGGCCGCGTCCAGTGCGTCCACCACCGCCCGGCCCAGCGCCCCCGCCCACGGCACCACGCACCCCCCGAGCAGCTGGAACGCCTCCGACAGCCCGTGCGCCCGGACGAACTCCGCCACCCATTCGGCCCGCTCCCCGTCGGGCAGCACCGACAGCAGCTTCGCCCGTTCCGCGAGTGACGCCGTGCCCGGGCCGGCCGCGGGCGGGGCGGAGGCCGAGCCGAGCAGCGCCTTCGACCACTGGGCGTCACGCTGGCGCACCGCCGCCCGGCACCACGCCGCGTGCAGTTCCTCCGCCCAGCCGTCACCCACCGGCAGGGCCACTATCTCCGCCGGGCCCAGCCCCCCGAACCGCTCCCGCCAGCGGGACAGCGGAGCCGCCTCCACCAGCTGACCCAGCCACCAGGCCCGCTCACCGCGCCCCGCGGGCGGCCGCTTGACCACGCCGTCCCGCAGCATCCCGGCATCGCACTCCGCCGGCGGGTCGATCCCCTCCGGGCCCACACAGGCCAGCGCCCGCTCCGCCATCCGCCCCGCCAGCGCCGAACCCGTCAGCGCCGACAGCAGCTCGGCCGCCGTCGCCCGGACGTTGCGGCTGCGGTCGCCCAGGGCCGCCTCCAGGAACGGCTCGTCCCCGTGGGACAGCCCCACCCGCAGCGAGTCCAGGAACATCAGCCGGTCCTCGGCCCGTTCGGCGGTCCAAGTGGTGGCGAGCAGCCGGGTCGCGGCGGCCGGGTCGTGGGCCCGTACGGCGCCCAGCAGTGCCACCCGTTCGGCGAACAGGCCCTCCTGCCAGAGGCGTTCGACCCCCTCCCGGTCGTCGGGACCGGGCAGCTCCAGCGCGCCGCCCGCCCCGCCGCGCAGCGCGAACCGCCAGTCCGGGTTCAGCCGGGCCAGCCACAGCCCCCGGCTCCCGGCCAGGGCCAGCGCGTGCGGCCGCAGGTCGGTGCGGGCCTTGGCGGCGTCGAGCAGTGCCGGGACCAGCGCCACCGGAGCGCGGTAGCCGTGCCGGACGGCGGCGGCCAGCCACTGCGGCAGCAGCTCCGTCAGGTCCGGGGCGGCCCCCCGCCGCCCGCCGGAGCCGCCCGCACCGCCGCGGCCCGCGAGCAGCTGAGCGAGCCGCCGCCGGGCCGCTTCCGGCGGCTGGGGGCGCGGATCGCGGGGCGCCGGCTCGGGACGCTCCCGCGCCCGCGCGGGCCGCAGCCCGGCCCGGCGCCGCAGCGTCTGTACGGCCGCTTCGCCCAACAGGGCCTGCGGCGAGCCGCCCCGGCGCCGCTCGGTGCCGAGCAGTGCCGCGGCGACCAGCCCGTCCCAGTCGGCGTACGCCTCCTGCCCCTCGTCCCCCGCGTGCGCCGTCCCTGCGGCGCGCTTCGCCCCAGCCGTCTCCATCGGACCCCTCCCTCGTCGTGTGCCGTGCTTGCCGTGCCGTGCTCCGGTCCCGCCCCCTCCGCGGGACCGGAGCAGTATGGTGAAATGTCGGCTCAAATAGTGCGTCAGCTGGCGTGGTTGTCGTTCATCAAAGCCCCCCGGCTTTCTCGGTCCCGCACGACGGCGCCCCCGCGCCGCCGGTCCCTCCCCGGCGCCGGCGCTCCCCCGCGCCGATCGCCTCTTGCTGTTCCGCCGCCGCCTCCCGGCAGGCGGCCCCGCCCGTCAGACCAGAGCCACCGGTTCCGGTGCCTCCGGCAGCCAGGCCGTCAGGGGGGTGAAGCCCCGGTGGCCGACCTCCCCGAACACCGTCACCGGACCCCCGCCCGACAGCGCGGCGAGCTGCCACAGCCCCGACCGGGATCCGCTCCCCGGTCCGGCGAGCGGCACCGGCAGTGCCGACTCCCCTTCCGGGTCCGCCAGTTGCCAGCCCGGCTCACCCGGTACGGGAACCACCGGGCCCAGCACCACCGGCCACGACTCCAGCCACGGGTCCTCCCGCAGCGCGGCCCCGTACGCCTCCAGAGCCGCCTGCGGGCTCACCCCGGCCGGCGCCCGCCCGCCCGGCACCGCGGCCGAGTGCCGTTCTCCGAGGTCCGCCCGCAGCCCCGCCGAACCGGGCCGGAAGCGGGCTTCCGCCTCCAGTACCAGTCCGACCGGCAGCGCCAGCCCCGGAGGCCGCCCGGGCGGCCCGAAGTCCAGCACCAGGGCCGGCCGCCCGCTCGCCAGCCCGCGCAGCCATATCCGGCGGGTGATGAGCCGGCCGTCAGGGGACGCCGAGTCGTACTGGGCCAGCACGAGCCAGCGGTCCCATACGGCTTCGCCCTCCGCCGAAGGCGGAAGTCCCACCCGGGTCCTGACCGTCGCGGCCAGCTGCTCCGGCAGTCCGGACACCCCCAGCCAGGCCCGGTCGAGCAGGTGCAGCAGCGCGAACTCCTCAAGCATCCGGGCGGGCCAGCCGGGGCCGCAACCGGGTATTGTCCCCAACTCCCTTACCCGGGCGGCCAGTCCCGGCGCCTGGGCGTCGACCATCCGGGCCGCCGTCTCCTCCCAGCCCCGGTAGCCCGCCTGCTCCTGGCCGGCCAGGCCACCGCGCAGCAGGTCCACGAGCCGCTGCTCCAGTTCGCCGACCCCCGCCCCGATCCGGGCCGCCCGCCGCTCGGCCCGCTTCCTGGCCGCCTCCTCGTCCACCGGCTTCGCCGCCGCCGGCCGGGACGCCTTCGCCGCCCGCTCCGCCAGCCACTCCCCGGCCCACTCCGGCGCCTGGGCCGGATCGCCCACCCCCTCCGCCGCCCAGAGCAGCAGCAGCCCCAGAGCGTGCTTGCACGGGAACTTCCGGCTCGGGCACGAGCACTTGTACGCCGGGCCCGTCAGGTCCACGACCGTCCGGTACGGCGTCCTGCCGCTGCCCTTGCACAACCCCCACACCGCGCCGGAAGCGGAACCTCCGGTCTGTGACCACGGCCCCGCCCCACCCAGCTTGCCCCCCGCCTTCCGCGACGCATCGTCAGGAGCCAGAGCCAGTACCTGTTCCGCTGTCCAGCGGACCCCCTGCTCAGTCATGTGTCCCACCGTAGAGACCCCCACTGACAATCGCCCTGACCTGCAACAACGGCTTGAGGAAGGGGTGTTGTCAGTGGTGTGGTGCACGGTGGTTCCAGCAGTCGGGAGCGGCTGCCGAGCATTGGAGGGGGACCATGAGCACGCAGGGAACCGAACACCGCGCGCAAGCACTGCGACCGCACGCCGAAGACGCCTTCGCGGAAGAACTGAAAGCCCTGGCGGCCGCCGACGACCGGCCCCGCCCGACCCGCTGGAAGCTCTCCCCGTGGGCCGTCGCCACGTACCTGCTCGGCGGCACCCTGGACGACGGCACCGTGATCACGCCCAAGTACGTCGGCCCGCGCCGCATCGTCGAAGTCGCCGTCACCACCCTGGCCACCGACCGCGCGCTGCTGCTGCTCGGAGTCCCCGGCACCGCCAAGACCTGGGTGTCCGAGCACCTCGCCGCCGCCGTCAGCGGGGACTCCACCCTCCTCGTCCAGGGCACCGCCGGCACCCCCGAGGAAGCCATCCGCTACGGCTGGAACTACGCCCGCCTCCTGGCCCACGGCCCGAGCCGCGAGGCCCTCGTCCCCAGCCCCGTCATGCGGGCCATGGCCGACGGCATGACCGCCCGCGTCGAGGAACTCACCCGCATGCCCGCCGACGTCCAGGACTCCCTCATCACCGTCCTGTCCGAGAAGACGCTCCCCATACCGGAGCTCGGGCAGGAGGTGCAGGCGGTGCGCGGCTTCAACCTCATCGCCACCGCCAACGACCGCGACCGCGGGGTCAACGAGCTCTCCAGTGCGCTGCGCCGCCGCTTCAACACCGTGGTGCTGCCCCTCCCCGCCACCGCCGACGCCGAGGTCGACATCGTCGCCCGCCGCGTCGACCAGATGGGCCGCGCCCTGGACCTGCCGGCGGCGCCCGAGGGCCTGGAGGAGATCCGCCGCGTCGTCACCGTCTTCCGCGAGCTGCGTGACGGGGTCACCGGCGACGGCCGCACCAAGGTCAAGTCGCCCAGCGGCACCCTGTCGACCGCCGAGGCCATCTCCGTGGTCACCGGCGGCCTGGCACTGGCCGCCCACTTCGGGGACGGCGTCCTGCGCCCCTCCGACGTGGCCGCCGGAATCCTCGGCGCCGTCGTCCGCGACCCGGCCGCCGACCGGGTGATCTGGCAGGAGTACCTCGAAGCCGTCGTCCGCGAGCGGGACGGCTGGAAGGACTTCTACCGCGCATGCCGGGAGGTGACGGCATGAACCCGCGGCTCGAGGGCCCCCTCCTGCTGGGGGTCCGGCACCACGGACCGGGCTCCGCCCGGGCCGTGCGGGCCGCGCTGGACGAAGCCCGGCCGTCGGCGGTGCTCATCGAAGGGCCACCGGAAGGGGACGCGCTGCTGCCGCTCGCCGCCGACCCGCAGATGCGCCCGCCCGTCGCCCTGCTCGCCCACGTGGCGGACGATCCGGGGCGGGCCGCGTTCTGGCCGCTGGCCGGGTTCTCCCCGGAGTGGGCCGCCATCCGCTGGGCCCAGCAGCGGGACGTACCCGTCCGGTTCATCGACCTCCCGGCCGCGCACTCGCTGGCCGCGGCGCAGGACCAGGAGGAGGACGCCGACTCCGTACGGATCGACCCCCTGGCGGTGCTGGCCGAGAGCGCCGGGTACGACGACCCCGAGCGCTGGTGGGAGGACGTCGTCGAGCACCGGGACGCGGTACGGGAAGACCCCCTGGCCGCGTTCGGGGCCCTCGGCGAAGCCATGGGCGCGCTGCGCGAGGCGTACGGATGCGGCGGCAACCGGCGCGACCTGGTGCGGGAGGCGTACATGCGCCAGCGGATGCGGGCCGCGCGCCGCGAGTTCGGCGACGCCTACGCCGTGGTCTGCGGGGCCTGGCACGTCCCCGCCCTGCGCGCCCCGTCCACGGCCACCGCCGACAAGGCGCTGCTCAGCGGACTGCCGAAGATCAAGGTCGAGACCACCTGGGTGCCCTGGACCCACCGCCGGCTCGCCCGCGCGGGCGGATACGGGGCCGGCATCAGCTCGCCCGGCTGGTACGAACACCTCTTCACCGCCCCCGACCGGCCCGTCGAGCGGTGGCTGACGAAGGTCGCGGGCCTGCTCCGGGACGAGGACCGGCAGGTCTCCTCCGCCCACGTCATCGAGGCGGTCCGGCTGGCGCAGACCCTCGCCGCCGTACGGGGCCGGCCGGTGGCCGGCCTGACCGAGACCCTGGAAGCGGCCCGGGCGGTCATGTGCGACGGCTCCGACATACCGCTCGCCCTGATCGAGGACCGCCTGGTGGTCGGCGACGTACTGGGCGAAGTCCCGGACGCGGCACCCGTCGTACCGCTCCAGCGGGACCTCACCCGCAGCCTGCGCACCCTGCGCCTCAAAGCGGAGGCGCAGGACCGCGAGCTGGAACTGGACCTGCGCAAGGACACCGACGCGGCCAAGTCCCTGCTCCTGCACCGGCTGCGGCTGCTCGGCATCGACTGGGGGGCACCCACCGCCTCCCGCGGCAGCACCGGCACCTTCCGGGAGACCTGGCGGCTGCGCTGGGAGCCCGAGCTGTCGGTGCGGGTCGCCGAGGCGGGCATCTGGGGCACGACCGTCCTGGGGGCGGCCACCGCCCGGGCCGAGGCGCTCGCGGCAGACGCATCGGAACTGGCCGAGGTCACCGCCCTGGCCGAACGGTGCCTGCTGGCCGGGCTGTCCGAGGCACTGCCCGCCGTGCTGCGGGCCCTCGCGGACCGGGCCGCGCTGGACACCGATGTGGCACGCCTCGCCAAGGCCCTGCCCGCGCTGGCCCGCTCGCTGCGGTACGGGGACGTACGGGGCACGGACGCGCAGGCGCTCGGCACCGTCGCCGCCGGACTCGCGGAGCGGATATGCGTGGCCCTGCCACCCGCCTGCGCGGCGGGGCTGGACGCCGACGGCGCGGCGGAGCTGCGCGGACACGTCGACGCCGTCCACGGGGCGATCGCCCTGCTGGCCGACGCCGACGAGGGGCTGCGGCAGCGCTGGTCCGCGGTGCTGCGGACGCTGGCCGGCCGGGACACCGTGCCCGGGCCGATCCGGGGCCGGGCCGCGCGGCTGCTGCTGGACGACGGCCGGCTCCCGCCCGGGGAGACGGCGCGGCTGATGGGCCTCGCGCTCTCCCCGGCGGCCGCCCCGGCCGACGCGGCGGGCTGGATCGAGGGATTCGCCGGGGGCGGTGCGGGCGGCGGCACCCTGCTGGTCCACGACGAGCGGCTGCTCGGCCTGATCGACGCCTGGCTGGTGTCGGTGCCGGCGGGCGCCTTCGTCGACGTACTGCCCCTGCTGCGGCGGACCTTCGGGGCGTACGAGCCGGGGGTGAAGCGGGCCCTGGGCGAACTGGTCCGGCGCGGGCCGTCCGGCCGGGCGCGCAACGCGGGCCCCGGTCCGGCCCCCGAGGGGTTCGGCCCGGAGCTGGACCCCGTCCGCGCGGACGCGGTGGTGGATCTGGTCCGCCTGCTGCTCGCCGGGGCGGAGGGAGCGCGAACCGCGGCGGCGGGCGCGGGCTGACGCCCGGGCGCCGCGGGACGAAGAAGACGCCGCAGGCGAGAGCGGGCGGCCGGGAAGCGGGATCGGGAACACGGGACGAGGGGGACGGACAGGTGGAGACCAGCACGGGACGGCCGGCGGACGCGGGGGAGCGGCTGCGGCGGTGGCGGATGGTGCTCGGCGGCGGCGAGGGCGAGGGCACCGGCTGCGCGCTCTCCGGGCGGGACGCGCAGATGGACGCCGCGCTCACGGCGCTGTACGGCCAGAGCGCGGGCGCCGGATCGCGCAAGAGGCCGGGAGAGCGGTCGGCCGGGCTCGGCGGGTCCGCGCCGCAGGTGGCCCGCTGGCTCGGGGACATCAGGACGTACTTCCCGAGCTCCGTGGTGCAGGTCATGCAGCGCGACGCCATCGAACGGCTCGGCCTGTCCTCCCTGCTGCTGGAGCCGGAGATGCTGGATGCCGTCGAACCGGACGTCCACCTCGTCGGCACCCTGCTCTCGCTCAACAAGGCCATGCCGGAGACGACCCGCGAGAGCGCCCGCGCGGTGGTCGCCAAGGTCGTCGAACAGTTGGAGAAGCGCCTCGCGACCCGCACCCGCGCCACCCTCACCGGCGCCCTCGACCGCTCCGCCCGCATCAGCCGCCCCCGCCACCGCGACATCGACTGGGACCGCACGATCCGCGCCAACCTCAAGAACTACCTGCCCGAGTACCGCACCGTGGTCCCGGAGCGGCTGATCGGGTACGGCCGGGCGGCGCAGTCCGTGAAGAAGGAGGTCATCCTCTGCATCGACCAGTCGGGTTCGATGGCGGCGTCCGTCGTCTACGCCTCCGTCTTCGGGGCGGTGCTCGCCTCGATGCGGGCGATCGCCACCCGGCTGGTGGTGTTCGACACGGCGGTCGTGGACCTCACGGACCAGCTCGACGATCCGGTCGACGTGCTCTTCGGCACCCAGCTCGGCGGCGGCACCGACATCAACCGGGCCCTCGGCTACTGCCAGTCCAAGATCACCCGACCGGCCGACACCGTCGTCGTCCTGATCAGTGATCTCTACGAGGGCGGCATACGCGACGGGATGCTCAAGCGGGTCGCCGCGATGAAGGGCGCCGGAGTGGAGTTCGTGACCCTGCTCGCCCTGTCCGACGAAGGCGCTCCCGCCTACGACCGCGAGCACGCGGCGGCCCTCGCCGCGCTCGGCGCGCCCGCCTTCGCCTGCACCCCCGACCTCTTCCCCGACGTGATGGCCGCCGCCCTGGAGAAGCGGCCGCTGCCCGTGCCGTGAGCGTCCGCCGCCCGCGGCCGGGGGTCGGCGGATCGTACGAACGCGCAGCTCAACCATGAGGGGATCTGTGACAGGTATCACCGCTCAGGTGCGACCTGTGATTTAGGGACGCACGTCCCACGGGGATAACCTGCGAGACGGACATGCCGCGTCCACGGTCACCGTGTGCGCCTTCCTTGTGACAGCGCCGTCACGTTGCCCTCCGCGGCACGCCCACGCAGATAGCAGACAACCGCGAATCACTGCGAATCTTTGAAGACAAGGGACGGACGCGCGTGGACCTGTTCGAGTACCAGGCGAGGGACCTCTTCGCCAAGCACGGTGTACCGGTGCTGGCCGGTGAAGTGATCGACACGCCTGAGGCGGCTCGCGAGGCCACCGAGCGGCTGGGCGGCAAGTCGGTCGTCAAGGCGCAGGTGAAGGTCGGCGGCCGAGGCAAGGCCGGCGGCGTCAAGCTCGCCGCCACCCCGGACGAGGCAGTCGCCCGGGCGACGGACATCCTCGGCATGGACATCAAGGGCCACACGGTCCACAAGGTGATGATCGCCGAGACCGCTCCCGAGATCCTCGAGGAGTACTACGTCTCGTACCTCCTCGACCGCACCAACCGCACCTTCCTGGCCATGGCCTCGGTGCAGGGCGGCATGGACATCGAGGAGGTCGCGGAGAAGACCCCCGAGGCCCTCGCGAAGGTCCCGGTCAACGCCAACGAGGGCGTGACCATCGAGAAGGCCCGCGAGATCGTCGCGCTGGCGAAGTTCCCGGCCGAGGTCGCCGAGAAGGTCGCCGAGGTCCTCGTGACCCTGTGGCAGACCTTCATCGCCGAGGACGCGCTCCTCGTCGAGGTCAACCCGCTCGCGAAGGTCGCCAACGGCGACGTCATCGCGCTCGACGGCAAGGTCTCGCTCGACGAGAACGCCGAGTTCCGCCAGCCGGGCCACGAGGAGTTCGTGGACCACGCGGCCGCGAACCCGCTCGAGGCCGCCGCCAAGGCGAAGAACCTCAACTACGTCAAGCTCGACGGTGAGGTCGGCATCATCGGCAACGGCGCGGGTCTCGTCATGAGCACCCTCGACGTCGTCGCCTACGCCGGCGAGAACCACGGCGGCGTCAAGCCCGCCAACTTCCTGGACATCGGCGGCGGCGCCTCGGCCGCCGTCATGGCCAACGGTCTCGAGATCATCCTCGGCGACCCGGACGTCAAGTCCGTCTTCGTCAACGTCTTCGGTGGCATCACCGCCTGTGACGAGGTCGCCAACGGCATCGTCCAGGCGCTGGCCCTGCTGGAGGAGAAGGGCGAGGCGGTCACCAAGCCGCTCGTCGTCCGTCTCGACGGCAACAACGCCGAGCTGGGTCGCAAGATCCTCTCGGACGCCAACCACCCGCTGGTGCAGCGCGTGGACACCATGGACGGCGCGGCCGACAAGGCCGCCGAGCTCGCGGCTGCGAAGTAAGGGCAGAGGTCACAGACTCACATGGCTATCTTCCTCAACAAGGACAGCAAGGTCATCGTCCAGGGCATGACCGGTGCCACGGGCATGAAGCACACGAAGCTGATGCTGGCTGACGGCACCAACATCGTCGGTGGCGTGAACCCGCGCAAGGCCGGCACCACCGTCGACTTCGACGGCACCGAGGTCCCGGTCTTCGGCTCGGTCGCCGAGGCGATGGAGAAGACGGGCGCCAACGTCTCCGTCCTCTTCGTCCCGCCTGCCTTCGCCAAGGCTGCCGTCGTCGAGGCCATCGACGCCGAGATCCCGCTGGCCGTCGTCATCACCGAGGGCATCGCGGTGCACGACTCCGCCGCCTTCTGGGCGTACGCGACCGCCAAGGGCAACAAGACCCGCATCATCGGCCCGAACTGCCCGGGTCTGATCACCCCCGGCCAGTCCAACGCCGGCATCATCCCGGGCGACATCACCAAGCCCGGCCGCATCGGTCTCGTGTCGAAGTCCGGCACGCTGACCTACCAGATGATGTACGAGCTCCGTGACATCGGCTTCTCCTCCGCCGTCGGCATCGGTGGCGACCCGGTCATCGGCACCACGCACATCGACGCCCTCGCGGCGTTCGAGGCGGACCCCGAGACCGACCTCATCGTCATGATCGGCGAGATCGGCGGCGACGCCGAGGAGCGTGCGGCGGACTTCATCGCGAAGAACGTCACCAAGCCGGTCGTCGGTTACGTCGCGGGCTTCACCGCCCCCGAGGGCAAGACCATGGGCCACGCCGGCGCCATCGTCTCCGGTTCTTCTGGCACCGCACAGGCCAAGAAGGAGGCCCTCGAGGCCGCGGGCGTGAAGGTCGGCAAGACGCCGACCGAGACGGCCAAGCTGGCGCGCGAGATCCTGAACGCCGCTCAGTAAGCAGTAGCCGTAAGTGCGTACGGGCGTGGCCCGCACCCTCCGGGGTGCGGGCCACGCCCGTTTCCGGGTCCGTCCGGTGCCGCGCTACTCGACCTTCGGGGCGAGGCGGGCGGGACCGGCCGCCGGGTCGGAGCGGAGCCTGTCGTGCAGCTCCTTGCTCTGCTGGGTGAACCGCTGCGGCCCGCTGAGCGGCGGGACCCCGGAGACGCTCGTACCGGGTGCGATAGCGGGGATGTACTGGGTCGGCGCCGTGGTCGCCGTGTACGCCGTCGCGACCGCGATCACCGCCGTCAGCCCGAGCGCCGCCCGGCTCAGCGCCCGGGAACGGCGCTCGCAGGAGGTGCGTACGGAGGCCGCCGGGCGCGGTTCGAGGGAGACGGCCGGGCGGACCGAGCCCATGCGTTCGCGCAGCCGGGCGGACCGCTGCGCGGGCGGCAGGGCGGCCAGCTCGGGAAGCCGGGCGGTGAGCTCGGCGTGCGCGTTCAGCAGGCGCAGGCCCGTGGTCGGGGTCGACGCCTCGATCTCCGCGGCCGTGTCGGGGAGGTCGAGGCCGACGCCGTCGTAGAGCAGGACGGCCCGGCGGTACGGGGTGGGCAGCGCGAGCAGCGCGTCCATCGTGATCCGGTCGGCGGGTTCGGCCGGGGTCTTGTCGGGGTGGCGGAAGGCCCGGCGGAACCGGTGCCAGGGGGAGAGGGCGTACTCGTACGAGACCGCGCGCACCCACCCCACCGGGTCCGGGTCGGTGGCGACCTCGGGCCAGCGGGCCCACGCCTGGAGGAACGCCTTGTCGACGGCCTCCAGGGCGAGGGAGCGGCGGCCGGTGAGCAGGTACGCCTGGCGGACGAGGGCCGGGGCGGCGTAGGCGTACAGGGCGTCGAAGGCCCGAGCGGGAGTCAGGGGGCCGGGGTCGACAGGGGCTTCGGGCTCGGCGTCCGCTTCGGCGGCTTCGGCTTCGGCTTCGGCTTCGGCCTCGACGGTCGGCGTGTCGGGTGCGGGCGCGGGGTCGGGCTCCGTCCGGGATTCGGGTGCGGGTTGCGGCTGCGGCTGCGGCTGCGGCGTCGGTTGCGGTCCGGGTTCCGGCGGGAGCGGGGTGGGGTCGGCGCCGTCGGCCTCGGCGGGGGCCCGGGGTTCCCGGCGCGCCGAGTCGGCCGACGGCTTCGCGGCCCGCTTCGCCGCCACCTTGGGCCGTTTGCGTGAGCCGGCCGGCCGGGCGGGGGCCGGGGAGACCCGTACGGCGCCGGGTCCGGCGGCCTTCGCGGGCCCGGGCTCGGGCCCGGCGGGCGAGCCGGACGTCGCGAGACGGTTGAGGAACCGGGCGTACGCCTTGCGCTTCCGGCCGCGCGGCTGCGTCCGGCCCGACTCCCACGAACGGACCGTGGCCGGGCTGACCCCGACGGCCGCCGCCACCTCACCGTGCGTCAGTTCCGCGGATTCGCGCAGCCTTCGGCGTTCCCGGAGGGAAGGGAGGTCGGCCTCCCCCGCGGCGGAGTTCGTTCCGACGCCTTGTGTCATGCCACTCTCCCCGCGACCCGGCAGCTCTGCGCGAAAAAGTACATAAACGTATATTGGGCGACACCACGGACATTCGCCTGTTACCCGCCCATAGCGCGTGTCGTTGGCACCATGGCGGGGTGACCCAAGTGACCGAACGCGGTACCTCGTTGCCGACGGCCCCGCGGGCCGCCGTACGGCGCCGTTCGCCGGCGGCCGCCGCGTGTGTGCTCGGTGGCGCCGTCGCCGCAGGACTGGGGCTCGGCTTCCTGGCCGTGCTCGTGATCGTGCTGTGGATCAGCTCCCCCTATCCCGACAGCGGCCCCGGCGGCGCGCTGCACCTCGCCGCCGGGTTGTGGCTGCTCGCCCACGGCACCGAACTCATCCGCTACGAGACCCTGTCGGGCGTGCCCGCGCCCGTCGGGGTGACGCCGCTGCTGCTGGTGGCGCTACCGGTGCTGCTGCTGCGGCGGGCCGCGCGGCTCGGCAGCGCCCCGGGCGACGGCCAGGGGGATGACGAGGTGCTGCCGGCCAGTGTCGTGTTCTCGGCGGTGACCTGCGGGTACCTCGGCGTCGGGGCGCTGGCGACGGTGTACGCGGCGGGCGGCCCCATGCCGGCCGACCCGCTCAGCGCGGCGTGGCACCTGCCGCTGGTGGCCGTACTGGCCGCGGCGGGCGGGGTGTGGGCGGCCCGGGGCAGGCCGTTCGGCGAGTTCTCGGGCTGGGTGCCGGAGTGGATGGCTGGGGGCGTGCGGAGGGCCATCGCGCGCCCCCGGTACGAGCTGGCGCTGCGCTCGGGCGCGGCGGGAGCCGTGGTGCTGCTCGGCGGCGGCGTGCTGCTGGTCGGGGCATCGCTGGTGTGGCACGGGGCGGACGTGCGGGGGTCGTTCCTGGGGCTGACCGGGGTGTGGTCGGGGCGGTTCGCGGTGCTGCTGCTGGCGGTGACGCTGGTTCCGAACGCGATGGTGTGGGGCGCGGCGTACGGTCTGGGGCCGGGCTTCGCGCTGGGCGCGGGGGCGACGGTGACACCGCTCGGCTCCGTCGGATCGCACGCGGCATTGCCGAGGTTCCCGCTGCTGGCGGCCCTGCCGGGGGTGGGGGCGGGGACTCCGCTGACGTGGGCGGCGCTCGCCGTGCCGGTGGCGGCGGGGCTGGCGGTGGGGTGGTTCGCGGTGCGGCGGGCGCGGGAGGTCTCGTACGGGGAGACGGCGTGGACGGCGGTGCTGGGCGCGGTGGTGTGCGGGGTGCTGATGGCGGGGCTCGCGGCGGTGGCGGCGGGGCCGCTGGGGACGCGCGAGCTGGTGCGGTTCGGGCCGGTGTGGTGGCAGGTGGGGGGTGCGGCGGTGGTGTGGGCGGTGGTGCTGGCTGTGCCGGTGGCCGTGGCGGTGCACGGGTGGCGGGTGCGGCCGGTGAGGGGGGCGGCGGGGGTGGTGGACGCGGCGGACGAGTGGCACGACTCGGGCGTGCGGGAGTTGCGGTGGGCGGTGTTGCGGGAGGCGGCCGTGCCGATGGTGGCTGTGCCTGTGCCTGTGCCTGTGCCTGTGCCTGCGCCTGTGGGTGTGGGTGAGGCGGGGCCGGTGCCGGGGCCGGTGCCGGGTGCGGCTGTCGGTGAGGCGGTTGCTGACGTGCCGTCGGGGTTGGTCCCGGGGGTGTCCGGGGCGCGGGTGCTGTCGCGCCGGCCGACCGCCTGACGGGCCGGACCGACGGCCGCACGGCGGGTGCGCCGCCGTTGCCGGGGGCCGGCCCCCGGACCCCCGCGCCTCAAGCGCCGGCGGGGCTGGGAGGGGGTGCCGCCCCGGGCCCCGCGCCTCAAACGCCGGCGGGGCTGGGGGGTGCCGCCCCGGGCCCCCGCGCGTCAAACGCCGGCGGGGCTGGGAGGGGGTGCCGCCCCGGGCCCCCGCGCCTCAAGCGCCGGCGGGGCTGGACTTGGTCCGCCGGGGTCAGCGTTGGACCTTGAGGATTTGGCCCACCAGGTTGTCCGGGAGGAGGGTGTTGCATTCGAGTTCGGCCGTCTTCGTCAGGGCGTCGTCGCGGCAGACGTAGAAGTCCTTGTACGCCAGCTGCAGCGCGTACGAGCTCGCCGCCAGCAGCAGGGCGAGTGACGCCGTCACCAGACCGCTGACCGCCGCCGTGCGCTGCGGGCGGGCCGCCGGGCCCAGGGAGGCGACGCCGCCGCGGAGGGCGCTGATGCCCCAGTACAGCGCGAGCGCGCCCAGCAGGAGGCCGACGGAGGGGATCCCGAAGATGCCGAAGAAGAACCCCCACATGCCGGCGAGCAGCGCGTAGCGGGCGCGGCGCTGGAGCGGGTCCGTCGGGTCCCAGCGGGCCGGGCCCTCGGGGGACGGGTCCTTGCCGTCCGGGCCGGGGCCGCCGTCACCGCCGCGCGGCTGCCACGGCTGGTCGGGCTTGCCCTCGGGAGGCGCCGCGAAGGGGTTGTCGTCGGTCGAGGAGTCGGGCTGACGGCGGTCCGGCATCGAGTGCGTTACTTCCCCTGTGTCGTGGACGTGGCATGGGCGTCGGCGTCGGCGTCGGCGTCGGCTCGGCGTCGACGCGTTGCGTCGCGTGGTTCGCGGCTTCCACGCCGCACGCTACCCCCAGGCCGTCCCCCCGTCCCTCGGGGGCGGTCCCGTGTGCCGGTATCGTTGCAGGCGGTCCACCGCTTCGTATGGTTCCCCGTATATCGGGGACCCGGAGTTTCGTATGACCGTACAAGTGCAAGCGATGCCCCCCAAGAAAGGGCCTCCCATGGCCGCCTCTCGCCTGGTCGTGCTGGTTTCCGGTTCCGGCACCAACCTCCAGGCCCTGCTCGACGCCATCGACTCCCACCCCGAGGGCCCCGAGGGCTTCGGCGCCCGGGTCGTAGCGGTCGGCGCCGACCGCGACGGCATCGTCGGCCTGGAGCGCGCCGAGAAGGCCGGGATCCCCACCTTCGTGTGTCCGGTCAAGGCGTACGACACCCGCGCCGAGTGGGACGCCGCGCTCACCGAAGCCACCGCCGCCCACGAGCCGGACCTGGTGGTCTCCGCCGGGTTCATGAAGATCGTCGGGCCCGAGTTCCTGGCTCGCTTCGGCGGCCGGTTCATCAACACCCACCCCGCCCTGCTGCCCGCCTTCCCGGGCGCGCACGGCGTCCGCGACGCCCTCGCCTACGGGGCCAAGGTCACCGGCTGCACCGTCCACTTCGTGGACGGCGGCGTGGACACCGGCCCGGTCATCGCCCAGGGGGTCGTCGAGATCCGGGACGGGGAAGACGAAGCCGCTCTCCATGAGCGCATCAAGGAAGTCGAGCGCACGCTGCTCGTCGACGTCGTGGGGCGCCTGGCCCGGCACGGCTACCGCATTGAGGGACGAAAGGTAACAATCCAGTGACCGCCGTAGAGACCGCAGACAGCAGCAACGACCCGACCACGACCCAGCGGCCGATCCGTCGTGCGCTCATCAGCGTCTACGACAAGACGGGACTGGAAGAGCTGGCCCGCGGCCTGCACGAGGCGGGCGTCGCGCTCGTCTCCACCGGCTCCACCGCTTCCAAGATCGCCGCGGCCGGGGTGCCCGTCACCAAGGTCGAGGAGCTGACCGGCTTCCCCGAGTGCCTGGACGGCCGGGTCAAGACCCTGCACCCGCGCGTGCACGCCGGCATCCTCGCCGACCTGCGCCTGGACAGCCACCGCGAGCAGCTCCAGGAGCTCGGCGTCGAGCCCTTCGACCTGGTGGTCGTCAACCTGTACCCCTTCCTCGCCACCGTCCAGTCCGGTGCCACCGCCGACGAGTGCGTCGAGCAGATCGACATCGGCGGCCCCTCGATGGTCCGCGCCGCCGCCAAGAACCACCCCTCGGTCGCCGTCGTGACCAGCCCCGAGCGGTACGCCGACGTCCTCACCGCCGCCGCCGGCGGCGGCTTCGGCCTGACCGCCCGCAAGCGGCTCGCCGCCGAGGCCTTCCAGCACACCGCCGCCTACGACGTGGCCGTCGCCTCCTGGTTCACGGGCGCCTACGCCCCCGAGCCCGGGGCCGTCCTGCCCGAGTTCCTGGCCGGCGCCTGGGAGCGCAAGTCCACCCTCCGCTACGGCGAGAACCCCCACCAGGCCGCCGCCCTTTACACGGACGGGCAGCCGGGCGGACTCGCCAACGCCGAGCAGCTGCACGGCAAGGAGATGTCCTTCAACAACTACGTGGACACCGAGGCGGCCCGCCGCGCCGCCTACGACCACGAAGAGCCCTGCGTCGCGATCATCAAGCACGCCAACCCGTGCGGCATCGCCGTGGGCGCCGACGTCGCCGCCGCCCACCGCAAGGCCCACGCCTGCGACCCGCTCTCCGCGTTCGGCGGCGTCATCGCCGTCAACCGCCCGGTGACGGTCGAGCTCGCCGAGCAGGTCGCGGAGATCTTCACCGAGGTCATCGCCGCCCCCGGCTACGAGGACGGCGCGGTCGAGATCCTCGCCAAGAAGAAGAACATCCGCGTCCTGAAGGTGGACGGCACCCCGCACCAGCCGGGCGACCTCAAGCCGATCTCGGGCGGCGTGCTGCTCCAGCAGTCCGACACGTTCGAGAAGGGGAGCGGGGCCGAGGGCGACGACCCGCAGAACTGGACCCTCGCCACCGGCGAGGCCCTCTCCGCCGACGGGCTCGCCGAGCTGGCCTTCGCCTGGAAGGCCTGCCGGGCCGTCAAGTCGAACGCGATCCTGCTCGCCAAGGACGGCGCCTCGGTCGGTGTCGGCATGGGCCAGGTCAACCGGGTCGACTCGGCGAAGCTCGCGGTCGAGCGGGCCGGCGCCGAGCGCGCGCAGGGCTCGTACGCCGCCTCCGACGCCTTCTTCCCCTTCCCGGACGGGCTGGAGATCCTCACGGCGGCCGGCATCAAGGCCGTGGTCCAGCCGGGTGGTTCGGTCCGTGACGAGCTGGTCATCGAGGCCGCGAAGAAGGCCGGCGTGACGATGTACTTCACCGGTACCCGGCACTTCTTCCACTGACGGACCCCGGCAAAGGCCGAAGGCCGCGTCCCCCATCGGGGGGCGCGGCCTTCGCCGTACTGCGGCGGATCGGGGCCGGCGGGCGGTCAGGCCGCCCGCCGGCCCGTCACGACCTGCTACTTCTTCACGACGATCGTGCCGGCGGCACGGTCGTGCCAGCCCTGCAGCTTGCCGGAGTTGTCGAAGAAGGGGGAGAGGTAGGTCAGGATCTGGCCGATGCCGCAGAGCAGCGCGCCGACCATCGGGATGATCCAGCGGATGAAGCCGCCGCCGATGCCCGGGACCTGCCCCGTGTTCTCCTTGACGACCTTCACGCCCAGCGCCAGCTTGCCGACCGTCGCGCCCACGAACGCGATCATCAGCCATTCGTAGAGCAGGGTGGCGATGAAGAAGATGAGGATGAAGCCGAAGAAGGTGGCGACGATGCCGCCGGCGGCCTCGGCCTGGTCGTTCACGCAGGACTGGTAGGCGGAGGACGCGTAGTCCATGCCGGTGCAGTCCTGGATGCTCTTCGAGGCGCCGAAGACGCTGGCGAGGCCGATCGCACTGAGGATCGAGTACAGGACGCCGATGACCAGACCGTCGATCACACGGGCGCCGAAGCGGCGGCCCATCGTGGCGACCTCGACGGTGCCGAGCCCGGCCACGTTGATGTAGCCGTTGTTCGCCTGGAGCGTGCCGGGGGCCGGGGGCATCGCACCGTACGGCGGCTGCCCGGGCTGCTGCGGGTAGCCGTAGCCGGGCTGCCCCTGCGGGGGGATGCCCTGCGGGGCCTGCTGCGGGTAGCCGTAGCCGGGCTGGCCCTGAGGGGGCTGCGGGGGCTGCTGCTGTCCGTACGGGTTGTTCGGGTCGCCGAAACTCATCTTGGGGTTGTTCCTCCGTGGAAGTGCGGGGACGCACGGCACTTTCGGAGGAAACACTGCGTGTTTGCGGTCCACCCCCCGGCACTGCCCGCGGCACTCATTGCCCGTCATCGTGGTCCCGCCGAAGGGGGATTGTCCAGCCGGTTCGCGTACCGGCCGGGACTTGTTGTGCAAGTGCAATGAAATGACCAAGGCTGTTCCCGGGCCGCGGGGCGGCTGCGCGGGCCCCTTGAGTGGAAGCGGGACCGCTCCATCCGGGAGGATGGGGGGTATGACCGCCCAGATTCTCGATGGCAAGGCCACCGCAGCCGCGATCAAGTCCGAACTGACCGCCCGCGTGGCGGCGCTGAAGGCCCGGGGCATCACCCCCGGCCTCGGCACCCTGCTGGTCGGAGACGATCCGGGCAGCCGCTGGTACGTCAACGGCAAGCACAAGGACTGCGCGGAGGTCGGCATCGCCTCCATCCAGCGCGAACTTCCGGCCACCGCCTCCCAGGAGGACATCGAGGCGGTCGTGCGGGAACTCAACGAAAACCCGGAGTGCACGGGTTACATCGTGCAACTCCCCCTCCCGAAGGGCATCGACACCAACCGCGTCCTGGAGCTGATGGATCCGCTCAAGGACGCCGACGGACTGCACCCCATGTCCCTCGGGCGGCTGGTGCTCAACGAGCCCGGCCCGCTGCCCTGCACCCCGTACGGGATCGTGGCGCTGCTGCGCCACCACGGCGTGGAGATCAACGGCGCGCACGTCGTCGTCCTGGGCCGCGGCGTCACCGTCGGACGCTCCATCGGCCTGCTGCTGACCCGCAAGTCGGAGAACGCGACCGTCACCCTGTGCCACACCGGTACGCGGGACCTCTCGCGCCTGCTGCGGCAGGCGGACGTCATCGTCGCGGCCGCCGGTGTCCCGCACCTGGTCAAGCCGGAGGACGTGAAGCCGGGCGCGGCCGTGCTCGACGTCGGCGTCAGCCGCGACGAGAGCGGGAAGATCGTCGGCGACGTGCACCCGGGGGTCGCGGAGGTCGCGGGCTGGCTGTCCCCCAACCCCGGCGGTGTGGGTCCGATGACCCGCGCCCAGCTTCTCGTCAATGTCGTCGAGGCGGCGGAACGGACCACCAGTGCGGGTTGAGCACACCACCGGTCCGGCCGCCGGGGGCGAGGATTCGCCGGAGCCCCCCAAGTCCCGCCGGTTCCCGTCCGTCACCCGGGACACCGCCCGCCCCGAGGGCGGTGGCCGGGCCGCTCCCGGGGACGCCCCCGCGCCGGCCCGGCAGTGGCCGATGCTCAGCGTCCTCGCCGCCACGGCGGCCGGGCTGCTGACGACGGCCACGGGTCACCCCCGGGTGGGCTGCCTGATCATCGGCATCGCGCTGATCGCGGCCGCCGTGATGCGGCGCGTGCTGCCCTCGGTGGGGATGCTCGCGGTCCGCTCCCGCTTCACGGACCTGGTGACGTACGGGGTGCTCGGCGTGGCCATCACGCTGCTGGCGCTGGTGATGGAACCCAAGCCCTTGGTGCACATCCCGTTCCTGGAGACGGCGGTCCGCTTCACGGTCCGCTGAGCCCCGGCCGGGCCGCCGGCACCGCCGGCCGCGCCGTGCCGGCGGCCCGCACGGGGGAACACCGTCAAGTTGCTCGAAGGACACCGGACCCGCCGCCGGTTACGGGTGGAATCAGGGTCCGGGCGCCCCGCCGGCCTTCGAACATCCGGGTTCGTGTGCCGCGCACCACAGGGGCCTGGGGGTTAGCCGCCCCCGGGGTCGGATAGCCTGACGGCGGATGTCTCTTCACGTCAAGACTTAGAGGACAGCGAAGCGGCGTCCTCCAGCACATGGGGCAGGGACGCCCCACCGCCAGCTGTCTAACGGAGAAGGCCATGACCCGCACTCCCGTGAATGTCACCGTCACCGGCGCCGCCGGCCAGATCGGCTACGCGCTGCTCTTCCGCATCGCGTCCGGTCACCTCCTCGGCGCGGACGTGCCGGTCAAGCTCCGGCTCCTCGAGATCCCCCAGGGCATGAAGGCCGCTGAGGGCACCGCCATGGAGCTCGACGACTGCGCCTTCCCGCTGCTCCGCGGCATCGACATCTTCGACGACCCGAACAAGGGGTTCGAGGGTGCCAACGTCGCGCTGCTCGTCGGCGCCCGCCCGCGCACCAAGGGCATGGAGCGCGGTGACCTGCTCTCCGCCAACGGCGGCATCTTCAAGCCGCAGGGCGCCGCGATCAACGCGCACGCCGCGGACGACATCAAGGTCCTGGTCGTGGGCAACCCGGCCAACACCAACGCGCTCATCGCGCAGGCCGCCGCCCCGGACGTACCGGCCGAGCGCTTCACCGCGATGACCCGCCTGGACCACAACCGCGCGATCTCGCAGCTGGCCGCCCGGACCGGTGCCGCCGTCTCCGACATCAAGCGCCTCACCATCTGGGGCAACCACTCGGCGACCCAGTACCCGGACATCTTCCACGCGGAGATCGCCGGCAAGAACGCCGCCGAGGTCGTCAACGACGAGCAGTGGCTGGCCGACACCTTCATCCCGACCGTCGCCAAGCGCGGCGCCGCGATCATCGAGGCCCGTGGCGCTTCCTCGGCCGCCTCCGCCGCCAACGCCGCCATCGACCACGTCCACACCTGGGTCAACGGCACGGCCGCCGGCGACTGGACCTCGATGGGCATCCCGTCGGACGGCTCCTACGGCGTACCCGAGGGCATCATCTCCTCGTTCCCCGTCACCACCAAGGACGGCAAGTACGAGATCGTCCAGGGCCTCGACATCAACGAGTTCTCCCGTACGCGCATCGACGCCTCCGTGGCGGAGCTGGTCGAGGAGCGCGACGCGGTGCGCGGGCTCGGCCTGATCTGATCGGAATCCGATCCGGACGCCAGTGGCCGGTCCCTGACCGGACCGACCCGTTCGAACCAGTACGAACGACGAAGCGCCCCGGCCAAACCCGGCCGGGGCGCTTTGGCGTAATTCGGCCTGTCGCGTGATGTAGGGGGAACCTAAGGTCGGTCGGTGACCGAGACCCCGATTCCCCACCAGCCGACCGGTCCGGCCGGCTGGGGCGATCCACGTGCCGGCCGCCCGCCGGTACACCCCTCGCTCAGTGAGGCCGGCCGGTTCCTGTGCGCGGGCACCTACCTCGACGCCGCGTTCCGCGACCGGGTCATCGACGAGCTCTACGTCCACGAAGAGCGGATAGTCGCCCCCTCCTACGGCTACGACGCCTCCCGGGTGCTCGCCCACGCGCTGCGCGCCCGCCGCACCGAGCTCGGCTGGGCGGCCGGGGTGCTCGGCGCCTGGTTCGTCGGCTCGCTGCTCACCGGCGGCGCCCTCATGCTGCTGGTCCTGCCCTTCCTCCTGCTGAGCCTGGCCGACTGGCTACGCCGCCGGAACACGCCGCTGATGCGGGCGCTGGCCGTGATCCTGCGCGTCTACGTCTTCCTGACGCTCGCCGTCACCCTGTTCCTCCTCGTCTTCGGCGGATTCGTCCTCATGAGCGCGCTCGGCGGGTCCGGCGGACCCGGCGCCCTGCTCCTCGCCCCGTCCTTCGGGGACACCGCCGCGGCCACCGCCGTCCTCTGGTGGGTGCCCGTCGTCTTCGCCGCCGTGGTCACCGTCGTGGGCCTCCAGCGCGGCCACGTCTACCGGACCATCACCACCGACCTCAACGAGCGCCGCTACGCCGACCACGCCGGCGACCCCGCCGAAGCGGCTCCCGGCGTGCGTTTCCAACGCGTGCGCGCCCGCATCCGGGCCGAACAGCACGCGCCGGTGGTCATGTACGACATCAACGACCCGTTCTGCGGCGCCGGCGACCCCTACCGGCCCTGGCAGCTCTCCGTCGAACTGCGCCCGCGGGAGGACCTGGGCCCCGACCGCAAGCCGACGCCGGTCACCAACGCCCACCTCGTCTCCCGGATCGTCCCCCTGCTGGAGCGCCTGCGCGTGCCCTCGCCGCACGGCTCGGCGGAGGCGCAGGCCGCCGTCGGCGACCGGATGCGGGAACTGGTCGTCGACGAGTGCGTGTTCCTGCCCGCCAACGGGCTGCCGCACCGGGACGCCGCGCAGACCATCCACGCCCAGTACGCGCAGCAGCGGGCCGCGGCCATCGAGGAGGGCGGCGAACGCCGCCGGCACTTCCTGCGCGTGCGGGTGGGCGGCTGGGACGAGAACCTCGTCGTCACCGTCTTCGTACGGGTCCACACGCAGGGCGGCATGATGATGCTGGAGGTGGCGCCGCACGTGCTGCTCCCCGTGGACGTCGCCTTCCACAACGCGGACGCCGACGCCCAGCGCTACCGCAACAACAACGCCTTCGGCAAGGCCGTCTGGGCCCTGCGCCAGACCCCCGGCTCCATCGCGGCCTCCGTCACCACCCTGGCCCGCGGCCTGGCCAGCTGGTGGCGGATCGCGACCGGCGGCCACGGCGGCGCCCGGCCCGAGGGGCCGCGCCTGTCGGTGCGCGAACTCGCCTCCGAGGACAACGGGTCGCTGTTCCACCTCATGGACCTGGACCGGTTCCTGAAAACCGTTCAGGACCGGGTGGTCGGCGGCATTATCGTCGCCTTGCACGAAGCGGGCTGGCACACCGAGGAGTTCGCGGCGCGCGCCGTCAACGTCGCCGAAGGCGGGGTGTTCATCCAGTCGGTGAACGGCAGCGCGTTCAGCGTCGGCGGCAGCAACAACACCAACACCGGTCACCACACCAGCGGCAAGGGCAGGGGGAGCAGCGGTGGCAACTGACGGGAGCAACGCGGGCACGACGGACCCGGCGGAGCCGTCCGTACGGCTCGGCGACGTCAACGGCAGCGCGTTCAGCATCGGCGGCAGCAACAACACCAACACCGTCCGGAACGAGGGCGCGGCGGGCGGGGCCGTGACGCCGCAGGTGCTGCTCGACGCGGTACTGGAGCTGCGCGCCGCCCTCGTACGGGCGCCACGGGGCGCGGACCGGTCGGCGCTGGACGCCGAACTGGACAACGCCGCCGAGGAACTGGAGACGGCGGAGGGGATCCGGCCCGGACTCGCCGCCCGGCTGCGCGCGGCGCTGACCCGCTGGGCGCCGCTGGTGGAGACGGTCAGCGCGGCGACCGCGCTGGGCGAGCTGCTGACCTCGCTGGGAGGCTGAGCCGTGACCCCGCAGCCGCAGGGCGCGCCCCGCTGGGACGCGCGCACGCAGCGCTGGGTCTGGGACGCCCCCGCCGACGCCCCGGGCCCCGCCGCACCGCCGCAGGCACCACCGGCGTACGACCCGCTCGCGCCGACCGCGCCGCAGGCCTACGACCCGGGCCGGCCGCCGGTGCCGTCCGCGGACGAGGGGAACCTGCCGCCGCTGCCTCCGGTGTACGACCCGCACCTGCCGCCACCGCCGCCCGTACCCCCGGGGCCCCCGAGCCCCGGGGGTACGGGCGGGCGGTGGCTGACGCCGACCACGGCCGGCATCGCGGTGGCCGCCCTCGCGATCGGGGCGGCCGCCGTCTGGTTCGTCGAGCGGAACCCGGCGCAGCCGCCCGCGCACGCGGGGGCGACCGCGTCGAGCGGCCCGACCGGCGGCGGTGCGTCCCGCTCGCGGTCGCCGCTCACCCCGTCACCCGCCGACAGCCCCTCCGCGAGCACCGGCCCCACCGCGGACGACGCCCACGAGACGGTCCGGGACCCGAAGGGGTTCACCATCGCGGTGCCCACCGGATGGGCCCGGGAAGAGAGCGAGAGCGGCGTCTTCTACCGCTCGCCCGACCGGACGTCCCTGCTCCAGGTCTTCCGGGTCAGCGAAGCGGAACTCAGCCCGCTGCAGGCCGTCCAGGGAGCCTCCGCCGACCTGCGGGCCCGCACCTCGGGCTACGAGGAGATCCGGGTCGGCCGGGTCGCCGGGGCCGATGACGCCGCGGAACTGGTGTACGAGTACGACAGTGCGGAATCCCACGGCCGCCGCCGGGGCGTGGAGCAGGTCTCCCGTACCCAGGACGGCGGCAAGTGGGCCGTCCTGACCGCCGGCCCGGCCGCCGAGTGGGCGGTCACCCGGCAGCACCACGCGGCGGCGTTGGAGGCCTTCCGGCCCGGCGGCTGAGGCGGCGGGCGCCGGTGCCCCGGCGCCGCCGCCCGGCCTCCGGTGGTTCAGTGCCCCAGCATGCCCGGCGTGTAGTGCCCCGGGACCAGGCGGCAGCTGACGCCGAACCGGTTCCAGGCGTTGATCGTCGTGATCACGGCGATCAGCCGGGCCAGTTCGGCCTCCTCGAAGTGCCCGGCGGCGGTCGCGTAGACATCGTCGGGAACGAAACCGTCCGTCAGGACGGTCACCGACTCCGTCAGCGCGAGCGCGGCCAGCTCCTTCTCGGTGTAGAAGTGCCGGGACTCGCGCCAGGCCGAGAGCTGCACGAGCCGTTCGACGCTCTCGCCCGCCGCCAGGGCGTCCTTGGTGTGCATGTCCAGGCAGAAGGCACAGTTGTTGAGCTGCGAGGCGCGGGTCTTGACCAGCTCGACCAGGACCGGGTCGAGGCCCTTCTTGGAGGCGATCTCCAGGGCCACCATGGCCTGGTAGACCTCGGGCGCGTGCTTGTACCAGTTCAGGCGGGCGGGTTCTTCGGGGGCGTGCTGCGCGGCTGCGGTCGTCGTCGTCATGCCCCCACCGTAAGAGGGAGGCGGCCCGCCGATATGGTCCACATCCATGACGGAATCCTGGGCCACTTTCGGCGCCGACCTGCACCTCGACCTCGCCGCCGGACGGGGCCTGCGCGCCGGGCTGGCGGAGGCCCTGCGCGAGGCGGCGCGCAGCGGGCGGCTGGCGCCCGGGACCCGGCTGCCGTCCTCGCGCTCGCTCGCGGCGGACCTGGCCGTCGCCCGGAACACGGTCGCGGAGGCGTACGCGGAACTCGTCGCCGAGGGCTGGCTGACGGCCCGCCAGGGCTCGGGCACCCGGGTCGCTGAACGGGCCAGGCCGCGCCGGTCCGGACCGGCGCCCGCCGCCCGGGTACGTGCTCCCGCGCGCCGGGGGCCCGCGTACAGCCTCGTCTCGGGCACCCCGGACCTGGGCAGCTTCCCGCGCGCGGCCTGGGCGGCGGCGACCCGGCGGGCGCTGACGGACGCCCCCAACGAGGCGCTGGGGTACGCGGTGGACGCGCGCGGCCGGGTCGAGCTGCGCGAGGCGCTGGCCGGGTACCTGGCGCGGGCGCGCGGCGTGTACGCGGACCCCGGGCGGATCGTGCTGTGCGCGGGGTTCGCGCACGGGCTGATGCTGCTGGCGAAGGCGCTGCGGGCGCGGCGGGTACGGGCCGTGGCGGTGGAGGGGTACGGCCTCGGCGTGCACCGCGAGCTGCTCACCGGGGCGGGCCTGCGGACGCACCCGCTGCGGCTGGACGGGTCCGGTGCGCGGACCGACGAGCTGCCCGGCGCGGTCGTGGGCGCGGTGCTGCTGACCCCGGCGCACCAGTTCCCGACGGGCGTCGCGCTGACGCCGGAGCGGCGGGCGGCGGCGGTCGACTGGGCGCGGACCACGGGCGGGCTGATCCTGGAGGACGACTACGACGGGGAGTTCCGCTACGACCGCCAGCCCGTCGGCGCGCTCCAGGGCCTGGACCCGGACCGGGTGGTGTACCTGGGGACGGCGAGCAAGTCCCTCGCGCCGGGGCTGCGGATGGGCTGGATGGTGGTGCCGGACGCGTGGCTGGAGGAAGTGCTCGCGGCGAAGGGCCACACCGACTGGACCTCCGGCGCGGTGGAGCAGCTGACGCTGGCCGAGTTCATCAGGTCGGGGGCGTACGACCGGCACGTGCGGGGGATGCGGACGCGGTACCGCAGGCGCCGGGACGCGGTGGTGCGGGCGGTGTCCGACCGGCCGTCGGTGACGGGGGTCGCGGGCATCGCGGCGGGGCTGCACGTGGTCCTGGACCTCGCGGCGGGCATGGAGCGGCCGGTGCTCCAGGCGGCGGCGGGCCAGGGCCTGGCCCTGGAGGGCCTGTCGGCGTTCCGCCACCCCGCGTCGGGGCTGCCGCGGCGGGAGGCGGTGGTGGTGGGCTACGGCGCCCCGCCGGACAGCGCGTGGTCGCTGACGCTGTCGGCGCTGCTGTCGTCGCTCCCGTAGCCGTTGCCCGGGCCGGGCGTTGGGGGGTGCCGTTGCGGGTTGCCCGTGCCGTCGGGCGGGGGCGGTGCCGAGTTCGGCTGGCGCGCCGTTGCGCGAAGCGGTCCCGGCTTCGCCGGGCGCCTCAATCGCCGGCGGGGCTGGGTTTGGCTGCGCTC
>NZ_JBSGYT010000042.1:0-67104 GCF_053610645.1 Streptomyces sp. NPDC054883 | reverse complement strand
AGTTGCCTACGGGTCACGACCACAGTCCTACCGGATCCCACTCCGCGAAGAGTGAAGAACTCAGAAGCTGATCACGACATCACACAGGCCCTAGCTCGACTGGTGGCTGCTCGGGGACAGCTTCTACTTCAACTCCCCCGCCTGGCTGTTCGAACTCTTCTTCATCGTCTACTGCCTCACCGCAGGGCTGCTCAACGCCCACCTCCTCGCCCGCTGGACGCGCTCCTCGAAGCGGACCTGGCCGGTGCCGGTGTGCGCCACGGGCTTCTTCGCGGCGGTCTTCGCGATCTGGCGCCTCTGACCGTCTGGAGGCCGGGGCGGTGGCCGGGGCCCACCCTGGATCTCCAAGAGCAGCGCCCCGCACGGATCCGAGCCCCGCTTCGAGGACGGCTGGGACGAGGGCGTCCGTACGGTCGCCGGCGACCTGCTGCGCATCGCCGACACCGCCGCCGCCCAGCACGGCCGCGCCACCTCCAACGCCCAGCTGCTCGCCCACCTTCGGCAACCGGCCTCGACCGCCCCGGAGTCCCCGGCGCAGGAACCGGCCCCGGCCCCTGCCGCGGCACTGGACGCGACGGAGGTCCTGGCGGCGGCGCAGCGGTGCACGTGGGCCTTGGCCGACCCGGGCGACTTCCTCAGCTCCAAGGCGTCGGAGGAGATCCTGACTGTGACCCTCAGCGCCGTACGCGACGACGAACGGACCGGGTATGTGCAGCGCCTGGAGGCGTTCGCCGACCGGCAGCAAAGGCACCTTCAGGAGTTGCTGCGCGCGTACGGGCCGGGCAGTAAGCCCGCCTCGCACGGCCCGTACATGCTGGCCGGCCAGCCCGAAAGCCTGATCATCTGCGAGCGCATGGAGACCGCCCCGTTCCTCCTCCGTGCCCGATGGGGACGCCGCTCCTGCTGGACGACCTCGAGTTCGCATGGGGGCCGCGCATTCGCCTCAGCCGGTGACCTTCTGGAGCAGACAGCGATGGGCCGCACGGAATCTTCCGTGCGGCCCGTCGCCGTACGCGGGTCAGGGTGTGTCGCCCACGGCTCAACTCGGGGAACGGGGCGGTCCCAGAGGGAGACCCCGCTGGCGCTGGCGCTCCTCCCTGCGTTTCCCGATGGTCATGAAGGGCCGCATCTCGCGGGGCATCAGCATGATGGCGTCGAGACAGGACTGGGCATCGCTAGCCGTCAGAGGTTCCAGCCATTCCTCTTTGTGCAGCATTCTCCGCACGTGAAGAACAATCCGCTCGTCCTCGGGCAGCTTGTACGCCTCCTGCGCAGTCGTCAGGTACGGCTGTGCGTCGGCGCAGGGTTGGGCGTGGTCTTGCACCAGTGTCTTGACCTCCGGGTAGGTCGCGCCGCTGACGCTCCACCCACAGATCCTGCAGGTAGCGGTAATTTTTGCCCTGCCTGGGCAGGACGGGTCAAGAGGCCGCTGCCGGTGCTTCCCCTTGCCGTTGCGCGGGCACTTTGTGCCATCTGCGTGTTCCGCGGTAAACACGCCGTCAAAGTGTGCGGGCCGGTCCGGGTAAGGGTCGTCGCCGGCGAACCCGGTGGCGTCGTATCCGCTGGGGTATCGGTCTGCTGGGGCAACGGCGGCCGTGAAGGCTCTCACCGAGAGGACCCGGGCGTCAGCTTCCAGCGCAAGGTGCCGGCCGGATCCGGTGGTGTCGACGACCCGGTGGAGGAGCAGCGCCCGGCGTTCCAGACAGGCGAGGCGTTCCTCCACTCCAGCCTGACCGTACTCGGCGTCGTTGAGCAGGCCGACCAGTTCGGCGGCCAACGACGTTGCCGGGCGGCGGTTGCCGCTCTCATTGCTCACGACTTGTCAACGATCCGGGCCCGGCGTCGATACTGACCCGGATCATCCGGCGTCACGGCTCACAGCTGGGCGTCATCATCGCGGCCGCCGGCTCGCCGCCGGCTATAAGGCGGGGCCGGGGATCTCGTCCTGGCCGCTGCTGTGCACGGTGACTCTCCGGCCGCCCGCCAGCGAGGGCGGGTGCACGACGATCGGCACGCTGGTCACGCCTCCCCACGTGCCCCGGGCCGGTTCGGTGAGCAAGTCGGGCCCGCGGCCCTCAGCACCGTAGTCGACGAGCCCGAAAGCCTGATATGTGTGAGCGGATGGCGAGCGCATCGTGCGTGATGCGCAGTCGGTGGGAGGTTGGAGGACGTGCTCGTTCCACCCGGGCAACCGGTGAGGGCTGGACCCGAGGCATGATCTACCCGTAGGGGCGCGCGAGTGTCCCACGATCATGGGGAGGGATCAGATGGCCGACTTTCCCGGCGTCTACCAGTGGCCGACGTACTTTCACGAAGCGAACAACTCCGCCGTTCTGTCCATGCAGGAGCACGCCTGCTGAGCTTTCCCGTCGGAACGGGGGTGCTCCTCCGCGGTGACCGCTACAGGGTGGTGGACTCCTGGTTCAGCCACGACCACCACGGCATCTTCGACGACGGCTTGCACATCTTCCTTGAACCGGTCACTGAGGAAGATGACCGCCTCCGGCACCTCGCCCCCGACTACTTCCGGGAAGACCCCGGCGCCTGAGCGCCTCAACAAGACCGCCCGCTGCCCGATCCGGGTTGGGGGCGGTCTTGTTGCGCTTCCTCACGAAATCCTGGTCAGCCGCGGGCCCGGGTAGTCGTGGTCGGCGCCGTAGATCCGGCGGCCGCGCAGCAGCTCCTCATCCCTGTCCATGTGTCCCAGCCTCCCAGCTGCCACCGACAACGCGGGCTTGCCCAGGGTCACCTATGGCTTGCCCACGCCGTCGGCGGGAGGCTTGCCCAGGGCGTCAGGGGGCTTGCCCGTGGCGGAAGCGGGAGCGCCAGCCGCGGGCCTTCTCGGCGGTCTCGGCGGCCTCCTGCTCCAGGCGGTCGCGTTCGGCCAAGTCGGCGGCCGCGACGGTCTTGGCCTCGCACGGCTCGCACAGCGTCGGGTGCCACCGGTGGCTCGGCTCCGGGGGACAGCTGGGTGTTCTCCCAGCGGTCGTTGTCGAACTTCGTCCCGCAGCTGGCGCAGGCAGGGCGGGCGGCGTCGCGCTCGGCCTTCTTCTGCTCGGCCGCGCGGCGCAGCTGCTCCTGGTACTCCCCCTGCTGGACCTTCATCCGCTCTGCCCGGCGGGCGAGGACGGCGTCGCGGCGGGGGTTGCCGATCGCGTCGCGCAGGGGCTGCATGTGGGTGCGGCCGAAGCGGAGGAAGACCGGGCCGCCCGGGCCGTGGGCGCGTAGGTTGCGCAGGCCGGTCGCGATGATCGGGATCTTCCTGTCGTAACTGCTGAACCCGTCGGCCGGCTCGCCCGCCCACAGCGGCCGGGTCATCTCCTGCAGCCGCGGGATGGTGCGGTTGGGGTCGCGGGCGCCGAGACGGTTGAAGACGATCAGGACCGGCGGGTGCGGGGCCTCCCCTCGCTCCGCGACACGGGCCATCCAGCGGGTGCGCCGCATCGGCTTGTCCTTCCCGTCGGTGTCCTTGATCTGCCGCTTGAAGAACCTGGCGTACTTCAACAGCTTCGCCGCGATCTCCTCGGCGGTCTCGTGGCAGTTGTCGACCTCGATGAACAACAGGGGAATCTGATCCTGCGGGGCGGTGAGCACGATGTCGGCCTGGGCGCCGCCCTTGCCCGGCGCGCCCCACGTGCCGGTGGCGGGCAGCGGGACCTCGGTCGCGTACGAGGCGATCGTGCCGAGACCGGCCGGGGCGTCGACGGCGGCCTGCGCGGCCGCCTTGGCTTCGACCGGCTCCCGGGTCAGCAGCCGGAGATGGGGCTTGGGGCGGAGCAGTGCGATGACGGTCTCGTTGACGGCCATGGGGTGTGTGGCCCCGCTGGAGCTCGCGCCGCGAGCGGTAGAGCCCATCTCCGTCAGCGGGCGCCCGAGCTCGTAAGAGGCGGCCTCCAGGCCCTTGGTGGTCAAGTTGCGCAGCAACTCCCCCGCCCGGGTGGTGCCGCCGTTCTCGGCGAGACCGTGCTCGCGCAGATCGGAGAGCGCACCCGCATGAGAGGCGGTACGTGCGGTCTTCCGCTCCGAGGCCGTCGCCTTCATGGTGTGCCGGTAGGTCAGATGGGGTGAGGCGATCCGCTGGATCTGGTCGGCCGTGGCCACCTTCAGCACGCCGAGCACGCGCAGCACATCGCCCCGCAGGTCGTTCGAGCCAGCTGCACCGGTCAGCCGTGAGCTGGACCTGTCTGGTCGTGGAGGGCGCCGGGCCTCCCTGGAACCCGATGATCTCCTCCCATACGGACAACAAGAGGGGAGAAGAGGGGTGTGACGGCGCAGTATTCACGCGGATTCGCGTCCTGACCTGCATGTTTGCCACCCTCATCGGCGTCGGTCCCCCAAGCCACAAGGAGCCCACTTCGGCTTGCCCCGCCAGCGCGGGGCTTGCCCACGTCCAGCGCGGCGCCCGGCGGGGCCGGCGGCCGCGGGCCGTCTGCCGGGTGGCAGTGGATCGTCGCCATCCTTGTATCTCCTTCGCTCACTCACTGCCCCGCACCGGGGCCGAGGAGGGAGAGCGTGCGGGGGGACTCCTTGACCGCCGTCTAACGATCGCCCGACGCGAAGCAGTCAAGGGGAGGCTGCGTCGTTGTCGCCGGCGAGCGCGGGAAGCGCCGTGCCCGGCTGCTCGTATCGAAGGCAGGACGGCGCCCGGGCCGGTACGTAGCCACGCAGACGCAGAAGGCCTCCCGCCCGCTGCTTGCTTTCACACCCTCGCCCGCCAGGCTGCGCAATGCGAGGTCGTCCTGCGGCAATGTGGCTGACTTTTATCTTTCATGTGGCCGAAATGCAGAAAACCTCAGATTTCACTCAAATCCCTTACACATACGGAGAGTTGATCATATTCTTTCCCTCGCAAGGAAGGGCTGCCCCTCCTGACCAGAGGCGCCGCCCCTACATCGAAAAATTGGGGAAATCTTCAAATGAAGCGTACGACGTCCGGCTTACTGTCGATCGCCCTCCTGGGCGGATTCATCGCGGGCAGTGCAGGTACCGCATCTGCATCTACCACCGGGGGACCGCAGGGGGTGGACCCGATCGGCGAGCGCCGGGCCATGTGCACCGTCTACAAGGACAAGTACGCCTGCGCATCACTGCTGCAGAACAGCAAGATGACGGAGGCTGTGAAGAACTGCCTGGTCAAGGCTGGCATCGGGGGTGCAGCCGCGTTCATCGTCGGCAGGTACGTCAGCAAGGACGTGGCCAAGGACATCGCCAGTAAGGTTGTTGTGGCGGGTGGCTCCGCATGTCTGTCATCCCTCACCTGAATAAACCTGGGGATCCAATGGGCGCTAAAGTAATTGCAACTCTCGCGTGGATGGCCGTGTTTTTCGGCGTGGAATACGCACTCCGGGACATTGCGTGGGCTCAGTACACCGCCGTGGTAATTCTGTGCGGTGGGTACGGTCTGATCCTAAACAGAATCAGCAAGAGCCAGGCACGGAACCACTAGCGCCCCGTTCAACGCACTGAACTTTGTATGGAGCCCTTGGCGTTTGCCAGGGGCTCCATACATCTGCGAGGTTAACGCGGTGCGGACAGCCTGTATGAAGACAGCCGGTTCCCGCCGGACCCAGCCGCGATCTCCAGCAGCCGGTCCTTCTCCGGCTCGTCAACCGCCACACCCCCAACAGAAGCTTCGTCGCGGTCCGCTCCGCGCTGTATCGGCACAGCACGTCCGCGGACGGGGGCCCGGGCAGCCATTGAGCCGGCTCCTGGTTGGCCTTCTGCCGGTTCGAACACGCGGTGACCGCCACCAGGCTGGAGCCTGGCCCAAGTCCTTCGCGTACGCCTCCCGCCGAACTGCAGTCCAGGCGCTGGCCCCGCTGTCCCATACCTGGCGCGAGCGGGACCATGCGATCGATGTCGAGCGCCCGAGCGGGTGCGCCATACCGGCTTGTCCTTCCCGTCGGTGTCCTTGATCTGCCGCTCGAAGAACCTGGAGTACTTCAACAGCTTTGCCGCGGTCTCCTCCGCGGTCTCCGGCCGCTGTCCCCAGGCCCCCGACCAGAAGCTGTCGGGACGTCGCCGTGATGCCCACGGCGGCCGACAGTTGAGTGGCTGTTCCATATCCGGGTCTTGGAGGGGTTCTGAGTCCTAGGCTGGGGTGGTGTCCGAAGGCTCGGGGCGGCTCGGAGAGCGAGAATGCGGGGGCTGCGGCGACCGGCTGGGGCCAGGGTTGCGGCCGGACGCGTTGTTCTGCTCGACGGCGTGTCGTGCCAGGCAGTGGCGTCGGGCACGTCGGCTGAAGCGGCGGGTGGCCGCGGAGTTGAGCGGGGCAGGCTGGGCGGTGTGTCCCGAGTGCGGGACGGGCTGGGTGGCCGGGGTGGACCGGCGTTCTGATGCCGTCTACTGCTCGCGGCGGTGCGTCGTGAGGGCCTGGAGGGCCTGGAAGGAATCGTTCGTCGAACGGTCACAGTGACCGCTCCGCGAACGCATCCCAATCGGACATTCAGTCAGACTGTGGCTTTTTCCGGTCATTCGTTGTGATCTTCGTCAGACGGGCCTGAGGCCCAGAGCCGGGGCCAGTTCACGATCGGTGACTACGCCTTGGAGATCGAGCCCATGCGTGAGTACGGGGCTCAGGAACGGGGCGAGGAGTTGTTCACGGTCAAGAGCTCGCTGTTCCGCCTGGCCGAGGACATCGGCCTGGCCTACTCCTCGGTGCGAACGGCGAGGTGGACGTCTTCGCGATGGTCCGCCGAACACCGTCAGGCCTCGGTGTCCTTCACGGTCCACCGGATCCTGGCATCGATCGAGGACGATCAGGAGCGGTTCGCCGCGATCCTGAATCCGCCGGAGAAGAGGGGGCGGTGGACCCCGGACGAGGCGAACCGGAGGGTCGGCCGACAAGTCCAGAGGCCGGTCACCCCGCAGGAGAAGGTTAGCGCCATCCACACCCTCGCGAAGGACGAGGAGGTGGCCGCCGTCGTGACCGGTGATCTGCTCCGGCGCCCCACGGTCGTCGCCCAGGTCCGTGCCGAGGACCGGGTCAGCGCGGTCCACACCTTGGTCGAGGACGAGAAGTCCCCGCGGCCGTCACCGGTGACCTCCGGAAACGCCCGACGTCGTCGCCCAGGTCCGCCAGGAGGACCGGGTTCGGGCGGTGGAGGAACTGACCCGTGACGAGCAGGTCGCGGCCACGGTCACCACCGGCCTGCTGCGCAGGCCAGCCGTCGCCTTCAAGGCGATGTCCGACGACACCGCCCGTCACCAGGTCGAACGCGGCCAGCAGGCCCGCAAGCGCTTCGAGCGGACCAGCCCCGTCGCCCCGGCGGTCAAGCGGATCGACCGGACGGTGGAGTTTCTGGACCTGATCACCGCCTGCCACGCGTTCGTCGCGGCCTCCGGCCGCGTCGTCCCCGGTCTGCGAGACCGGCAGCTGGGCGAGGACGAACGCGTGATCATCCACGAGAACGTCGCCCGCGTGCGGGCGACTTTGGACTGGATCGAAACAGCGGTCGACACCGGGAAGGTCGACGTCGACGGCGAACTGGCCCGCCTGCTGCAAGGCGAGTAGTGGGATGCCGCGCGCGTCACAGCGCCGGTCGCCCGCGTCCCAGCGGCACGCCGACACCGTCCGCCTCGTCCTCTTCGAGGCCCGGCCCGCTGGTCTGGCCTTCGGCCAGCTGGTCCGCTCCAGCGAACTCTCTCCGCACCAGGCCCGCGCGGGTCTGGCCTGTCTGCGGGACACCATCGCCGAACGGGGCTGGCCCCCGCTGATCTGGACGAAACCGGACGGCTACCGGTTCTGCTCCGATCCGACCGAGCTCCAGGCCTACGAAGTCGCGGTCATCCGCGAGAAGGTCACAGAGATCCGCCGGTTCATCACCGGCGTCGTCGCCCCGCACGCCGCACTGCAACCCAAGGGCCGGTGGATCCGGCACCTGCACACCCAGCTCAACTCCGTCGAGTCCACGCTCGACGTGATCGCCGACTACGTCGACGCGTGAGCAGGCGGGGGCAGGGAAATTCGTTGGCCCGGCGCCGCTGCTACCCCTCGGACACCTTCGATGACGAGTGGGCTCTGATCGAACCCCTGCTGCCCGTCCCGGCCTGCGAGACGCCCAAGGGCGGCCGGCCGGAGAAGCACCCGCGGCGCGAGATCGTGGACGCGATTCGCTACATCGTGGACACCGGATGCAAGTGGCGGGCCCTGCCCAAGGACTTCCCGCCCTGGCGGACCTGCTACAACTTCATGGCTCGCTGGGCTGCCACCAGTGCCATCGGGCAGATCCGCGACCAGCTCCGCAAGCGGGTCCGCCGCGACATGGGCCGGGCCCCCGGAGCCGTCGCCACCGTCATCGACTCCCAGTCCGTCAAAGCCGCCGAGACAGTCGGCCGCGACTCGCGCGGCTACGACGCCGCGAAGAAAATCAACGGACGCAAGCGGCACCTCGTCGTCGAGACCAAGGGCCTGCCGCTGTTCGTCATGGTCACCCCCGCCGACATCACCGACCGCGACGCAGCCAAGGAAGTCCTCTTCCGGCTGCGGCTCATGCACCCTGAGATCACGATCGTCTGGGCCGACTCCGCCTACGCCGGACAGCTCGTGACCTGGGCGAAGAAGTACCTGAACCTCACGATCAAGACGGTGAGCCGGCCCAAGAACGCGATCGGCTTCGTCGTCCTGCCCCGCCGCTGGGTCGTCGAAAGATCACTGGCCTGGGTCATGCACGCCCGCAGACACGCCCGCGACTACGAGCGGCTCATCCAGCACTCCGAATCGCTGATCACCTGGGCCGCGATCACGCTGATGACCAGGCGGATCACGCGCCGGCAGTCCCGCCGGGCCAGTCAGCCGGCCCCTCGCGAACGCACCGGGGACTGACGCGTTCACCGCCACCAACCGCTCCCAGCCCCGCCCCGCTTCCCCACTCTGACACGGAGCGAACCCGCATCGGCACGGCACCCAGGCCGAACAGGGCGATCACCATGATCAGCACCAGCACTTGCCAGGAGGCGAACAGGGCGAGCGCCGCGCCCGCGCCGATGGAGATCACCTGGACCAGTCCCAGTAGGGAGTACCCGGCCAGGGCTCTGCGACCGGTTGACTTCTCGGGGCCGTAGAGCTGCAGAGCACTGGCGAAGGCGATCAGGGTGAGCGGCAGTCCGGCACCGACGCCGACGAAGGCAGCCAGGGCCGTCGGCAGGCTGGGCACGAGGAGGATCGAGTAGCCGACGGCCGCCAGCAGCACGCCCGTCTTGGCCAGAGCCGGGGGACTGAGGGCCCTGATCCGCTGGAACCGCGTCATGACGAAGGCGGCCGAGGCCTGGATGGTGACGAAGACGCCGACCAGACTCGCATCGCAGCCCAGGGCATCGGCGATCAGGAAGCCGAGGGTCTGTGCGAAGCCCTGCACCAGCTGGACACCCAGTACCAGAAGTACGACGGCTCGCAGACGCCGGTCCGTGATCAGCGCACGCGCTCCTTCACCGAAGCGCTGCGGCGGGACAAAAACGGTTCCCTTCGGCTCCGCCGTTGCGCACCTTCTGAACAGGATCGCCGCAGCGGTGAACGAGGCGATGTCCATCAGGACCACGGCCTGTATTCCGGTGAGGGCATAGAGCCCCGCTCCTGCAGCCGGCGCGGCGATCCGCATCAGCTCCGTGAGCGCCCGGAACTCGACGTTGACGGGAACGGCCAGTTCGGGCGGGACGGTCTCCTTGAGGTAGACCGTGAGCGCAGCCGAGATCACCGTGCCAATCAGGCCATAGAGGAACGCGATGGCATAGATGATCCAGACCCCGCCCGCACTGTGGACCAGCAGCAGGGCGGGAGTGACCGCGGCGCCGGCCAGATTGGCCGCGATGAGCCACCTCTTGGGCGGGTGCGCATCGATCCATCGCGCGGTCACCGGCCCCGTCAGACTCCCCGTACTGAGCGCGAGGATGACGACGCCCGCTGCCGAACTGCTGCCGGTGAGCTCCTTCGCCCAGATGGCGAGGGTGACGAAGAGGGCCATGTCCCCGAAGACGGACACCGTCTGGGCCACGAGCGGAAGACGGACCCTGCGAATGCGCAGGAGGCCGATGAGCCCGACCACCTGGGTCGCTGCCTTCACCGGGCAGCACCGTCGCCGGCGTCCGCGGCCCTCGCCCTCACACGGAACCCGCCCGCGAACGTTCCCTGCATCACCTTCCGGACCTCCCTGCCGAGCGCCACCACGTAGCCGGGGCGGACTGCGTCGCCATCGGCCGACCCTCCCGTCACCGTCACCCGGTCAGCCCAACGAGTCACCCTATGCTCGGCAACAGGCCACCGCCCGCCCTCTCCGAGATCACCCCAGTCCCTGGGGGCCTCGCGGGCTTAGCGCTCCTTTTTCAGCGGGAACTAATCAAGGCAGGGAGAGCCCAAACTGCCCTTGCCCAGCCAGCCGTCACGAACCCACCAGGTTTCGCAAGCCGGGGCGGGCAGCAGGTATCGAGGATCGCTGGAACTGCACAGTGCTCAACCAACCTGCACAACCAGGACCCGAGCTAGGAACTCCGTAGGTCACTGCACGGCCCCTGGTCAGGAACGTGACGGCGGCTCAGTTTCACTGACCGACGACACGGGGTGAAGCCCGCGCCCGTACGGCGGCCGCGACGCCGGGCGCGACCACCACCTCCGGACGGGGAGCAGAAGCTCTCCGCAAAGGCGTACAGGCCCTCACGCAGTACGTCGAACAGGGAGGCGGCGGCCTCCCCGGGCGGGCTCAGTCATGTGGGTCGGACCGGTCGACAATTGGCTGGACGTCACGCCCATCAGGGATTCCGTGTCCGTGAGCCGCACGGGGAACGATAAGGAGCGTGACGACCGGACGTGGGTTAATGGCGCCTGTATGAAGAGCTGCTGAGATGAGGAAGCTGCCATGAGTACGGGAAGATGGCTGTGGGTCTGCCTACAGCGCTACGTCATGACCGCCGCTCTCGGCTGGGTGGCCGCGGCCCTGGTGCTGCCCGTTCTGGGCGACGATCCCTTCTGGGCATCGTTCGGCGCGGGGCTGGGAGCGGGGCTGATCGCGGTGCCGCTCCTGACGGTCGTGACCGTGTTCGTACTCGTCCTGCTGGCCGGTCGGCGGTTCGAGCCGCCGACCGGCGGTCCCTCGCGGATCCGGGGCGGCTGGCTGATCGTGCTGCCCCTGGTCCCGCTGCTGCCCGTGGCCCTGCTCGTGCCACTGCACTACCTGATCGTGCTCGGCGCGCAACTCGTGTACCTAGTATGGGTGCTGCCCTGCCAGGACGCCCGCGGCACGGCGGACGTACTGCGCTCGCTCACGGATCCGGCCGTCCCCGCAAAACAGCGGGCCCGGATGGCACGGGCGGTCGCGGGACTGCAGGGCAGGCCGGTCGTCGAAGCCCTGGTGCGGACCTCGGCCGACACGGAGCCGGAAGTCGCCGAAGCGAGTCTGGAGACCCTCTGCACCATCTGGCGGCGCGACGGAATCGTCGGCGAGGACCTGCTACTGAAGCTCGGCCCACACGCCCAGGACCGCGTCCGAGCCCTCGACGTCAGAGTGCGAAGCCCTTGGTGAGAACGGCAGCGACCTTGTCGCAGGCGAGCAGCCAGGCGACCACCGCCGCCCGGTCGAACCGCGGGGTGCACCTCGATGCCGCATGCCGGTTCCGGAAGATCGGCGTGTCGGCGCGCCAGAACGCCGCCGCGGCCCGGGTCTCAATGACCAGCCCGGTCTGCTGCGCGGCCTTCTCCCGGGCACGCTTGCGGACCAGGGGCTGCCAAGGGCGCTTTGAGTCGTCTCCATCCGGCCCGCGAGTTCGAGCTTGGCGCGCTTGATCTGCTCTTCCACGTACCGCTCGACGGCGCGCTGCGAGACCCCCGTCGGCGCGGGCTACCCGCATCCTCCCCACGGCTACCGGACATCGCCCCGCCACACGAAGCGGACACCCCCGGCGCCGAGGTCCGCTTCGGTCGGCTCGTAGTCGGATCGGCCGGACGGCCCGAACGCGCCGTGCTCCGACATCAACATCGCTCCGTCCACCACCTCTTGCGGGGGCCAGCCCGTCACATCCAGCAGCATCCCGTCCAGGGGCCGCCCACCAGCTCTACGTACACGTGCCCCGGCTTCGGCCCCCGGTCCCGCTCGCTCGCCTCCGCCCCGTACACACGCCGATCCACCCACCAGGCATGCACCCCCACACCCTCCCACCACCAAGCCGGAACCGGGGCAGTGATGCGCCGGCCGCCTTCGAAGAGGTGAACCCCGGGGGACGCAGCGGCCGGTGAGCAGCCGGCCCGACCGAAACAGCCTGTTGCTGGCCGTCGATGGACTGCGGGGCGACCTCGCCTACTCACCGGGGCGGGAGACGTTCTTCCGGGTGAGTGGCGAGCTGTTCTTGCAACATCCCCTTCTCGGCCAGGTCGTCGGCCGCGGAGACCGCCCGGCTGGTCGTGCCCACGCTCCCGGTCGAGGGGGCCTCAATCATGGCCGTCTCGAATGGCGTCACTCATGGGGCGGATGTATAGATGGAAATAGCTGACCCGCTTGGGGGGCGTGCCAGGTCAAGATGCGCGCCTGCGACCGGCATTCGGCCTCCTCGGTCGCGCGTGATGGGAGTTGTTCTCATGCCATTTGGGGATGGGATTCGCCGCGACGTCGCGAAGGTGAGTCAGGCGGAACGGGACCGGCTGATCAATGCGATCCTGCAACTGGATATGGCGAAGTTCTTCGGCGACGGTGTTTCGTACTGGGATAAACAGGAGGATATTCACAAAAACGCGCATTTGGCTGGAGTGGATGTGCACTCGGGGCCGGGTTTCGTGCCATGGCACCGGGAGCTAGTCAACCGGTTTGAGGCGCTGATCCGCGAGGTGGATCCCGATCTGTCGCTGCACTATTGGGACTGGTCCGTCGACCCGCGCAGCACAGCCGGCGGCCGGGCGAACCTGTTTACCAGTTCATTCATGGGTTCAGATCAGGGCGACGCCGGACCGCCTCTGGCTAACTTCGAATCCACCGAGGGGGGAGGCCACACCCATATCTGGCGCCAAGTGAACGGCGGCAGCTCGTCACTTGGTATGCCGACAACTGTCAGTGACAACGACATCGTCACGGCCCCCACTTGGAGAACCTTCAACAACCTCATCCAGCAAGCGCATTCCGAGGCGCACGGGTACATCGGTGGCACACTTCCTCATTCGCATTTTTCCTTCCACGACCCGTTCGTGTTCTTGCTGCACTCAAACGTGGACCGGCTGTTCGCAATGTGGCAGACGCAGACAGGGCATTCGGACCGGCTCAATCCGGCGGCTGTCTACCAGGACGACACCGGCGACCCCGGCCTCAATGGCCCGGTAGAGCCGTGGGCAGGCAACGCGGCCATCCCGAGCCTTCAGCTGAGGCCGTGGGCTCCGCCAGAGAACCAGCAGGTGGTCAAGACCTACAAGGATCCAACCATCGTCGCCCCGCCGTGCTACGACACCGTGCCCCAGATGAGGTTCCTGCAAGTCATGAACGCGGGGAACGAGATTGTATTCAACGACGTGCCCACAGGTGAGACCACTGCGCGAGCGGCGGTCTTTCGGCTGTTTAGCTGCGGTCCAGCGACTCTGCGCGTAACGTCTGCGCCCGGCAACCCGTACACAGTGCTCACACCGACGCGTACCGTGCCGCACACGTTGGTGCCCTACACCGAGGTCCGGTTGTGGTTCGGCATGCAAGGCCAAGCCGCGAACACTGTCGCGCCGCCTGCCAGTGTCACCATCCACTGCGATGAAAACGGCCAGGATTTCCCGTTCACGTTGAAAGGCAACTCGATCGCCCGTCCCACCGTCGCGGTGATGCTGGCGCTGGACCAGTCCGGCAGCATGGACGAACCAGCCGGTACCGGCAGTGCCACCAGGGTGCAGGTACTACGCGAGGCCGCCGGGCGCTTCGCCCAGCTCATCCAGGAGACTAACGGCATCGGCCTGATCCGGTTCGACACCGACGCCTATCCCGTCAACGACCCTACGTTCCCCGGCCTGCCGGTTACCCGGATCGGCCCTGGCGGTGACTTCGACCCGGCGCGGGTCCAGGCGCTGGGCGCGATCGGCAGCCACGCCACCAACATCAATGGCGAGACATCCATTGGCGACGGGGTCATGATGGCACGTAATTTCCTCAACGCCGTACCGGCGGCCGACTACCAGGACAAGGCACTCATTGTCTTCACCGACGGACTGGAGAACCAGCCCGCCTCCATCGACAGCATTGCCGGTTCCATCGACCAGCGCACCTTCGCGATCGGACTCGGCAGCGAAACCCAGGTCAGCACAGCCGCCCTGCGCAAGCTAGCCAACAACACCGGCGGCTACCTGCTGCTCACCGGCCCTCTCACGCCCGGCACCGACGACTACTTCCGACTCAGCAAATTCTTCCTCCAGATCCTCGCCAAGGTCACCAGCACCACTATCGTCACCGACCCCAACGGATACCTCGCGCCGGGCATCAAGCTCCGCATTCCGTTCGCACTAACCGAGGCTGATATCGACGCTACCGTCGTCACGCTCGACGACTTGCCCGTCGTAGACGTCGCGCTGGAAACCCCGGACGGCGACATCATCGACGTCGGTTCCGCTTCCTCGGTCGGGGTGCAGGCCGGCGAGGGAATGCAGATGCGCTACTACCGCTACACCCTGCCCGTGGCCATCGGTTCCGGAGCGCACGCCGGCATCTGGAACGCCGTACTCACGATCGACGAGGGCCAATGGAAGGATGCGCTCGGCAACCTCAAGGACGAAGGGGACCGCGCCCGCGCCGAGGCTCTCGGCGCGCGTTATTCCGTGAGCGCGTATGCCTGGTCGAACCTACGCATGGAAGCCACCCTCCACCAGGCCAGTATCGAACCAGGCAGCTCCGCGCGGGTCAGCGCGACCCTGGCTGAATACGGGCTTCCCGTTGACCACAGGGCAGCGGTACGAGCCGAAGTCACCGGCCCGGCGGGAACACCCACCACCGTCCTGGCCGAGACCGGTCCGGGCCTATTCGAGGCGGACGTTCTCACCCCTCTGCCAGGCACCTATCACGTGCGCGTCATCGCCGATGGACTAACTATCCGAGGCACGCCGTTCACTCGCGAGCAGTCACTGACCGCCGTCGCACTGCCCGGCGGAGATCGGCCGCCCGTCGGTCCGGAAGGCGACGACCACCGCCTCTGTGGATTGCTCCTTTGCTTGACCAAGGCCAGCGCCGGGTTCCTCGACCGCAACGGTATCGACCCCCAGGCCGTACACCGCTGTCTGCAGGCATACTGCGGCCGCCACGCCGACTGAGCCTGTGTGTACGGCAGGGCCTCTCTGTTTTGAGGGGCGCCTGCCGCAGGGCTCCGTCGTTACCGAGATCGGCCGGAATGATCACGTGCGTCCGAGGGTCCCACCCGGTCAGCCGGAGAGCGCCGAAGGCAAGAGCGGAGCGAGTCCCAGATGCCGTGATCCAGCACAAGCCGGAACCAGATCAGCAGCGGCCAGCGCCCCAGGGGCACCTCCTTGGGGTCCGGGACCTTCAAAGCCCAGTCCCGAGTTTTGGGTAACTGCGGAAAATCTTCCGCATGCGTCACTTTGCGCCTCTACTGACGTCTCACTCGCCGGGCGCGGCGGCCGATTCCCTGGAACAGCTTGGCCGGCAAGACCAGCCGAGCAACTCCGCGTCCAGCATGAACCGGAGCCAGGACCGCCCGCTCACATTCCGAAAACTGGTCCGGCGGTCCCACACCCCGAGGAACCGTCATGGACAACGGCCCGATCGACAACCGCACAGCGGTCCTCCTCCTCGCCGGAGGCTCAGCCACCTACATCGCCCCGCTCCACCCCGCGAGCGGCACCGCCCTGATGGTGGGCATCGCCCTCGTCACCCTGCTCCACATCCTCCTGCGACCTTGAACACTTCCCCGGGTGACAAACGGCAGATCGCCTCGCCGGGGGCCGACCCCGGCACCGTCACCCTCGCAGCCTCACCATCTGGCCGAACATGATCCGAGAAGAACATCGCCCAGTAGCCGCTCTTCGCCGGCTCGTTGTAAAGCAGCCGCGCCTCCTGCCTCAGTTCCCGGCTGTGCGGCTGCCGGGCGAGTCATCGCCAGCCCGACGACCGCCGCTGGCAGCGCCTCCAGCAGGTCGAGCTGCACGGTTGCAGTTCTGGTGCCAGCCGGTGGGAGGGCGGCGGCCGGCTGGCCGCCGGAGCCGACGCGGCCACCATTGCGCTCGCGCTGGTCGGCACCACTCATCACCTGCTAATGACGCGCGTTCCCGGACAGGGAGAAGACGCGAAGACAATCACGCGGCGGCTGCTGGCCGTCCTGCTCGGCGGCTCCGAGCCGCAGCCGAGCGCGTAGTCTCGGGGCCAAGGTCAGGACCTGGCGCTGGCGCCTGGCTCGTGGCGGCCCACGGCCAGGTGCCGCTCCGGCAGGGGGTTGATTTGCCGACGGACAGCGCGCCTGACCTCAGTGCTGGAGGCGCACGCGGGCATCGCCCGCCAACGCAACGGCGGTGAACTCGCCGCCCTCCTGCACCAGGGTGAGCATCTCTCCCACGCCGAACGGCACCTGCACGACATGCTCCAGCACCTTCTCGCCGAGGCCGCCGAAGCCGGTGACCTGCGCGGCGACGTCCCGCCCGCCGAGCTCACCCAGTACTGCCTGCACGCCCTGACCGCCGCAGCCGCCCTGACCTCCCAGAGCGCAGTGGCCCGCCTGGTCGCCGTCACCCTCGACGGCCTGCGCCCGGTTCCCTGAATCCGCCAAGACCGCCACTTCGTGTGATCGACAACGGGGCCGCCGGACAGCGCCTTCCGGCCGCCGGATAGGGTCAGTGGAGTGATCACGGTCAGGGCTGTACTCGGCACGCCGCGGACCCGCCGAACGGCGGGCCCGCTCCAGCTGCTGTGGCTGGCCGCCCTGCTCCTCGCCTTCCTCTACACCCACGCCGCCGGAGCCGATAGCGCTACCGCCCACATCACGGGCGGCGCCGTCACCATCCCCCACCTGACGCCCGCCGGCACCGACAGCGCCGAACACCACGACGGCTCGCGGCACCAACCCCGCGACGACGACGGCGCTCACTCACACCCCGCGCAAGAATGCGCCTCCGGCCACCCGCAGCAGGGCTGCGACCTGCCCGGCCCGAACGTGGTTTCCCTCGGCGAGCGGACTGACGCCGTCGCCGCGCCGACTCCGCAGCCCTGGACCCAGATCCCGCCCGGCCGCCTTCCTCCCTTGCGAAGTTCCCTCAGCTCACTGGTGCAGCAGGTATAGATCCGGGCCATTTGCCCCGATCTGCCCTGACACTCATCGACCGTAGGCCGCCGCCACAGTGGCGCGCCGGGTGATGAGCCACGCCCGCACCACTCAAGGACTTCGCATGACCTCCGCTCAGCTCCTCGACGCCGACATTCCACAGACCGGACCGCAGGCTCCCGTGATGGGGCGGGCCGCCCGGCGCAAGGCCCACTCGTCCCGCAAGCGTTCGCTGGCCGCCCGCTACCTCGGCTACGTCGGCTACTTCGTCGGCGCCGGGCTCATCAGCGGCGCCGTCGTCCACCACCCCCTCGACCCCGACCGCTACACCCGCATCGCCGGTTACGGCGCGCTCGTCTTCCTCGCCGCGACCGTCCTCAACGAGTTCCTCCTCACCCGCGAGCGTCCCGGACCCGCGCGCATGCTCGTGGTGATCGGCTCCTCGCTGCTGCTGTCGTTCGGCATCGGCATGCTCAGCGGCGGCCTCCAGCACTTCGACGACTTCCCTACCCGCGGCGCCGTCCTCGTACCCGCCGGGATCGTCGTCTCGTTCATCGCCTACGTCATCAAGGACGCCGACACTCCTTGGCAGCGCGTCTTGAGCCTGCTGGGCCTGGCCGTCCTGGCAGTGGCGGCCCTCGCCTTCTTCGGCCTGCGCGAGGTCGCCGCGTCGATGCAGACGGCGCCCGGCGGCGGCCACAGCCACGGAACCGCCGAAGAGCCCGCGGCGGACGACCACGCTCCCGCCACCAGCCCCTCCACCGCAGCCACTCCCGCGCCGGTCACCACCGCCCCGCCGAAGCCGGCCTCCCCTGCACCGGCCCACAACGACGGCCACAGCCACTGACAACCCGCACCGGCGCGGCCCGCAGAACCGGGCCGTGCCGCCCGGCGCCACCTTCCCGCCGATGAATGTCACCCAGGTGAGGGCAGCGGCCGGCGGACCCTGCTGGCCAGGGTCCGGGCACCGTCGCCAGCCGGGCGGTCAGCCAGGTCGAGGCGGCCGTTCGTCCAGCTCGACCCCGCGGTAGGGGTTCACGTGCCAGAACAGCGCTGGCTTTTTCGCGAGTTCCGGTAGCGATTGTCTAGGGTGACCTGACGGGGCCGGTTGTTCGATGCTGGCCCGGTGAGGAGGGCGTCAGCGTGTCGGAATCGGAGCAGGGGCTGGCCGAGGTTCAGCGTGCGCACTGGCAGCAGACCTATGGCGAGCATCCCGGCATGTACGGCGAGGAGCCGTCTGAGCCGGCGGTCCGTGCCGCTGCGGTCTTCCGGACCGCCGGTGCCCGCCAGGTACTGGAGCTGGGTGCCGGCCATGGCCGTGACGCGCTGTACTTCGCCCGCGAGGGTTTCTCCGTGGCGGCCACCGACTTCAGCCCCGCGGGTCTGAATCAGCTGCGTGAGACCGCCGCGGCCCAGGGCGTGGCCGGGCGGATCACTACGACGGTTCACGACGTCCGCCAGCCTCTGCCGCTCGCGGACGCCTCGGTGGATGCCGTGTTCGCGCACATGCTGCTCTGCATGGCGCTGTCCACTCAGGAGATTCACGCCCTGGTCGCTGTCGGCGTACACGTGAACGTCCCCAGTCTCGTACGGATGAATATGGACAGTTGCTGATGCGGTGAGACCTGCTGCTCGGCACTCTGCTGCTTGGTCGATTCGGGTGGCGGAGGGGGCTGGCAGTGGTCTTGGATCCGCAGCGTTGGCTGGAGCTTCGGCGTTTTCGTGGCTTGCTGGAGTCCGGGGCGATGAGCTTGTCGGAGATCGCTCGGGAGACCGGGCTGGACCGGAAGACGGTCCGCAAGTACCTGACGGCACCGGGGCCGGCGCCCCCTCCGCGGCGGTCGCCGAGCGGGCGGTCGCGGGCAAGGGTGATCGACGAGTTCGGGCCGCTGATCGACTCGATGCTCCGGGCCGAGGTCCTGATGAAGGCCGCGGTCATTCACGAGCGGCTGGCCCAGGAGTACGGTTTCACCGGCAACTACCAGCGGGTCAAGCTCTATGTTCAGACGGCCCGGCCGAGGATCGCCGAGGAACTCGGGATCACGCCCAAAGAACTTGCGGGCATGCACCGCCCGTTCGAGGTGATCCCAGGCGCCCAGGCACAAGTGGACTGGGGTGACGAGGGCAAGATCCTCGCCCACATGGGCATCGCGAAGGTCTACTCCTTCCACATGACGCTCTCGTACTCGCGAGACCCGTTCTGCTGCTTCACCACCAGCCAGGATCTGCAGACCTTCTTTGACTGCCACCGTCGGGCGTTCGCGCACTTCGGCGGTGCTCCGATGACGATCGTCTACGACCGGACCAAGACCGTCGTCCGCCGGCACGTCGCACCTGGTGAGGCCGTCCCGCTGCATCCGGAGGCGGTCGGATTCGCCGGCCACTACGACTTCGACATCGACGTCCTGGCCGCTTACCGGCCGCAGGGCAAGGGCCGGGTCGAGCGGCAGGTCCTGATCGTCCGCGACCACGTCCTGTCCGGCCGGTCGTTCTCTTCAGTCGAGGAGATGGATGCCGCATTCGCCTCGTGGGTGCCGCATAGGCGGGCCCAGATCCACAAAACCCACCGGGAGGTCATCGCAGAGCGGGCCGCGAGGGATCACGCGGCTCTCAAGCCGCTTCCCCCGACTCCGTATCTGGTGGCCGAACGGCAGCTGCGGCACGTCGGCAAGGACTGCCTGGTCGCCTTCGACGGCAACCTCTACTCCGTGCCGGCCCGCCGAGTCCGCGCTCGCCAGCTGGTCGAGATCCGGGCGACGAAATCCCAGGTCATGCTGCATGCCACCCTCGCCGACGCCCACGGCAGCACGCTGCTGGCCTCCCATCCCCGGGCCATCGGACGCGGTGCCCGTGTAGTCGACGAGACACACTGGGACGGCCTGCCCACCGGCAAGGGACGCCGGACCACCACCGGCGACGTCCCGGTGCAGCCTCGTCCGGAGCGGCCGCGGGGCGAGGAAGTCGGCCCCTTGCAGGCCCTGTTGAACAGAGCCGCGGCCACCCGGATCGTGGTCGGCCGACGGCCTTTGTCGGTCTATGACGAGCTGACCGGAACCCGGCCGTTCACCACCCATCGAGCGACGAAGGAATCCTCTTGAGCGAGCTGACCGGCAACCGCATCCGCACCACGGCCGGCAAGCTCGGCCTGCCCCACCTCGCGGAAACCATCAACGAGTTCACCCGCCGGGCGGACGAGGCGAAGATGGGCTACCTCGACTTCCTCAACCTGGTCCTCTCCGAGGAACTGGCCGTCCGCGACGACCGCCGTTTCCGCCAGGGCCTGCGACTTTCCCGGCTGCCGCACCACAAGACACTCGATGAGTACGACTTCTCCTTCCAGCCCGACCTCGACCCGCGCAAGGTCAAAGACCTGGCCACCCTCTCGTTCGTCGAGGCCAAGGCGAACGCCGCTCTCCTGGGGCCGCCCGGGGTCGGCAAGACACACATCGCCGTCGCTCTGGCCGTTGCGGCCTGCCGGGCCGGCTACTCGGTCTACTTCACCAGCCTCGACGACATGGTCCGCAACCTCAAAGCCGCCGAAGCAGCCGGCCGCCTGGCCAACAAGCTGGGCACTTACCTGCGGCCGGGCGTCCTCGTGGTCGACGAGGTGGGCTACGAGATCCTCGAACGCGGAGAAGCGAACCTGGTCTTCCAGGTCATCTCAAAGCGGTATGAAAAGGGCTCAATCATCCTGACCTGAAACAAGACCTTCAGCGAATGGGGACAAGCGTTCGGCGACGAAGTCCTCGCCACAGCCATCCTCGACCGCCTCCTGCACCACTGCGACGTGATCTCCATCAACGGCCCCAGCTACCGGCTCAAGAACCGACTCAAAGCCATCGAGCGAGACACCGACGTGGCCTGATCCGAGCCGGATATCCGACGAGGAGCATGTTCCTTGTCGATTCGGACGGTATGCCATCCCTCGCGATCGGTGACACTTGGTGATCGCACGGCTTCAATCGAGCGCTCGCAGGACGAGGACCGTCTGCCGCGCAATGGCCTGCTGGCACATTGGGTCCCGCTTCTCGTCTTCAGCTGTGACTCGCCCAGTCAACTGGGATACCAGGATTGCCTCGTAGCAGCTGGACAGGCACTCCAACGCTTCGTCGGCCGACAGGAAGCCGCCAGGCGCTTCGAAGAGTCGAACCAGCGCCATCAGGAAAGGGCCGACCGCTGGCCTGGTGGGGACATCCGGCAGAAGGTCGTATTGAGTCAGGAAGTCTCGTCCGAAAGCCGTGTCGTCCCACCAGCTCGCTGGAGCTTGTGCGCGCAAGGTCAGCACGGACTTGACCAGCTCGCGGTGCGGTTCTGGGAAGAAGTCGTCGAACGGCGGCTCGAAAAGCGGCATCGTCGATGCCACCACGGCCAGCACGAGGTCGGCCCGCGTGCTGTTGTCCAACGCCTCCAGCTCATCTCCGTACGGCGCGACGTTCTGGTCCCACAGCTCCAACCCAGTCCTCCAACGCTCTGCTACCCCTGAACCGTAGATGGGGACGTTCATCCGTACACAACTGGGGAGCCGAGGTTGTACGCCGACAGGCATTCTCGATGCGTCCTGCGGTGCCGGTGTACTGCCGCTGCACTCCTGCCGAGGACCGGCCCTTCTTCAGGAAGCCGGTCTCGTCGACGACGAGAACGCCGCCGTCGGTGCCGAGGTGTTCGGCGGCGCAGGCACGCAGATCGTCGCGGACGGCATCTGCGTCCCAGCGGGCGCAGCGCAGCAGGCGCTGCATCGGCCCAGGCCGAGTATGGCCCGCCTCTTCGGCCAGCTGCCAGCAGTTCTTCCGTTCCACGCCCGACAGCAGCCCGAGCAGGTAGGAGCGGGCCGCGGCCCGGGGCTCAACCCGCCTGAACCGGCCCGCGATCCGGGCCATAACCTGGTCGAACATCGCCCGCCAGCGGGCAGGGTCTACGCTATGGCCTGCGGCCACCGCACGATCTTCAGGAGTCCACACAACCCCCGATGATCACGCGGTGGCCGTCCCTGCTGCGGGCGGGCAGTGTTCACTCGTCGTAGTACTCACAGTCGTCGCCCTGGACACGCGCCCCCAGTACCCGCGCGATCTCCCGCATCTTCCTGAGCAGGATCTCATCCGGGTTCTTCACCACGATCTGCCCCTCTTCCCAGTCCAACCAGGCACCGTGAGTGTCCCGTTGCGGGTGGGTGGACATCTGTGCCAGCCACTCGTGCCGGTACTCCAGCACCGCGTCCTGGCCGCGCGGAGAAGCCCGGGCCACCTGAACCATCTCCAGGTCGGAGTCGGCAGCGACCACCGCCGCCCACTCCTGCGTGGTGATCTGCTCGCCCTCTTCCTCCCACCACGGCGTACGCCTGGTGATGTGCACGCCATAGCCCATGCCGCCACAGTAAGGGGCACGACTGACGGCACAGACGCGATCACGAAGTGGCACTGGAGTATTAACTGCCCTGGTTCAGGGCCCGGGTCAGTTCCCGGTTCGCGGCCCGGGCCGCCTCCAGCTCCTCTGTCAGCTCTTCGAGTTCACTCTGCTTGTTGGCGAGCTCTTGTTCGAGGAGGTTGATGCGGCGTTGGAGCTGGTCGATGTCGACCGGTGCTCCGAGCCGGGACTCGGCCCAGACGCTCTCGCCGAGCTGGGAGGAGAGCCGTTTCTCGAGCTGGCGGGCCCGCGCCGTGAGGCGCTTGTTGGCTTCCAGCGCCTTCGCGAGGTCAGCCTGGAGCGAGGCCCGGCTGACCGCCGCCATCCGGCCGTTCTCGACGGGTGTGCTGGCTGCGAAGTGGACTCGTTCGAGCAGGTCGGGGTGGCGGTAGAGGAATGTCCGGTCGACGCGGGCCGCGCGGGCGAGTCCGGAGACGGTGATGTCCCCGCCGGACTTCACTGCGGTGTAGATGGCTTTCAGGACACGTTCGCGGCGGCGGGCCGAGTCGGCTCGCTTCCCGTCGATCACGGGGTTGGTCATCCGGTGGGCCTTTCGGGGCGGAGATCCTCTTCGGGCGGCCCGATGCGGGGCAGCCCGAGTGAGACGACGCGGCGGGTGCGGCGGACGAGATGACCAGCCGCGAAGCCCTGAGCGTGGAGATCAACGTGCTGAAGATCGACGTGTCCCAGCACCTGATGACCCACCACCACCGGCTGCTGCGCGAGATCGGCCACCGACGCCGCCCACCTCACGACCATGCACCCCGGGCAGCGGGTCCTCGTCGCCGGCGTGCGTGCCTCCACCCAGACCCCGCCCATCCCCTCCGGCAAACGCGTCATCTTCGTGACCCTGGAAGACGGCTTCGGTCTGGTCGACATCGCGTTCTTCGAAGACAGCCACGACCAGGTCGCCCACACCGTCTTCCACTCCGGCCTCCTCCTCGTACGCGGCACGGTCGAGGCACGCGGACCACGCCGCACCGTCGTCGGCCAGATGGTGTGGGACCTGGAAGAACTCGCCGCCGCACGACGCGACAACGGCCCCGAAGCCGTCCTCACCCTCCTCGGCCAAAGCCAACTCGCCCCCACCCCCGCCCAAACCCCGGCCCCGACTGCGGCCGCGGCCCCGGTGCGGACCCTCGCCAATGGCACCACCGGCGCCCGACTGCACCCTTACGCCGACCTCCAACCCGCCGGCACCCGCTCCGCCGACTTGAAGACCCTCGGCTACACCAGCCCCGGAAGCCGCGGGTGACCACCATGACCGAACGCCGCATCCTCCACGCCCACTTCCACCTCCCCCACCAGGCGCACCCCGACCTGTACCCCCAGCTCCTGGCCCTCGCCGAAGACATCACCCCGCGCATCCAGGCCATCCCACCGGACGCCGCCCACCTCGACATCACCGGGGCGCTGCGCTACTGGCAACGCGACCCGGCAGGCATCGCCGGCCTCCTCCAGCTCCGCGCCATGGCCTGGTACGGCGTCCAGACCACCTGCGCGATCGCCCCCACCCGAAACCGACGGGTTCGCGGATTCCTAGCGCCCCCTGGCGACGAACCCGAGGGCCATTGTGGTCGAACGCCTCGCATCGCACGTTCGGTTCTACGCCATCACGCAGTCCTCCAACGCTCGGCGCCGGCCGCTGCCGATCACGCCGTAGCTGGCCATGCACGTACGGAGTCGTGGCAGGGAGGCTGCTGCGGGACGCATGCGGTGACCGGGGAGGGCACTGAGCCGCCATTGGGCGGTGATGGAAGCGAGCGCGAGGACGGTTTTGGTGAGGCCGCAGCTGTCACCGATGCATTTGCGGGAGCCTGCGCCGAAGGGGATGTAAGCGTTGCGGGGTGGCTGTGCTCACTGCGCGGAAACATCGGCCAACCCGAAGACGCGGGAGTCCGACTTGGTCGGTGGCGAGGGCCCGCTGAGCGAATCCCGTCCGAATGATCGTTGTTACACCGGCGGGGGGCCGGGATTGCGCTCCAGCCATTGCTGCAGTTCACGGTGACGGAACTGGTAGGCGGCGCCTGCGAGACGCAGCAGTCCGGCAGCGTAGGCCCAATCGAGGAAGGCTCCGAGCCTCCATGGCAGCTTTCCCTTGGAGCACAGCAAGAAGACCAGGTACCGGCGTCCCGCTGTTCCACCGACCTGAAGCCCGCTACGCGAGAGGGAGGAGTCGTCGCCCGCCAGCCCGCCGGTGAGGCAACCAGTGAGGCCGCCTGCGGTACCAAAGGCCAGACCGAAAGTGAGACCGCCCGCGGTACCAAAGGCCAGACCGAAAGTGAGGCCGCCCGCGAGACCGCACGCTAGGCCACCCGCGATGCCGCACACGAGATCACCACGGACCATTTCCCGGGGTTTCGAGCTCACCGCCGACCCGTGCGTGATCGCCGTGAGGAGCCCCAATGCGAGTCCCACAGTGAGTCCGAACCCGAGCCCGAAGGCGAGCCAGCTGCGAATCAGTCCCATTGATCCGCCCATGAACCAGAGGATCAGCCCGAGCACAAGAGCAACCACAAGCCCGAGGACGGAAGCGTAGAAGATTAGGGACGCTACGCAGGCACCAAGGAGGGGCACAGACGGGGGCAACGTGGGTCCGGCCCAGAGCAGGTACAGGAGCCCGAGGTGAAGGCCGACCAGGAGTGCGGCGATGCTACAGATAACGAGCGTGGAATCGGGCCCTGACACAAGGCCGAGGAGGAGGCCCAAGTCGAGCCCAAGCACGAGTCCGTTGGCGAGTCCGAATCCGAGCCCGAACACTAGGTTGCGATATCCGGCTTCAGTGCGTAGACCTCCCCATCCCACGCGCTTCGGCGGCGCAACCTCATTGACTGTCGCAAGAGAGCCAGCCACGACGGCTGTCAGGGCAATGGACAGAGCGATACCCCATGGAGAGGAACTGGCCCAAGCGAGAGGGAGCGGCAGCAGGACCGTGAGCGTTGTGAGCAGCGCGTCGGTGCGGCGCACACGCCGAGGTCCAGCCATTGGCCACAGCTGGTGGAGGACGAGGTCGGTACGAGGGGAAACATGAGAGGCAAGCTCGGCGAGCCACTGGTGGACAATGCGGGCATCGTAGGAGCGGCGCTGGCGCGGGTGGAGGGCCACAGCCGCGCGGATGAAGCGGGCCAAAAGGTGTTCAACGAGGACGTTGGGCCTGGCATGGCGAAGCAGGTCGGAGGGGTCACCATGCTGTGCGTAGACGGTGGCCGCCAGGCTCAGCCGCCACGGCGTGGACAGGGCCCTGGCCAGTGTGCAGGTCGGGTCACTGTCCAATGCATCCAGCACTGACTGCCAGCGCGCCGGATCGCGGGCCCGCTGCATCAGATAGGAGCGGGCTGTGGAAGGGGTGACGTGCTGGATTTGGATGTGGGCGGCGTCGAGCAGCCGTGCCTGGCTGCCCAAGGCTTTGTAGTGGCGGGTGCGGCATGTCAGGACCACCGGGCCGGCGGTGCGGCCGTCTTGGTAGTCGTTGAGCGCGTTCAGGGCGGCTTGGGCGCGGGGGGCGTTGCGGGAGGGAGCGCCATCTGGTCTGGTGGGATCCATCTCATCCAGTCCATCCAGCACCGGCAGCACGCGACGTTGGCGGACGAGTTCCTCGGCCATCTCGGTCGGCCAGTCGTAGACGTCGACCAGGTGGCGGGCGACCCACGCGGGCAGGGCGATGGCGGTGTCCCACTCGGCCAGCGACAGCCGCACTGGGACCGGATCCCTCTCGTCCCGGTCCTCAAGAAGCGCCAGCATCAGTTCCAGAGCGAGCACGGTTTTGCCCGCGCCTGCCGCACCGGTGACCACCAGACGGCGCGGGCGCGTCTGACGGTAGTACGCGGCTACGTCTGGAAGGGTCGGGGTTCCCGCGAACAAGCGCCCGGTGTCGGCGGGAGTCAGCGCCGTCCGACCCGGCTCCGGACGGAGCTTGAAGGCGACATTGATCCGTTTCGTGTCGTCCCCGATTAGCTGCCGCCACTGCCGCTGCTCGTCCTCCTTCACCTGCTCGGCCAAGGTCGACGCCCACCCGCGCGCTAGCTGTGCCAGGTCACCCTGAGGTGGCCTCCGTAGATCCACCACCCCGACTACCAGGGCCGCCACCCCAACGGGCAGCCCGAGTAGGCCTGCGGTACCGACAGCGTCAATGCCTCCGCGGGCCAGCTGCAGACCCGCATACAGCAAGCTCGCCGCCACGAGTAGCCCACCCACCCCAGCCAGCCACACCCGCCAGCGTCTGTGCCTGCGGCCTCCGATCCTCGCCACGCTCTGATCATGCCCCTTCCGCTCCTGACCAGAGATGAGCCATACCGACAAGGGGCGAGAAGATCACAGCCCACGGCATTCGGCAGGCATAACTCGTATGGCAAACCAGGATCCTCCCCAAACCCATTGGCTTTGGGTTCCTGCGGTGCCCCCTTCGGTGCGTTGGAACCCACAAGTCTCCCCACGCCCCGCAGTCCCCTCTCGAACACCAGCCACAAAGTAACTCCGGTGCCTGGGCCGGAGCGCAAGGGGCCTGCCTCCCGAACGCTGAGCGCGGGGTCGGCAGGGCAGACGCCAAACAGTCGCAGCGCGTCGGCCATCTGGGCGATCGTCGCCGAAGGGGCAAAGCCTGGGCGAGCGACGCAATCCCTCCGAGCACCTCCATAAGCTCCGCAGCCCGCCTTGCCGACCGAATCGGATGTGGAAGGACACCGGCTGCCTCACGGCCGCGGCCCCTCTGAGCGGTTGCCCGTTCCGTACCGGGGCCGCGTACGAACCCACAGCTCATCCGGGTGCCGTGTCCGGGAGGAGAGCCGGGTTCACCTCCCAGGCCGTACGAGAATCGGCGAACCCGCTGGATTCGGTTGGGGGCGACCACACACGTCGCTTGCACGCCGTTTAGGGCCACGGTGCGCAGGCGCAGCAGAGCGGCGATGCCTTCGGGGCTGCGCTGCCAGTAGCACAGAGCCCTCGGCGATCGCTCTGCTTCTTCACTTCCCAACTTTCCGGAGCCCGAATGCTCCCTTCACGTTGGCTGAACCTCCGCCCAGGATCCGTTGGGCAGCCGATTCCGACGACATCCCGTCAATGACCGCCAGGATCAAAGTCCCAACTCCGATGAAGGCGCTCACGAAAAAGAAGAGAATTCCCCAACTGCGGTAACTATCTAGATTGAATGCGATCATTCCCGAGACGGCGTAAGCAGAGCAAATAAGCACGAGAAAGATCACCTGAATTCCTAGAATGCTGAGATAGCGACGTTTATGCATGACATCGTTGTATGCCAGCTTGACCCCTTCGCCTTCCAGGGCCTCGTTGAGTTTATTCTGCAAGGTCTCGATGTAGACTCCAAGGGCCAACGCGTCACCAAACAACTGCATCATGAAGGCTAGGATGACGCACAATGCTGGGGGTGCGGCCAGCAGCATCACTTTCCCGTCGCCGCTTTTGGAGATGCCCGCCACTGCACCCAAGACCAAAACGGCCAACAGTCCGAACTGCCCAAAGCTTGTATTTTTAGCCTGAATGGCTGTTGCTGTTTGCTTCACTTCTTCAATGAGCATCTTTTCTTGGTCGCTGGTGAGTGTCATGAGTCATCGATACCCAGCGAAGGGCGGCAGACGAAGCGGGTGCAGGTAGTTCCCTCAGACGGCGGCACCGTTCGCACGTTTCAGGAACTCGGATGGATTTGGGCGCGTCAATGTACTGATACGTATCAACTACCCGAGTCGCTGTGAATGGTCCGCTCGGTCACGGCCCCGGTCCGAGAGCGGCGGGAACGGGGACCGGCGGGGTAGGCGGTGTGTAGGTATCTCACGGCGGTGCAGGCGCTGATGCCGAACTGGCGCATGAGGTGGACGGGGTCGGCCTTGTATTGGGCTTCGTCGAGGATGCGGTCGGCCCGCAGGGCGCCGACGGTGAGTTTGATCGCGCGGATCGGTTTGACGATGGCCTCGGTACTGACCGGTGGGTTGGTGTCGTCGGCGGAAGTTCGGCCGGTCACCAGAAGATGCGGGTTGGCCGTGGCGGGCCAGAGCCGGTGGCGCTCGGCGAGGTATGCCGTGGCCAGCGTTGAGGTGAGTTCGTCGAGGAAGACGATGTGGTCCGCGCGGCCGGGCCGCCGAACTGTGAGGCGCCCGGTGGTGCGGTTGAGGTCTTCGAGGAGGATACCCCGCTGGTCAGCCACGGACAGGGCGTGGACTGCTGCGAGCGCGAAGCAGAGCCGGGCGCGGGTCGTGGTCAGAGTGGCGAGGGCAGTGCGGAGCCGGTCGGTGGGGACCGGGATGGGAAGGGCGGTCGGGATGGAGACGGAGAGGGCGGTGGCCGGGTTGTGGAAAATGAGCCGTTCTCGTTTCAGGGCCCGGAACAGGGAGCGCAAGGCGGTGGCGCGGGAGTGGGCTGCTTCCCCCTGAACCGGCTTGACGGCTTCGTCTATATGGGTGCGCGTGATCGTGCGGAGGTCGTCGATGCCCTGACGGGCCCACTGGTCCAAGACCGGCTTCACGTTGCACAGGTAGTGGTAGATAGTGGAGGACGCCCTGCGACGGCCCGGACGGGTGCCGTGGCCCAGGAGTACCTCGATCCAGGTCAGGGCTGGTGCGCTGAAGTCTTCCGGGAGGGCTTGGGCGAGGTGCCGGGCGCGGGTGAGGTACCAGTCGGGCCGGGGTGCGGGGACGAGCATTCCGGCGGTGCGCAGGTAGTTGATGATGCGGCCGGCGCTGGCGCGGCGCAGGTGTGCGGCGGCGCGTACGTCGGCCTCGGGGATCGGGGCCTGGGCGCCGAGGTGCGCGACGATCACGTGGAGGGTGCGGTGGGCGGAGCTGTGGGCGTCGCGGCTCCAGCCTCGGTCGGTGATGTGGTGGGCGAACCCGTCGAGGAGGGCCTGGGCCTCGGGGGTCAGGGGCGGCAGCTTCGTCTCGTCCAGGCGCTCCCAGCTCCGGGTCAAGGTGAACAGAGCCTCCTGGCCTGGAAGGCTCTGGTGTGGGGAGGCCGTCTTGCCGTCTTGGTGGGTGCGGCGGGCGGTGCGGGCCCGGGCTTCCAGGCGTCGGTGCAGGGCCAGACCGCCGACAGTGGTCCGCATGCGCGGAGCGAGCGCTCCGCCGAGCCAGAGCTGGTCGCCGCCGTCCAGGGCGATGCCGTCGAGGTCCGTGGTGGTTTCGGCGAGCAGGAGCAGGCAGCGCCGGCAGTGACCGTCCCGCAGGGGCAGCAGGTCCGCGCAGCGTGTGCAGGATGCTGTTGCGGGATGTGTGGCGGCCCAGTTCAGGCAGTCGACGCACCGTTGGCCGGCCTGGTTCGTCCAGGCCAGGCATGTACGGCAGCTTCCCTGGCCGGAGCCCATCCAGCCCGGGACGAGTCGGATCCGCGGTCGAGCGAGCAGGCCAGCGCGGGCCAAGGCCTCGGTGATGGTCGGTCTCATCTGGGGAAGGTCGGCCAGCGCCTCGGGGCGTACGAGGTGTTCGTCGGGCGGGCGCGCGGCGAGGGCGAGGCGGGTGCCCTCCTCGGTGTGGAAATGCCAGCTCTCGCCGACCCGGCGTTCGGCGACCATCTCCCGCAGTACCACCAGCACCGCGGGCAGGCCGTCGATCTCGCGGCCGCGAATGAGCTTGCCGTGGCCAAGGGCGAAGGTCCGGGGCCACGGCGCGAACAGGCCGAGCTGCCCAGGTACTTGGACCTCGCAGACTCTCGGATCGTCGCGGGGCGGCGGCTTCCGGTCCCGGGCCCAGCGGGGCAGCTTCACCACGGTGGTGGGCTCGCCAGTCAGCCGCAGCGGCTGGGCCGCCGGAGGCCGTACCCCCTCAAGACGCAGCGACAGCTGTAGCGGGCGCCCGCGTGGCAGCTGGCGCCGTTCCAGCTCGGCCCACATCCACTCGTCGTCCTGGCCGAGGCGGACCGCGGCGCGGCACCCGCGGCAGGTCCCGTCCACGGCGAGAATGCCCGGCCAGCCGCACCGTCGGCAAGCCCCCTCCACGGCTTGCTTGCTTGGGCTGCGGGCCGCTGAGCATTCCGGGCAGTGCCCGCTGATCGTCACCGTTCCCCAGCTCGCGCAGAGCACGCATCCGCCCCGTTCGGGCCGGCGCCCGGCGGGCATGGTTAGTTCGGCGGCAGTGAGCGGCGCGCGCCGCCCCTGCCGCCCGCCTGCCTCGGCACCGGCCTGCCCCCACCGGCCGCCGGGGTGCTCTCGCCGACTGCCTGCGGGGCCCGCTCGGCCGCCTCCAGCCCGACGGGTTCGGCCTCCATGAGGTCCCCGACCGTGCCCTGCAGGGCGGTGCAGATCATGTCCAGGTCGTCCAGGCGCACGGTGAGCGGCTTGCTTGACCAGAGCGCGGCCACCTTGCTCAGCGACGGGGTGAATCCGACTTCCTCGAACGCGGTCTTCAGCTGGGTCGGTCGCCAGATGTCCCGCTTGGCAGCCACCCACCGCAGATTCCACTTCATATCTTCAGCTCTCCCAGCTCAGCCGACGCACCGCACGCCGCGACGATTCCAGACTGGCCCGCTCCGGATCGCCCTTCACGGTCGCCAGGTAGCCCACCGTCGTGGTCGGCCACTGATGTCCCAGCAACACCTGCACGTCCCACAGGGGCATCCCCGCCTCATAGTTGTGGGTGGCGCACGCGTGTCGCAGCAGGTGCGGGAAGAGCACCGTCACCGTCCCTGAAAGGTGACGGCGCGAGGCGGCCTTCAGCGTCCGTCGGAAGGTGTCCGGGTGCAGCGGCGGGGCGATCGCCACGTCCACGCCGAACGCCGACGGCAGCCTCTCCGAGGGGAACAGCGGGGCATACGGATCACTGGCGTCGTCCGGGAACTGCCCTCGGACCTCCTCGACGTACCACCACAGCAGCTGTCGCCCCTCGGTGAAGAGGAACGCCTGCCGCTCGCGCGGTCCGGATCCGCGCGCTCCCTTCCCACGGACCAAGTAGCGACCCCACTGGCCGCTGTCCCAGTGCACATCCCCCAGCCGCACCTGGCACAGCTCGGCCGCCCGTACCCCCGATACGTACGCGATCTTCGCCATCACGTAGTCCCGCACCGCGACCGGATACTTCCGCGCGAGAGCGAGTTCGTCCCGCCACGAGGCGAAGAACGCCGTCATCTCCTTCGCCGACGGCGGGATCCGAAGGCCGAAGTCGCCCCGGTGATGAGGCCGGTTGAACGCGTCGATCGGCGACTCCACCGCCGCCCCGAAACGGCGGAGCACCTCGCCGGCGTAGCGCTGTTCCAGGAACGCGAAGTACATGTCGATGCCGGTGATCTTCTTACGGACGGTCGCGTGACTGCGCTTGCCCGCGCCCGCGAAGTACTGGTCCAGCTCGCGCGGCGTCAGCCTCCAGGGCACCGTGTCGTAGAACGCGCACACCTCGATCACCGGCTGCACCAGCCTGCTCAAGGTCGAGGCGGCCAGGCCGGCGACGTCCCTCGCCCAGCAATACTCGGCGAGCGAGTCCTGGAACAGGTCGCGCTCGGCCTGCGGTGAGGAAGATGCCTCCGCCCGCCGCTGCAGCGTCAGAACATCGGCCAGCCCCTCCTCCGGCCCGCTGGCCGGAGGAGGGGCACCGATCACGGTGAAGCGGCGACTCCCGAAATCCGTCACAGCCACACAAATTACGAGAATAACTCCAGGAATCTACGAGTAAGTAGCGGAATCACACCAGATCGAGTGAAGAGCACTAGGACGGGCTTAACCAGCGTGAACAGGCACAACAGGTCGGCGCACACCTCCGCGGGAACCTGTCGGGACTCCAGTCGCATGCTCGCCACGATGGCGCGCGATCCGCTGCCGCGTGCCCCACTCGCGCACCGACCCGCTCGGTGCGGTGCGACGCGCGGCCGGGAAACGGGTACGGCGGTCGTCAGCTCACTCTTGGAACGCCGCGCTGTGAACGGCGGCGGCCGGGTGGCCGCGGACGTGCAGGATCTCGACCGGATTGGATACGTGGCGAAGAAGGGTCGCCTGCACTGAAAGATCTGCTCCCGCTGACGCAAGCTCCCGCCCGGCCGGATCGCCCTCATCGTCCTCGCGGTCCTGCGCCACGACCAGCGACTTTCCGACATGGCGGGCGGCAACGACGTCTCCGCCTGCACCGTGCGCCGCTGGCTGCTGGAAGTGATCGGCCTGCTCGCCGCGCGGGCCCCGCGGCTAGACCGGACGCTGATGAAAATCGCCCGGAAGGGTTGCGTCGTTGTGTTGCTCGACGGCACCCTCATCCGTACTCGCAGGCGAACCGGGGATGCCAACCGGCCGAACTACAGCGGGAAGCACAAGGCCCACGGCCTGCTGTTTCTCGCCCTAACCGACGAGCGCGGCAACCTGGACCAGGCTGCTCCAGCGAGGTGACCACCGCCCGGCACAACAAGATCACCGCCAAGGTGCGGGAGGCCGGCATCGGGGCGCCGACGGACCTCGGCTTCACCGGCCTGGACGACGAAGCCGACGACCCCGTGATCATCACCGGCCGCAAAACGACCCGAGGCCATCCCCTCAGCACCGCTCAGAAGGAGGCGAACAAGCTGATCAGCCGCGAGCGCGCGGCGAACGAGCACGGCTTCGCCGACCTGAAGAACTGGCGGATCCTCACCAAGGTCCGCATGAACGCCCGACACGCGACCACGCTCCTGCGGGCCCTCCTCGTGCTGACGAATGCCGAGGTCAAACGGTGACGGGCGATCACCCAATGCCGCGAAGTTAAGGCGTCGTGACCGGCGCGATACCCCAGTCTCGGCCCACGCCAGCGCCATAGCCTGCAGCTTTAGGTTGGACGATGCCTATTGTCAGCGCGGTGCGCTTCACTGTCCGCCATGGAGCTCACGCAAGCGACCGTCAACGACCTGCTGGCCCAGCTTGGCCCGGGGGACGGCTACATCTACCTGCCCAGCGACCTGAACCCGCAGGACCTGACCAACCTACTCAACAACAGGTACGGCGCCCCGCGCACCCTCGTCCTCGACGGCTTCACCGATCCGACGGTCGACGAGTCCAGGGGCGCGGCTCTCCTCGTCCCCTTCGAGGACCGGGCGGTGAAGATACGGGCGTGGGCGTATGGGGATCAGTGGGTGGGCACGGGTACGGCGCGGGACGCCGAAGGGGCCGAGCGGCCGGTGTTAGTGGTCGCCCGCAGGGAAGTGTCAGAACCCTTGGCGGTCGCTCCGGATGAGGACGAGGACGTCGACTGGATGGAGCGGCTCAGACAAATCATCGGCTGGACACAGCCCGCTCAGCGGCCGGACGTGGACTGGGCGGAGGTGGAGTCACGCCTGGGCACCGCGCTGCCGAGCGACTACAAGCGCATGGTCGAGACGTTCGGCACGGGCGCCTTCGACGGATATCTGGACCTGAATCAGGAGCCGTGGACGGACCTCAGAAGGGACGGTCTGCTCATCTGGGCGGGCACTGAGCACGAGGACCTGTACTGCTGGAGGGCCGACGGTGACGACCCCGACCGTTGGCCCGTCGTGGTCCGGTCCTTTGACAACAAGGACGTCCCCTTTGACTGCCAGGCCGCGGAGTTCGTCTGCCGCATCCTCATCGACCCGCACCACCCATTCACGATGGCCCGCTATTTCGACACCCACTGGTTCATGAACTACCGGGAAAGCGGCTGACCGAACCCCGCCGCCAACGGCCCCGGCTCTCCTCGGAGCCTATGAGGCACTCCGGACCCGGCATCGCGATTCCGGCGAACCGGCAACGCGCCGGATGATCACCTGCTACCGATCACGCCTACGACCGGCACGAGCATCTCAGCCCCCGCTCACGCCAGCCGTGACCAGCGAATTCAGGTGGAACAACGCTCATTGAACCGGGCGGCGGGGGTCGAAGCCGTAGCGGCGGGCGAAGGCCGGCCACCTCGGGTCGCCGCTCTTGCCCTCGGTCGCCGGGAGCCCCTACGCGCGCACCTGCTCGTAGGCGAGCAGCACCCAATTCACCGAGCTCCAGCAGCCGGAACAGCAGGAGGGCGCCGCTCTCGCCGACCTGGCACGGCTGCTCCGGAAAGGGCGACAGGCCTACGAGGCGACGGAGATCCTGGCCCTGCAGGACCAGATGGTGCGGGTGCTACCCGCCTGTGCCATGGCGGTGGTTGTCGCCGATCACCTGGTCCTTGCGCAGCCGGAGGAGAGCGCGGAGCCAGCGGAGGGGAAGGCACAGCGGGAGCTGCTGACCGCACAAGGCGCCAGGCCGGAAGCGTAACCCTGCCCCACCGCGCGGAACTTCCACCCACCGCCCCGCCGGTACAGCTCGCCGAGCAGGAACGCCGTCTCGGAGTCGGCGTCGGTGGCGTCGAACCTCGCCGCCTCGGCACCGCTCTCCGCGTCCAGTACGCGTACGAACAGACCGGGCACTCGGCCGAACGTGCCGTCGGTGGAGGCCGCGACCACCACGGTCGTGATGTCCTGCTCCACCGCCGACAACGTCACGCTGATCGTCTCGACGACGCTCTCGCCGTCCTGTCGCCTGCCCTCGTGGCTCGCGGCGCCGCTGCGGTGGGCGGGCTGGTTGTAGAACACGAAGTCGACGTCCGACCGCACCTTTCCGGCAGCGGTCAGCAGCAGGGCCGACACGTCGACGTCCGGAGTTCCGGGGCGCTCCTGCCATCCCACCTCCACCCGCACCGAGGTGTGTTCCACCGGCACATTGGCGCCTTTTCGTAAGCCCATGCGCGCCCCCCCTTCCGCGACTGCCCCCGACGTCCGCAGCGTACGAGGTCTTCCCGCCCGTCTCGGTACTTCTCGCTCAGCCGCAGCGCTTCCTGATCATTTCGTAGGAGCGCAGGCGGTCGCCGAGGTCGTGCACGGGCGTGGTCAGCATCAGCTCGTCCGCGCCGGTCTCGCGCGCCAGTCGGTCGAGCCGGCGTACGACTGTCTCCGGGGCCCCGACGGCCTGCTGTGCCCGGAAGCCGGCCAGCACCGCTCGCTCCTCCTCCGTGAACGGGTGGGTGGCGGCCTGCGCGGGGGTCGGGAAGGGCATGTCGCTCACCCCCTTGAGGAGCCCGGCCTTGACGACGGCCATGGGCCCCGTCCGCCGCACGGCCTCCTCGTCGGTTTCCGCGCACACCGCCTCGACGCACAACAACACCCGGGGCCGCTCGCACCAACGGGACGGGGTGAACTCCGCCCGGTAACGCTCGAGTACCGCAAGGGTGTTGTCGGGTCGGATGTGGTGGGCCACGGCCACCGGCAGGCCGAGCGCCGCGGCGAGGGCGGCGCCTGCGGTGCTGGAGGCGAGCAGCCACGGCTCCGGCAGCGGGTCGAGGGCGACTTCGCCCACCAGGAAGGAGAGGACCGAGGCCACGTCGCTCCCGTACTCCGCGTCGGTCGTCGGTCCGGCGCCGCGGCGCAGCGCCCGCGCGGTGGCCTCGTCGAAAGTTCCGGGGCCACGGCCGATGCCCAGGTCGATACGGCCCCCGTGCAGGGCGGCCAGGGTCCCGAACTGCTCCGCCAGCATGATGGGGGCGTGGTTGGGTGCCAGCACCCCGCCAGAGCCGAGACGGATGACTGAGGTCGTGGCGGCGGCGTGCGCGATCAGCACGACCGGCGGGAACGCGCCGATCGCGGGCGAGTGGTGGTGCTCGGCGTACCAGAGCCGGTGGTAGCCGAGCCGTTCGAGTCCCTGTGCGAAGGCCGTGGTGTCCCGCAGCGTGTCCACGGCGCGGGTGTCCGTCTGGACCATCGCGACTTCCAGTGCTGAAAGAGGTATGTCGAGCATGTCGTCAGCATAGGGATCATGGTCGCGTCCACGAGACGGCCGACCGTGGTGGAGGTGGGGCCGTCCTTCCAGGAGGTGTCGGCCTGGAGGCGGCCCAGGTGCGCGCCGAGGAGTGCGGGGCCGCCCTGGTCGCGGATCCGGTCCATGCGGGCCGCGAGCAGGGGCCAGGGACGGGAGCCGACCAGGAGACCGACCTGCGTCGCGGGTAGCACGTCCTTGACGAGTCCGACGATCGCGGCGTGTGCGAGCGACTTGACGCCGAGCTGTTCCAGCGCCTTCGCGCGGTCGCCGAGGTCCAGGTTCCGGGGCACGCTCAAACCCTCGGTCAGCAGGCCCCAGGAACGCTTCGCATCCGTTCCCGGCACAGCCACCGGCTGACACCCAACCGCTGCCACCACCCCCCACACTCACACAGGGTCTGTCTCCTGGATCATGGAATGTGATCGCGGCAGTACTTGGTGTTCCGCTACGGTCCGTTCATGTTCGTTGTCACAGTGACCTACACGGCACCGCCGGATGAAGTGGACCGATGGAGACCAGCCCACGGCGACTGGTTGAACCAGCTCATATCCCGGCAATTGCTTCTGGTGGCCGGGCGCCAGGTGCCTCTGGTCGGTGGCGTTTACCTCGCCCCCCGGATGCCCGCCGAAGAACTTGACCGGCTTCTCGCCACCGATCCGTATGTCCTCAAGGGTGTCGCCGCGCACAGCGTTGTGGAGTTCACCCCGCTGCTGGTCGCGGCCGGCTTGGAGGACCTCAAGTCCCTGGGGTGAGCAAATTCTGCATGCTACGAGTGGAGCCAGATGAGGAGTGCGGCGCCCGAGGGCCGTCCGCCTCGTGAACCCCGACGCGGACGTACGGCCTTGTGGTCCTTCTTCTCGGGGATCACATGCCGGAGGCCTCGCTGGCGGAGGTAGGCGCGCGCGGACCTTGCTGTATGTCTCGTCGGCACTCACGCTGTCCTGCGTGCGACGAGGACGGCCAGGTGCCCGGCGGGGAACGCGGATTTTCCCCATGACCGATTCGAACTGGGTGCAGCCCACCCGTTGGCCTTCTCCTGCACCCGAACGGCCATCGCAGCGATCTCCGGAGGCCGCCCTTGCTCCCAACTGGGCTGGTGAGCGGGGTGAGCACACCCATCGGGAGTGGGTCCGGCTGCAGGGCCCACCCCGAGCCCACGCGCGTGGCGCGGAAGATCAGTATCATCGTCGACATCCGACCGCATGAGCGATGAGGCGTACGCCATGGCGCGAGCCGCCTGCCCGCTGATGAGGCCCGACCCGGGGCTCAGGGGGTCGACTGGAGAAGCGCCAGCGTCGACTCCAGTTCCTGGCGGGTCAGCCGTGCGGCCTCCTCCGCCTCGCCGGCCTCCACCGCCCGCACCACGTCGGCGTGGGCGTCCTCGCCGTGCCGGAGGTCGGTGCCGCGCAGCCCGAGCAGGTCCAGGAGTTCGATCAGGCCCTCGCGGAGCACCGGCGCGAACTCCGCGAACAGGTCGGTCAGGACGGGGTTGCGCGCCGCGGCCACGACCGCCGCGTGCAGGGCGATGTCGGCGTCGACGAAACCCGCGTCGTCGCACTCGGCGGCCTTGCGCCGGCCGTCCAGCGCCTTCCGCATCGCCGTCACGTCCCCCTCGGTCCGGCGCTGCGCCGCGAGGCGGGCCGCCTCGACCTCCACCAGCATCCGCACCTCGTACACATCCGTCACCGCCGCCCTGCGCAGCCGGGCCGGCCAGTCCTCCGTCGGCCGGGTCGCGGTGACGAAGACGCCCGCTCCCTGCCGGGGCTGGACGAGCCCGGCGCCCGCCAGGGCACGCAGCGCCTCGCGGACCGTGGAACGCCCCACACCCAGCTCCTTGGCGAGCGTCGTCTCGCCGGGGAGCTTCGTGCCGACCGGCCAGTGGCCCCCGACGATCTGCTCGCGCAGCCGCTCGGCGGCCTGTTCGACCAGAGGGCTGGGACGGAGGGCACCGAGCGGCACGGGATCACCTGCTTCTCTGATGTCCGGAGTCTCCGAGGCTCCGGATCGCGGGCGCGTCCGCCGGATGCCGGAGGCGCTCGCCGAGAAATCTACCGCAACTTGCCTGAGGAGCACTTGTCTGAGGAGCTGAGGAGTGGTTACGGTACCGGCCATGATCCGCAATCCCCAGCGCCCCGGCCCCATGCCGTACCACCGCTACCGCCCGTTCCAGGACCGCGTCCACGTCCCCGAGTTCGACCGCCTCTGGCCCTCCGCCCGGCTGGAGCGCCCCCCGCTCTGGGTGCCCGTCGACCTCCGCGACGGCAACCAGGCCCTCGCCGAGCCCATGGACACGGACCGCAAGCACCGCTTCTTCGAGCTGCTCGTCCGCACGGGCTTCAAGGAGATCGAGGTCGGCTACCCCTCCGCCAGCCGCGCCGACTTCGACTTCGTCCGCCACCTCGCCGGACTCGTCGGTTCCGGTGGCTTCCCCGAGGACGTCACCCCGGTCGTCTTCACGCCGGCCCGCCCCGAACTCATCGAGCGCACCTTCGCCGCCCTCGACGGCCTGCCCCGCGCAGTCGTCCACCTCTACATCGCGACCTCGCCGGTCTGGCGCGACACCGTCCTCGGCCGCGACCGCGCCGAGGTCCGGCGCACCGTCCACGAGGCCGCCACTCTCATGGCGCGGCTCGCCGAGACCCGCCCCGACACCGACATCCGCTTCCAGTTCTCCCCGGAAACCTTCAACCTCACCGAACCCGACTACGTCCTGGAGCTATGCGACGGCCTCACCGCGCTCTGGGACGCCAGCCCCGACCGGCCGGTCACCCACAACCTGCCCGCCACCGTCGAGATCTCCACCCCCAACGTGTACGCCGACCAGATCGAGTACATGCACCGCCACCTCGCCCGCCGCGACGCGGTGATCCTCTCCGTGCACCCCCACAACGACCGCGGCACCGGCGTGGCCTGCGCCGAACTCGCCGTCCTCGCCGGGGCCCAGCGCGTCGAGGGCTGCCTCTTCGGCAACGGCGAACGCACCGGCAACGTCGATCTGGTGACCCTCGCCCTCAACCTCTACGCCCAGGGCGTCGATCCCATGCTCGACCTCTCCGACATCGACGCCGTCCGCGACGTCGTCGAGTACTGCAACCGACTCCCCGTCCACCCCCGCCATCCCTACGCGGGCGACCTCGTGCACACGGCCTTCTCCGGCACCCACCAGGACGCCATCAGCAAGGGGCTCGCGCGGCACGCCAAGGACGCCGCCGAGGCCGGGATCCCGCCGGAGCTCGCCCCCTGGAACGTGCCCTACCTGCCCCTGGACCCCGCCGACCTCGGCCGGGGCTACGAGGCCGTCATCCGCGTCAATTCCCAGTCGGGGAAGGGCGGAGTCGCCCATCTGCTCCGCACCCACCACGGCCTCGACCTGCCGGAGCGCATGCGCCCTGATGTCTCCCGGGCCGTCCAGGAGGTGACCGACGAAAGCGGACGCGAGGCATCCCCCGGCGACCTCCACGCGCTCTTCCGCACGGCCTACCTGGAGCCCGGCCGGGGCGCGGGCCCCGTGGCCCTGGAATCCTGGAGCACCGCCCACGACGCCGGCCACGACGCCGGAACCGACGTGGACACCGAAACCGCCGACTTCACCGGCCACGGCCACCGCTTCGCCTGCGTCCTGCGCGTCGGCGACCGCACCGTACCGGCCGACGGCAAGGGCAACGGGCCGCTCTCCGCCCTGGCCGACGCCTTCACGCGCGCCGGAATCCCCGTCGACGTCCTCGACTTCGCCGAGCACGCGGTCACCACCGGCAGCGCGGGAGAGGCCGCGGCCTACGTCGAGTGCAGGGTGGGGGGCCGTACCGTCTGGGGAGCGGGCCAGGACACCTCCGTCCTCACGGCCTCCGTACAGGCCGTCCTCTCCGCAGTGAACCGGGCGTACGAAGCGTGAGGCGGCTCCCCGGTCCGGCCGCGCCGCCGCGGACTCTGTACACGCGTTTCCGCAGGTGGGCGCTGGATGGGACGTTCACTCGGATGTTGGCCGCGGTCCAGGCGGAGAAGGACGCGACCGGTGACATCGACTGGCTGGTGTCGGTCGACTCCACGGTCGCGCGGGCTCATCAGCATGCCGCGGGCGCCCGTAAAAAGGGGCAGGGCAGGGGGACGAAATATGTGATCACGCCCTCGGGCGATCCCGAGGCGGACTGACCACGAAACTCAGGTTCACCACGTCAGCCAGCAGCGTTCGCCGATCGCTCGATGCTCGGTTCTCCGAGAAGATCAGCACCCACGCTCGCTCCGCCCGCCAGATCAAGGCCCCCGGCCGCAGTGCCGCGTCATCTTCACGACTACGCGGCCGCGGCCCGCTCGCGTGACGCGGCGTGCGGGCCGTCCGCTCCTTCTACCGGTGGGCCGAGACGCCCGGGCCCGCCGGACCGGCTGGCCCTCTCACAGGTGACCGCCGCGCCTCAATCACACCTGACGCACTCGATGGCATCGTGGCCCCCGGAGCCCGCCTGGAGGCCCTTCGCACGTCGTCCCAGGCGGGCCTCAGACGCGTCGCGAGAGCGGGCCCGCGCCGCTGGGGTGGACGGCGCCGTGTGACGGCTACGCGATCCGGTGGTCCGACCCCTCAGGCGTCCGGCCACCGCTTGAGGGAGCGCTCGCTGCCATCGGGTCGCTGCTCGACCAGCGTGATCACGACGCCGGTGCTGGGGACGCCGTAGAGGCCGAACCACTCGACCCACTTCCGGGCCGCAGGCGGCTCGGACTCCCAGTAGCCGGTCACGCGCGGGCCTCCGGGAGCGAACTGGATGGCGGTGATGAACGGCGGCACGGCGGGCTCCTGGTCGGCGCAGGCGAGTTGGGGTCTGGTGGCGGGTGGCCCCGGCCGGAACCTCGGCCTTCGGGTCCTCGACCGCGATCGTGGTGTCAGCATGCCGTCGCGGTCACCGCCGGCGGGCCGGGGGCCGCTCAGCGCTTCCGCTGTGATCGCACGGGCCCCTAGCCGGGCATGCCGAGGGAGGCGTCCGGGAGCAGTAGGGGCAAGGGTCGACGCCGTCGGCCAGCATGCGGCGGGCCTGGTCGCGATTGATGGGCTTGCCCTTGCCCATTCCGCATATGCCGACGTGGACGAGTAGGGCCCGCCGCCCGGCGGCCGTCCGTATGGCCTCGACCTTCCAGTCCAGAGGGGGCAAAGGGGGCAGACGACTCTCCTCCTCCGTCAGGGCTGCCTCCAGGCCGCGGATGGTCTGCTCGACCTGGTGCTGCTGCCAGGCCAGCCACGCCTGGACGGCTCGCCACCGCTCCAGCCGCTCCCGTATCCCGGTCACGAGGATCGTCTCCCCGGATCGGAAACGGTGAAGGCACCGTCGACGTAGCGCACAACCAGCTCCCGCTCGCCCCCAGGCGCGGTCTCGGCCGCGCGTCGCAGCTCGACCCGCCGCACCGCGTTGTACCCGCCGGCTCGCCAGTACGGATGCGCGCTGATCTCGCACGACATCCTGATCAGCTCGCGCCGTAGCTCCGCTCCGCCGCGGACGGGTCCGACGGCGAGCAGGTTGTATGTGCGGGTCCACCGCTGCTGGAGCCGGATCAAGTCGTCGGGGAAGGGGAAGCGCCTCATCCACTTAGTAAAACAGGTGTTCGATTTATTGAGCGAGTCCGGCGCCCCCCGACGCGAGCCTCGGTGTGACTGAGCGTCGTAGTTGGCCACCGAGCGCTCTAGTTGGCCGGAGCCGCGCAGAGCGGCCGGGCTCGACCGGTAACGCGCGAGTCCGGGAAATGGAGGTGCCGGCTCCTGACCTGCACAGGCAGGATCTCTCCATGTCGACCGACGTGAGCGGAATGATCGAATGCCGGCCAGGGGCCCGCCTATGGGGCCCCGACGACGAGGACTCTGTATGGGAGGTCGGCATCGATCTCTTCCTCCTCAACAGGGGCAACGCCTACGACGGCCTGGCCTGCCTCTTCGGAATCCGGAACTCCTACGGCTTCCGGCCCCTGGCGGAAGATCGTGGCTTCCCGGACGACGCCTCGGATGGGCTGCGAGCTGAGCTCGCTGGCTACGGCGGCCCCCCCGATGTGCACGGGACCACCTGGCTGACCTGGGCCGAGCTGGACACCACGGACTGGCAGGAAACCAACGCCTCAGGCACACGAACCCGCGCCGCACTGGGGCCAGGTCTGGAGCGTCATGCGCATCCTCAGTGAAATCCACGGAGCCGAGAACGTGCGTCTCGTCGTCTGGTTCCACTGACTCGCGGCTGAGCAAGCGGTTGGCCAAGCTGGCCAACTACGACGCTCAGTCACACTCGGGTGGCGCGCCACCGAAGGTGCGGAGGGTGCACCCGACCGGCCTTCTGGGGCCGCGGGGGAAGGGAATGTGGTGCGAGTCTGGAGATGAGAGGTTCATCGGGAGGTGAAAAATGCGCCCCATTTGGTCCGGTGCGATCAGTTTTGGACTAGTTACGATCCCGATCAAGGTCTATCCCGCAACGGAATCGCATTCGATCTCGTTCCGGCAGTTCCACACGGCCGACGGAGGACGGGTCCGCTACCGGAAGGTCTGCGAAGTGGACGGCCGGGAGCTCGATCAATCCGAGATCACCCGCGGTTACGAGACGGCCACCGGAACTCTGATCCCGATCTCCGACGAAGACCTCGACAGCCTGCCGCTGCCGACGGCGAAGGCAATCGAGATCGTCGCTTTCGTAGCCACGGAATCCATCGACCCCCTCCAGATCGGCGCCTCCTACTACCTCGCCGCCGAAGGTGTCGCCGCCAAGCCGTACGAGTTGTTGCGCCAGGCGCTCCAGCGCAGCAGCAAGGTCGCCGTCGCCAAATTCGCCATGCGCGACCGGGAGCGGCTGGGCCTTCTCCGCGTCCGAGACGACGTGATCATGCTGCACGCCATGAGGTGGCCCGACGAGATCCGCTCCGCCTCCCAGGTCGACGTGCCGGACGCAGCCGTTACCGACGAGGAGATCGACGCGGCGGTCGCCCTCGCGGACAGCCTCTCCGGGATGGACGTCAGTGAGCTCCATGACGAGTACCAGGAGGCACTGGAGACGCTGATCCAGGCCACGGCCGCCGGGACCCGCCCGGAGCCGGTGACCGCCCCCGAACCCACCCGTTCCGCCGAGGTCGTCGACCTGATGGCGATGCTGGAGCAGTCGGTGAGCGACGCCAAAGCCGCCCGCGGCGACAACAACGACCAGGACGCCACGGTGCATGATCTGCCCGCCGCGAAGAAGACCTCGAAGAAGACCGCACCGGCCAAGGCCACCGACAAGAAGGCCACACCGGCGAAAAAGGCGACCACCGGCCGCAAGCCTCGCAGCGCCTGACCTCCAGGTGTCCCCGTCAGGGCGATCTCCTGTGCGCAACCGTGCCGCACGCCGGTGCAGCACCGGTTGGTCTGCCATGAAGAAGAACGCCCACCTGACTGCCCTGGCACTCGCGGGAAGCCTCGTTCTGGCAGGGGCCGGTCCGGCGGCCGCCGACTCCAGCGCCTGCACACACCACATGTCCGGGCCCCAGGTCTGCATCCGTCTGAAAGGCCTCAACAGCTGGAACGCGGCGACAGCGATCTGGACAAACCCCCCGCGGGGCGTGAACTCACGGGAGGTCTACCTCTACATCAACGGCCGCCGCGAGTTCACCGCCACAGCTACCCGAGTGGGCAAGACCCTCAGCCACAGCTGGGACTCCATGCCGGGCCTGAACAAGTACTGCGTGCGATTCCAGGGCAGTGAGCGAATGGCGTGCCAATTCCGCTCCGTCGGCGCTTACGGCAGGTCAGCGGGCGGCGGCCCAGGCTCCGGCTCGTATACGTGCGGCCCGTCACCCTGCCACTCGACCAGCGGAGACTCGCCGAGGACTAGCTCGTCCGGGTCGGGGACCTCGATCCGCCGCAGGAACTCAATCACGTCCGCGTCGCTGTACGCCGTTCCCAGGATCGTGTCTGTACCGCGCACGTGGAACGTCACGCGGCGGCCACCGCTCGGGGAGATCCGGTGCACAACGATTGGCGCTCGCTCCATTCCCCCAGGGTGCGGCGGCCAGGCCAGTCCAGCACCCCGAGGCGCCGCGCCTGGGGGAGAGAACCGCCGCCAGCCGTGGCGCTGACCGCCTGCGGCTGGACGGTGCGGTGCGCTACCGTCCGGCCATGACGACGCCGTTCGCGACCGGCCCCGATCATCCGGCGTGCGGGATCTGTCCGGCGACGAGGCTCCCTCGCGAAGGATTCGTGGTCTACGACCGTCCCAGCCGTGAGTGTCCGTTCAATGCGGCCGACGGCCACCGGTACACCGCCGACGGCACCCCGGCCTGTGTCCACCCCGACAAGGTCGGGCTGGAGCCAGACCGGATCGCGCCGCCGCCGGAGCCGTTCGTCGTGCCTGCGGAACCGGTCCGGCGGCGGTGGTGGAGGGCGGGACGTTAGGCGGCGGCGAAGTCGATGCCGTGCTCGCGCCCGGCACGGTCCAGGCCGATGCTCGCGTACCGCGCGGTGAGGATGTCGACCCGGCGGTCGACTTCATCCTTGGTGAGCCAGTACCGGGTGGGGGGCTCGCCCCAGACGAGCCGGTAGGCGTGGTGGGTGAAGTCCCCGTCGCTGTAGTCGGTGTGTTCCTGGTCGGTCTGGTGGATGAGCTGGAAGCCGGTGCGTGCCGCGATCCGGGCGAACAGCTGCGGTTGGGCGATCATCGCGTGGGTCATCTCGTCCACGGGGACCGCCACGGCGACCTCGGCCAGGTGCTCGTCGCCGGTCAGGTCGAAGACGGCCGCCTTGAGCGAGAGGGCGCGCAGGCCTTCGGTGAACAGCGGGCCTTTGTCGGCGTCCGGGTTCCAGCGCTCGATGACGGGGAACCCGGTGAAGCACTGCCAGTCGGAGGAGTACTCCAGCGTGGCGGTCTCGAACGCGCTGAACTCCTCGTCGGTGACGATCGCGGCCAGGATCTCCTTCGCCCGATGGGCGGTCTGTGCGGGGGTGGGCATGCTCGAACTCACAGTGGACTCCTCGACGAGATGGTCGTGCGGTGCCCCGCCGGGCCCCTGGTGGGCCGGTGCGGTCCGTGCCCCGTACGCCCGGGGGATCGGTGTCGCGCCCCAGGCGTACGGGAGTGATGGCCGGCCGCGGCAGGTGACCCGGGGGCCACCTGCGCCGGCCAGGTGCTTCACCTCACGCGCTCCACGTCCCGTATCAGCGCCTTGACCTCGCGGCCCGACGGCAGGCGCGCCCACAGGTAGGCGAGGGCGGCATCGACCCCGTCCCAGCCGGAACCGACCTGCACCACCGTCCCGGTGAAGTGCACGGCAGTCTCCCGTCCCCGGTCGGCGGGCTCGACGTACGAGATGCCGGTGACGGTGTCGCCGACCTCGCACGGGGCGTTGCGGCGGCGAGCCATGGTGCTCACCGCCCGCTCCCTGAGCCGTCGGCGACGTCGTCTTGGACTTCGGGGACAGGCTCGGGGGGTCGGTCACAGCAAGCCTGCCTCTCTGACCGGGCGCGTGAAGGCGATGTTCAACAGCTGGCCGGCACCCGTGCTGTCAGCCAGTGGAAGCGGCCCTTCGGGGAAACCCCGGACCGATTCCACGGGTTGACCGCACGGACACCCGTGGTGCAGTAGGACTGACTGCGGGTACGAGTTCGGGTAGCGGCCCCGCCCAAGGGAGCGTCGATGACCGCCACACACACCGCCCGGCCACGTTCGGATTCATCAGCGGTTTCGTGCTGCGCACCGCCCGGGAGTCGATCCCTGCGACCCAGCAGGGCCTCGCCGAGAAGCTCACCGTGGACCTGGCCACCGTGCAGGGAGGGAGTCCGGCCGCCGCCCGCTGGCCGACATGAAGGCCGGGGCCCTGACCGGCATGCGCCGCCACCTGGCCGTCCTCGGCGCCGACCAGAGCGTTCTCGCGCTCCTGGACGCCGCGATGGACGCCGACCGGATCGTGGCTGCCTGCCTGGCCTCCTACGACCGCACCCCCCAAGCACGGGCGTGGACCGCGCAGGCCCTCAACGCCCGCCGCGACGCCCTGGCCCGCCACGGCTGGACCCCCCAATGGGCCGAAGCCCGATCCACCGCCGCCGCCCTGGCCCGCCTCGGCGACCCGATCCCGCTGTGGGACTTCATCGAGCGGGCCATAGCCGACAACGACGACGGCGAAGCCGCGAACCTGAACTACTGGGCGTACTGGCTCGGAGTCTCCCGCCAGCCACAGGCAGACGACACGTTCATGCGCGACCGCGCCCTCACCGGCTGGGACCCCGTAGCCCTGCTGCGCGCCCTCGCCGACGGCATGCACCTCGCCCCCGGTTACGTCGACCTGTACGCCCACTCGCTGTGGGCGCTGCTGACCGCCCACCCCTGGCTCCCCCGCGCCCTGCCCGAGCTCGCCGCATCCCTGGACACCCGTACGGAAAGGCTTCTGGGAGACGGCGTGATCTCCCAGAGATCCAAACGCGAACTCGGCGCCCTCCATTACGTTTTACGACAGCACACATGATCCGAACCGGAGGTCCATCACATGGCAGACGAGACGGCGAATGCGCAGGGCACGGCCGGGTTCCTCTTCGAGATGGGCGTCCTGGAGAACGCGAAGCGCGCCGGCTGGTGGTTCACCGGGAACAACAACCCCGAATCGATCGCCGAGCACTCCTTCCGCGTCGGAATCATCGGCTCCGTCCTGGCCATGATGGAAGGCGCCGACGCGGGCAAGGTCGCCCTGATGTGCCTGTTCCACGACACCCAGGAGACCCGGATCGGGGACATCCCCCACATCGGCCGCCGATGAGGAGGTTTGGGCCGAGGCGCTCGACATCAACCTCACCGCGCACTACCGCACCTGCCGGGCCTTCACCCCGACCATGATCGAGCGCGGCTGGGGCCGGATCATCAACGTCTCCTCCGTCAACGCCCGCATCGGCCGAGCCGGCCTGACCGCCTACAGCACCGCCAAGGCCGGAATCCTCGGCCTCACCCCGTCGCTGGCCAGGGAACTTGGCCCGCACGGCATCACCGTGAACACTGTCCTCCCGGGGGCGATCCAGGTCCCCGCCGAGAACGACCTCCCCGCACACCACCGCCCCCGGCCTGAGGACCAGATCGCCCGCCAATGCGTCCCCCGCCGCGGCCAGCCCGAGGACGTCGCCGCCGCCATCACCTTCCTCGCCAACCCCAACGCATCGTTCATCACCGCCCAGTCGTTGACCATCGACGGCGGCTGGATGCCCCACTGACCCAAGACCGACCACCACCAGGGAGACCAGCTCATGAAGCAGCGCGTCCGCGCCATCCTGCTCACCACCGCCAGCACCATGCTCGTCATCAACCGCATCCGCCCCGGCATTCCCCCGTACCAGGTCCTCGTCGGTGGCGGCGTCGAGCCCGAGGACGCCGACCTGGAAGCCGCTCTGCTAAGGGAAATCCGCGAGGAGATCGCCGGCGAAGCCGTCGACCTGCACCCGTTCAGCCAGCTGGAGAACGACAAGGGCGAGACCGAGCACTTCTACACCGCCCAGATCGTCGTCTGGAACTTCGACGACCGCACCGGCCCGGAGTTCGCGCGCGACGACCGCGGCGAGTACCTGCTCGAGGAGGTCTCGCTCACCGCTGAAGCCGTCGAGGCACTGAACCTCATGCCGCCCCAGATCAAGGACGCGCTGCTCGACGCGATCCGCGCGGGAAGCCTCACCGTCCCCGTGGCGTAGCCAGCCGCCCCCTGCTCGAACTGGCCAGCTTCCTCGCCGACCCGAAGGTCGCAATGGGCACGGTGAGATTTGCCCGGAAGTCGATCGTCTGAGGCCGCCTGGTCCGAGAATCGGGTGCATGGGTGATTCGGTGATACATGAGACGGCGAGTTGCTATGCATTCGCGCGGTTCGGCCGGGAGTGGCGGCTGTGCGTGATTGGACATCCGCGCCTCGGGGGCGAACTCGTCCCGGGTGGGCACATCGAGGATGGTGAGGACGCGCTCACAGCGGCGGCGCGCGAGGTGCTCAAGGAGACGGGGCACCGGGTCCGCCTGTTGCCGCCACCGCTTTCCGAGTGGTATCCGCACCCGGCGGCCCCGTCGGTGTGGCATGTGGTGTCGATGCCGGCTGCCGCGGACAGCCGCTGCGATCGGCGTCATGTGCACCGGGACCACATCGTCGTCGGTGTCGTCGACCGACCGCTCGCTGCGCACGGTACGCCCGAGCACACGTCCCACTGGGTGGAGCGCAGCGCGCTGGACCGGCTCGACCTTCCCGAGGACAGGCGGCTGCTGGCCGCGGAGCTGTTCGGGGTGATCGACCGTGCGGCGGCTCTGAGGCCCCGGCCGCCGGTCGACGAGGTCCTGGGTGCGGAGTTGCTCCGACGCCAGGAGGAGGATCAGGCGGTCCGGCTGGTGCCGGTGGCCGCGCGGACGCCGGAGCTGATGGAGCGGTGGAGGGCCGTGGACGAGGCGAACACCGCGTGGCTGGGTGAGTTGATCACCGCGCGCGGGTGGCCGGGCGAAGCGCTCGTCGGGCGGCGGGCCGCCGGGGCTGCCTGGCTGCTCGCCCAGCACGCCGACCGGAGGCCCGACTTCCAGCAGGAGTGCCTGGAGCTGCTCGCGGCCGCTGTGACGGCGGGCGACGCCGATCCCCAGCACGGCGCTCTGCTGGAGGACCGGGTGCTGCTCGCCCAGGGTCAGCGGCAGGTCTTCGGTACTCAGCTGACGCAGGGCCCGGACGGGACACTCGTCCCCCACCCCGTTCGAAACCCGGACGAGGTCGAGGCGCTGCGCGCCATGTGGGGGTTCGAGCCTCTGGAGGCGTACATCGGGCAGGTCTCGGCCGGCATCCGGTAGCGCGGCCGGGGCGGCCTGCGGTCCGGACTGCTGGGTCGGCAGCACCTTCTTCGGCTGCGGGTGCGCGAACGGGGGAGGCCTCGCCCACGAGGGCAGCGAGGCCTCGCTCGACACCCGATCAGCGAAGGGCGCGGGGCCCATACAGGGCCGCCGGCTGGTTGGTCATCAGGGCCCAGTACCGGTCGCCGTAGTGACCATCACGAAGCGTCCACATCGTGATCGATGAGGGACATATCAGATGCCAAGGCGCAGGCGGCGGCGGCGAAGTACTGCTCGTCGGCACCATGCGCGAGGCCGAGGGTGACGCCCTGGCTGAGGCCGACGAACAGGGCCCTGAGTGCGGTGGCCAGGCGTTGTGCCTGGCGCGGCTTTACGACGCTCCCGTTGTGCGACCTTCCCGTGAACAGCGCGATCAGGTGGTCCTCCTGCGATCGGATGGACGTGGCGAGTTGGGACCCCAGGTCTGGGTCGTGCAGGGCCATGTCCAGCAAGGTGATCTGGAGCGCCAGGCGAGAATGCGCATCGGGAGCGTCACAACTACGCCGGTAGTACCGGGCGAAGGCATCGACCGCTTCGAGCAGATCCAGCCCGGAGGGAACCGCCTGCTCGACCTCTTCGTAGTGCGGCCGCAGGTAGTCGGCGACCAAGGCGACCACCAGGCCGTTCTTGCTCCCGAACAGTGAGTAGATGGCGCCGGTGGTCAGGTCGGCCCGTTCGGCGATCTCCTCAAGCTTGGCCCCGTGCCCGTCTCGGGAGACGACCCGGAACGCAGCATCCAGCAAGGCGCGGCGGTTGCGTTCCTTGGTCTCTGCTCTCGTCATCCTCATAGAGCGATTATTGCCGTAATCTTGTTATTGAACCAGTCGGGACGAACTCAGGGAGGAACGCTCATGGCCCAGGTCGTGACACCGTCAGTGACACGCCGGACGGTGGGGATCATCGCCGATGGCGTCTTCAAGGTGTTACTCGCTGCTGTCTATATCTTCGGCGCTGCCCCGCTCGGTCGTCTGCTCGGCGTGCCCGCCTGGCTGTTGGTTGTCTCTGGCGTGGCCTTGCTGATCGGTGGTGGGATCGAGATCGGGTATGTACGAAGCCGCCCGGTGCGCACTTACATGCGGCTCATAGTTGCCTACGACGGCGGCTGGGTGCTGGCGGCCGTTGCCGGCCTCCTGATGGGGTGGCAGGGCAGCAGCGCCGGGGGTGAGGTGTGGATCGGGTACCAGACAGCCGCCCCCGTCGTGCTGGCCGCACTGCTGGTGGCCGCCAACCCCACGCAGACTGCCTCGGGCACTCGCACAGAGGACCCCACCCAGCGACGGCAGGCTTGATCGCCACTGATCCCGGCGGAGACCAGCACCCCTCAGCTTTCCAGCTCAACCGGTCCCCCGAAGGGGAATAGTGCACGGTCGGAATAACCCCCTCCCGCCAGTACTGCAGGAGATCGAACGGAACTCCGTGGTCCAGCACTTCGGCTCTCCGGCCCTCGCCTCGCGGAAGGTCAAGCACGACGAATCCCGGCCCCGCCTCAAGTGGTGGATCACCGAGCCGGTCGCACAGGCCGTGGCGGTCGCCGAACGCCTGTCCTGGCACGACAGCCACATCTTCGCCACCCTGGCCCCACCCAGCGGGTTCCTGCCGGAAGGAACCCGTGGCCGGGCCGGGTTTGACGCGTTCCGCGACATCGACTTCTTCATCGAGAACATCAACAGGACGCTGGACCGGACCGGGCTGGAAGCCATCCCCGAGGGCCTGGTGAGGCCGCACATGTTCCGCAGAACCATGGCGATCATCACCGCCCAGCAGCCTGACGGGGAGATTGCGCTCGGAATCCAGCTCAAGCACGCTGCCCGCCGGGCCCTGGCCAACCAGGTCACCGCCGGCTACGGCCAGATCGATCAGAACTGGCGCAAAGAGTTCGACAACCAGCTCGAGCTGGCCGCAGCCCGCAAGCTCGTCGAGCTCCTCAAAGCCCGCCGACAGGGCGAGCTGGTCGCCATCGGCCCCGGCGCCGCCCGACTGCACGCGGGCCTGGACAAGGTCATCACGACCATGGACAGTGACCCGCACCTCCAGGCCCAGATCGCGGACGAACGGATGCAGGCCAGCCTGCTGCGGGACGAGTTCACCCAGCTGCACTTGGAGGGCGCATCCTGTGCTTCGCATGGCATGGAGCAGTTCCCGTAATGGCCGAGACATGCGTGGCCGGTCGCTAGGCATGGGGCATCTGTACCAGTGAGCACTGACAGCGCCCACTCATCTCTGCTCGAGGTGGTCAACTTTCGATGGCAATCCCTAGGGGAATCGCTGTCACGGGAACTTCAAGCACCCGGCGCTTGCACGGCGCAGATGTTGCATGACTGAGCGAGGTTGCCGAGGCTTCTTAAGGCGATACGGTAAAGAATCGGCAATGGATCACACGGGCTGTTGAGACACCTCGGCCTCCGACAGCAGGACCATTCGCATGGGTCGTCGCGCAAGCCAGGTGAGACAGTTCAGTGGCTGAGACAGCCGAACTGTTCCTAAGACGTCATCTCATTTGGCCAGTCTGCGGTAGCAGATGAGGGTGCAGGCGATGCTGGTGAAGGCGAGGAAGTGTTCGGCTTTGCGTTCGTAGCGGCGGTGCAGGCGGCGGCAGCCGGCGAGCCAGGCCATGGTGCGTTCGATGGTCCAGCGGTGTCGGCCAAGACGCTGCGAGGACTCGATGCCCTTGCGGGCGATGCGGTGCTTGATGCCGCGTCCGCGTAACCATCGTCGCAGGTGGGGGTAGTCGTATCCCTTGTCCGCGTGGAGCTTGCCGGGCTTGCGCCTTCGGCGGCCCCGGCGCGAGCGGATGGGCGGTATCCCGCGGACGAGGGGCTCCAGGGCCTGGCTGTCGTGCAGGTTCGCCCCGGAGATCCCGATGGACAGGGGCAGACCGGTCCGCTCCGTGATCAAGTGGATCTTCGACACGAACTTGCCACGGTCAACAGGATTCGGACCTGTCAGGTCCCCCTTTTCAGGGCCCGCATGTTGACGGAGTCGATCGCGCAGCGGGACCAGTCCAAGTCGCCGCGGGCGCCGAGTTCGTCGAGCACCAGGCGGTGGAGTTTGGCCCACACCCGGGCCTTGCTCCACTCGGAGAACCGCCGGTGAGCTGTCGCCCCCGACGGCCCGAACAATGCCGCTGGCAGCTGCTGCCAGGTACAACCCGAGGTAGCGACAAACACGATCGCCGCCAGCACCTCCCGGTCACCGTGCCGACGCCGGCCACCGCCCTGAGGCCGCGACGGCGCCTCCGGCACCACCCGCTGGAACAACACCCATAACTCATCCGGCACAAGCCGCTCAACAATCCCCACCACGACCGACAGCCTACCCAACCACCCAAATGAGATGACCTCTAAGCACCGGCCATGACGGTGGTGGCGTCAGTCCACCCGACGTCACTTACCCGCAGGCGGCCTGGCCCGGACCGGAGCTGGTCGCTCTCCCCGGACCGCTTCGGCCCGGGCCTGAGGGGCTCTGCGATCACACCGTCTGCGGGGCGCCGATGCCCGTGCCCCAACCGTCGGACAGTGCGACGGCCGCCTTGATGCGCTTGCCTACCGGTTCTCGGCGCATCTCGAAGCTCCGGCACATGGTCGTGACGATCTCCAGACCGTGCCGGCCTATCCGATGCGGGTCGGCGGCCTGGACCGTGGGCAAGGTCGGCTCACTGTCCCAGACGCTCACCTCGACAGCGCCGTCACACGCCTCCAGCCCCAGCACGTACGGGCCCGGGGCATGTTTGCGGGCATTGGTCACCAGCTCGCTCACCACCAGCTCCACCGTGTCCGTCACCCGCTCGGACACCGGCAACCCGTGCACCGTGTGCAGATCCGCCAGAAACGACAGAGCCAAGCCGCGGGCATCGGCGATCTTCTCATCACCGGCGAACACCGCGGACACCATCGATGAACGACCCGCCAACAGTTGTCGGCCGTCTTCCTTCGCAGCCTGATACATACAGCCGTCCTTGCCCCAGTGACCTCGCCGACAGACTCGTCTGCCCGCAAAAGCACATCGCAACCACCGGTAACAGGCGAAGTCAAAATCGCCCCGGGGTCCGCCCCGATCGGAGAAGGCCGCTGCACCGAGGAGCAGCGCGGGACGCGCCGACCGGGTTGCCCGCACGTAACGGCCGCCCAGGGCGCTCTGCAGCTCGCTGTCCCCGTACACAAACTGCCGCACCGTCCGGTACGTGCCCGATGCGTGGGGGCCGCCCCGGACGCTCGGGGCCTTCCGGGGCGGTGTGGATCCCATTCTCGACGAGCGGGAGCAGAATCGGTTCTGCAACACGGCCGCCGCACGACCACCCGGGGCCGGTGCACGGGTGCGGCGGGTCGCCGGCCGTGGCGGCGGTTCCGGCCGGTCTTCAGGCCGCGGCCGGAGGAGACGGGGATTGGGCGGTACGGCGGTATTCGGCGTTGATGCGTTGGGCTTCTACGAGTTGGTCTTCGAGGATGACGATCCGGCAGGCCGCCTCGATCGGGGTGCCCTGGTCGACGAGCTCGCGGGCGCGGGCGGCGATACGCAGCTGGTAGCGGGAGTAGCGGCGGTGACCGCCCGCGGAACGCAGGGGGGTGATCAGGCGGTGCTCGCCGATCGCGCGGAGGAAGCCTTGGGTAGTGCCGAGCATGTCGGCGGCCCGGCCCATCGTGTAGGCGGGGTAGTCGTCGTCATCGAGACGGCCGAACGGATCGTCTGCTGTCATCGCACCTCTCTGTGGAACACGTGGAGGGGCCCTGGTGCCAATGGCACCAGGGCCCCGAAGGAACTGCTACACCATCTGCCGGCCCTGGTACTGCGCCGGCCTTCTGTATCCGCATGCCCACCCGGGGGAGGGAGGGGAATGCGGGGATCGCGGATGCGTGACCGGAGACCACCTCACTATCGATGTCCTGCGGTACCCGGACTCGCGTGGCGTCCGGGCGATCCTGATGGCGCCTTGGTTCCTCCGTTCTTTCCCTCTGGATCACTCACTTACCAAACGGGAACTGCGTACTGCTGATACTGCGAACTGCTACAACGCGGGTACTGCTCTTACTGCGAACTGCGTGTACTGCCGGGTGTTGCGTACTGCTGGTGACCTGTCAGAGCGCCACTCTTCGGCAGCCAGCCCCGTCGCCCATCCTGCGTCTGCTCTGGCTTAGAACCCCACTGCCGAACCTCCCGGTGCGCGCGTCCGCAGCCGACGCCTTCACCGAGGTGCTGCTCACTACTTCACTGCTGGGTACTGCGAACTGCACTTACTACGGGTACTGCCACTGCGGAACTGCTTGCGGCGGCCCCTGATCACTGCGGGCCACCCGGTCCGGTCACCAGTCCCGTCGCCGTCCTGCAACCGCTCTGGCTTCGAAACTCCGTCACCGCACCGTCCTGCGCACTGCAACTACGGGTACTGCGTGTACTGCTGCCCGGCAGTTCGTCTCTGCCAGGCCCTGCGGTCCTTCTCGGTTACGAGAGAAACCATAACCATCCGACCACGTAATGTCTACTCCAGCCGACACAGATTTCCGCGTGTTCGGGAGAAAGACAGTCGCCCTCGAACGGAGCAAGGACACAGACGGCGGCACCACGGCACGCGACCCCGCCGGCCCTGCATCAGCACACTCCCGGCCCGGTGACACCAAACCGACCCCGGCCAAGCCCCCTGAAAAGGACCGGCGGTCAGGCCCGCGAGACCGAGCAGGCCGGACCGGTTCAGGCGCTGCGGGGTTTGCGGCCGGCGCTCTTCTTCGCCGGAGCCTGCTTGGCTGCCGCCTTCTTCGCCGCTGCTGTCTTCTTGATGGTCTTCTTTGCGGCGGGCAGGTCGTGGACGGTGGCATCGGCCCCGCCGCTGCGGGAGGCTTTGGCTTCGCTGACGGACTTCTCCAGCATCGCCATCAGGTCCACGACCTCCGCCGAGACCGGGGCGGGGGTCTCGACCGGCTCGGGCCGGGTGCCGGCAGTCTTGGCCTCGATCAGCTTCTCCAGCGCCTCGCGGTACTCGTCGTGCATCTGGTCGAGATCCCTGCCGGAGAGGGTGTCCGCGAGCGCGACCGCCGCCTCGACTTCCTCATCGGAGACCTCCACGTCCGGCACCTCGACCTGCCCGGAGTCCCTGATCTCGTCCGGCCACCGCATCCCGTGCAACACGATCACATCGTCCAGGACCCGCAGCAGGCCCAGCCGCTCCCGGTCGCGCATCGCGAACTTGGCCACCGCCACCTTCGAGGACCGCTCCAGGGCTTGGCGCAGCAGTTCGTACGGTTTGGCGGCGACACCCTCGGCGGCCAGGTAGTAGGAGGCGCCGATCCGGATCGGGTCGATGCTCTCGGTGGGCACGAAAGCGACGATCTCGATGGCCTTCGCCGTCGGCAACGGTAGCGCGTCCAGGTCCTCGTCGGTGACGGGGATCAGGGTGCCGGTGGCTGTCTCGTATCCGCGGGTGATCTCCTCCTGGGTCAGCTCCTTTCCGTCGGCCTCGCACACCTTGCGGTAGCGGATCCGGCCCCCGTCAGCGGTGTGGAACTGGTGCAGCGAGATCGCATGCGACTCGTCGCCGGATAGACCTTGATCGGAATCGTCACCAGCCCAAAACTGATCGCACCAGACCAAATAGGCTGCATTCGCGCTTCTCCTCACAAAGGCTCTCAATCCAGCCTCGCACCATCACCGGCCCCTCCACCGCCCCAGGAGGGCCGGCCAGGCGTAGCCCGATGCCCGGCCACCGGCCCCAGCTGCCGGCCGCCCGCGCACGGCTGTGGCGGTGAAGGCCGTGGGGCGTTGATCCGGCATGGACGAAGACTTCCTCAACGCGCTCCTCGATGCCGCGGGCGAAACCCGGCTCAAGCTACTGACCGAGGACGAAGCCAGAGCGATCATGATGCTCCTGGGCGCCCTCGAGGACGAGAGTCGACAGCGCGGGCCGCCACCGGGTGGTGGCGGCCCGCGCAGGGGGTCGTCGATTGGGTGCCCGCTCAGGCGGGGCGGCAGGACGGCGGTCGATGCCGTCGGCCGGCTCAGGGCTTGTTCACTGCGGCTGCGGGTTCGTCAGGTTGTTGACCAGATCGGAGAGGGCCCCCGGGTCGCCCGTCTTCGTGAGATGGCGGTTCGAGAACGCGTGGCCATCACTGTCTCCGAAGTCGGAGCCGCCGGAGCCGCCGGAGCCGAGCGATGAACTGTCCTGCCCGATAGCACCCTTGCCCGAGCCGGGGGTGTCGGCCGAGGCGGGAACAGTGGCTAGGAGCAGGGCCGCGACAGCAAGCGTGGAGGAAGCAAAGATCTTCATACGTGGCCAAACGATGAAACCGGCATCAAGATGCGCCGGTCATCCGGCCGCCGCTGCCAGCCCCTTCCCGAACCGCGGGACGTCGTCCACGGTCACGTCCAGGCGCAGCCGTTTGAAGCGGAGTGGGTGGCGCCAGACGCCGCCCTGGTCGACTGCGCGGTCGGCGCTGATCTCGGCCACCAGGTCGGGGCGGACCAGGCGCACGTCCAGGACGTCACGGGACCCCCAGGTCGCGGCGAACGTGACACCCTCCCAGGGATGTCCGGGATCGGCGGCCGTCAGGTGCTCGGCGACCAGGCGGGCCGCCTCCGTGCGCAGCGGGACGGTGCGGCCGACCGCGCGCAGCCGGCCGTCCCGGTCGTGGCGGCCGAGGACGAGGAGCTGCGGGCGGGTGAGGGTGCCGGTGGTGGCGCCGATGATCGCCTCGGTGGTGTCCCCTCGTCTGACCTTGGTCCACGCCCCCCTGTGGCCCGGCATGTAGCGGCTGGTCTGGGGCTTGACCACGATGCCTTCGACGCCGGACACGTCCGTCCACGACTCCAGCCATTCGCGGGCCTTGGTCGGGTCAGTGGTCATCGGACACAGGGTCCACGGGGCTGTCAGGGCTTGGTCGGTGAACAGGGTCTCCAGGCGGGCGCGGCGCTCCACATACGGCAGGTCGAGCAGCTCCCGGCCGCCGATCTGCAAGACATCGAACACCACGAAGAAGGCCGGCATCCTCGCGGCCAGCGCGGGAGCGCTGCGGGTGCGGGCGGCAGCCCGACGCTGCAACCCCTCGAACGACAAGACGCCCGCCTCGGCATCCCACACGAGGAGCTCGCCATCGAGGACCAGGCCGGCGGGGAGCTGCGCCTCGCCAGCCGCGACGAGATCGGGGAACGCGCCCTGGACCAGAGACCCGCGGCGGGTCTGGAGCAGCACCCGCCCACCCGGCCCGGCCGGAGTAAACACCAGCGCCCGGTACCCGTCGAACTTCTGCTCATACGCCACCCCCGAAGCGAGCGGACGCACCGGCGGCATCACCTCAGCGGCCTGCGCCAACATCGGCTCAACCGGCGGTCTCAAGGTCATCCTGGAACCTCCCTCGCCGTCCTCCCTTCCAGAGTCCACCGCACTGGACGACTCCCGCCCGCCAGGCCCGGCCCGGCAGTGCCCGGGATGTCATCCATGTCGGTTCAGGCCGGTGGCTGCCGGGTGCCGTGCACACGTGTCCAGCGTTGATCCCGGCATGGACGAAACGGTGGAACTGCTGGTCGACCGGGTCACCGAGACGCACCTGAAGCTGATCAGCGCGGACGAAGCGAGGGCACTGATGGTGCTCCTGGGGCTGCTCGGCGTCGCCGAGCAGCCCCAGGACATCCGCCGGTCCGCGGTTGAAATGCGCTTCCGCCTCGGATCCCGCCTGGCCTGACCCGCGCCCTCTGCCACCTGCACCCACTCAGGCACCCAGTGCATCGACCTCGGCCCCCTCCAAGCGGCCCGCGGACTGGAGATGTACGCCCACTTCCACACCGCCCTCGGCCTCGCCCTCGGCAACCGCTTCGGCGTCAAGATCGTCCGCTGAGGCGATTACCACCGGCCACGGCACGTCTCAAGGCACAGGCCCTGTTCCGCGACGATGCCGCCGCATCGCCAGGAAAACAGGGCCTGCCCGTATGCCCTCTAGTGCCGCACTCTAAGGTCCCGTAATCCCCGGCGGGCAGACGACGGCAGCTACGGCCTGACGCCGTGAAGCCGTTCTCACGTGGACCTGCAACACCCCAGCTCACCGGACCACCGATACCGCAACCGCCCTCCCCCTCAGCGACAGGTCGCGGGGCTGCTGGCGGCTCCGTTGCCGCTGCCATCGATCTGGGCGACATCATCGGATCGTCCCCGCCCGACGGAAGAGCGGACCCTCCTGAGGCAGGAGGGTCCGCGGGTCCGCTCCGGGGCAGCTGTTCGGGGAGCTACCGCTTGTGCCCGTGCTGCACGTCCAGGCAGAGCGCCCAGACGTCGGAGTAACTGCCCTGTGAGGGCGAACCGCCGCTATGGGTAGCTGACGTCCAGTACGAGGGGTTGGCGCCCCCGTCGCGGACAGGGTTGCCGGCGGCATCACTCGGGAAGCTGCCGTTGAGGTGGGGGCCGCCCGACGTCGCCTTGCTGAAGTCGGTCGTGGTCACGTTGCCTCCGCTGATCGCGGCGCCGCCGCTGACCAGCTCCCCTTCCCCGCGGGAGCAGCCGGCCGTCGCCGTCTGGCCCGTGGAGGCCGTGTTTGGGCCGCTGACCTCGGTGAAGTGAACCGTCGTGGAGGTGTGCTTGAGGTCTATGTCGTCTGTGCTGCAGATCGCGTAGGCGTAGGTCATGTTGTCCGCGCCGCGTCCGCCGCCGATCCCCCCGACCGCCGTCCAGGAGTCGGGGTCGCGCTCGCTGTCGCCCGCGGCGATCGAGCCGAAGTGGTGCTCGGCGTCGTTGAAGGTGGGGAAGCTGGCGATCGGCTTGAGGCTGCCGACGCTGGCCGGGGTGGTGCGGGCGCCGCCGCCGATCAGGACCGTGCCGGCCGGGCAGGTCGCCGTCACGAGCTTGGACGACAGCCCGGCGGATGGCCCGGGGGCCTTGTTCATGACCACCTGGGTGTGCCTGATCAGGTTGCTGTGGAGGCAGACCGCGTAGGGGGTGGTGGAGAAGGCGGTGCTGCTGTGGCTCCCGCTTCCGCCGAACGCCATCCAGTGCGTGGCGTCGCTGCCGACGATCCCGGGCGTGTCGGTGTACTCGGTGGCGCCGTCGGCACTGGGCACCATGCCCATCACGTGGTTGCCGTTGGAACTCTCGTCGTTTCCGATGGTCTGGTCGGCCCCACCGCCCGATACGAGGCCGTCGGCGCAGTCCGCGTGCGAGGAGACCCCGGTGAAGGGGGTCGCGGGGCCCATGGTGGCCCCAGGGGTGATCACGGTGATGTCGACGGTCTTGGCGTACGCGGCTCCCGGCACCGCCACGGTCAGCAGGGCGGCCAGGATCAGGGCCTTGCCCGTGGCGGAGCCCCGCCGGATTCTCGTGCTCATCGGATTCTCTCTCTTGTTATTCATGTGCATGGCCGAACTGTCCGGTTGTCCGCAACCGCTGTTTCAGACTCCGTCGTTGGCGCACAGTGCCCACGCCTCGGTGTAGGTGCCGGCCGAGGACTGTCCGCCGGTGTGGGCGGAAGCCGTCCAGTACGCCGCCGTGGTGGTCCCGTCGCTGACCGCGGCGCCGCCGGAGGTGCTGGGGAAGCTGCCGTTGAGGTGGTCGCCGCCCGAACCCGGACCGGTGAAGTCGGTGGTGGTCACGCTGCCCCCGCTGATCGCGGCGCCGCCGCTGACCAGGTTGCCGTCGCCCTGGCCGCAGCCTACGGTCGCCGTCTGGCCGGTGCTGCCCGTGGTCGGGCCGCTCACCTCGGTGTAGCGGACCTTCACCGTGGCGCCGCTGACGTTGATGCCGCTTCCGCTGCAGATCGCGTAGGCGTAGGTGTAGTTGGCACTGTTGACGGCGGAGTCCCAGCCCACGGCCGTCCAGGAGTCGGGGTTCGTCTCTCCGTCCGCCGCGGCCTTCGCGCCGAAGCTGTGGGCGGAGTTGTTAAAGGTGGGGAAGCTCGCGATCGTCTTGAGGCTGCCCGTGTTGCCCGGGGTGGTACGGGCGCCGCCGCCGAGGAGGCGGGTGTTGGCCGGGCAGGTCGCCGTGACGCGGCCCACGGTCGCTGCGGCGGTGGGTGCGTTGACCTTGTTCATGACGACCTGGGTGTGGTTGATCAGGTTGCTGGCGAAGCACATGGCGTAAGGGGTGGTGGAGAAGGAGGCGTTGACCTGGCCCCCGCTTCCGCCGATGCCGAGCCAGTGCGTCACGTCGGTGCCGACGACGCCGGTGGAGCTGGTGTATTCGGTGGTGCCGTCGGAGCTGGGCGAGGTGCCGTTGACGTGATTGCCGTTCACGCTCGCGCCGGTGCCGATGGCCTGGTTGATCCCGCCGCCGGAGATGAGACCGCTGGAACAGTCCGCGTGGGTCGATATCTCCGAGTTGGCGGAGGCGGGGCCGCTGGTGGCACCAGGGGTCTTCACGGTCACGCTCACGGTGTTGGCGTAGGCGGTTCCCGGCACTGCAAAGGCCAGAACGGCGCCTAGGAGGACCGTCCTGCCTGTGGCGAAGCGGCGCAGAAGTCCTGCGTTCATGTGGATCTCCCCATCTGACGGGCGATAAGCGACGAGCGGTGAGCGGGCGATGGGCCTCAAAGGCGGCATGGGCGGTACGGAGCGGAAGAGGCGCACGGGCGTCGTTGGTGCGGAATTGCCACGGCATCACAACGGCTGCCTGCCTCGCGGATGTACGCCGCTCAGAGGCAGACCTGGGGTTCGTACCGGCCATCTCGCCGCCCTGTCGCGAGCAGCGCATGCGGACTCTAGCAGCCCTTCACCCCTGCATCTACATAGCTGTTTTGTATTTTCGAGTAGCAGACGCGTAGGTGAAGGATCGGCCCTCCCCGGGCCGTTTCTCCGGATCACCTTGCTGACCAGATGAAGAAGGCGGCGAGATGGCTGGTGGCGGTCTTGCGTGCGCGGGGGCCGCGGCCGCGGCGTGCGCGAGGTCGGCGATCTGATCCGGGACCTGGACAACGACACGTTCGGCATCACCGAGCACTGGCACAAGCGCATCATCGGCGGGCGGCTCTTCGCCGCTGACCAGCGCATCACTGGCCGGTCGTACGCCGAGGTCGAACGGCTGGCTACCGAAGCCGGTTGGACCTTCGGTATCTGTCACGCTGGCCGCCTCGTCGGCGAATGCCCCTGAGGCGAACAACGGCGCCAAGGCTGGGTCCTGCCAGACCGAGGCTTCGGGGGCATCGCGAACAGCTCCTGGACCTAGCCTGACGGTTCTGATGTGCGCGGGAGACTGCCGCACATCCAAAGGCCAGGGGGTTGGCGCTGGGTCTGCTGACGAGGGGCAGGGGTAGTCCCCGGCCATGAGCGCGATGGCGGCGTCAGGCTGCGCCTCGTGACGTTGATCCGGGCCAAGCTCGACGAGACCTCCTGACCAGGAAGGCAGAGATTGTGCAGCGCGCGGCTCTCAACATCGGCGACGAGCCGATCAAGGACATCCGCTTCACCTGGGTGGCGATTTCCCGAAGGACCGGCGCCTCCACACCGACAAGCTGTACGTCATCTACCGCCGCTGACACCCCCCACCCGCACGACAGCCCCGGCCCCCAAGCAGCGGATCGGGGCACACAACGCCCCGGGCCGCCGCCAAGTGGTGGCGGCGGCCCGAGCCGGGGCCCCTCCAAAACAGCCTGGTCTACTACGGCCCGCCTACAGGGCGGGGGGTGAACTCCACGTCGGTGCCGCCGCAGCCGGCCGCGATGTCCAGCAGCCTGTCCCGCCCCAGCTCGTCCACCGCCAGGCCCCAGCGGAGCTTGGTCGCGGTCCACTCCACGCCGTCCCGGCACAGCGCGTCTGCCGACGAAGGCAGCCACTCCGCGGGATGCTGATCCGACATCTGCCGGTTCGAGCGGGCCGTCACCGCGCCCAGGGAGGACGCCTTGCCGACCGCACGCAGTCGGTCCGCCTCGTCGTGGCGGCCGAGGATCAAGAGCTGCGGGCGAGCAGACAGGCGCTTGTTCCACATGTTCGCCGCGCTCGCGTTCCACCGGGTCATGACGGCCTCGACCTGCTCGCGGGACAGGTCGCCGGTGAGGAACGTGTCGCCGAGGAGGTCGAGGAGCCGGGCGAGGGTGCCCGCGTAGGTCGAGCCGGTGGTGGGCACCTCAAGGAAACGGTCGAGGAAGCGGTCGACCGCGACGACCAGCGGCACACGGTTTGCCCGGACGCGGCAGCGCGGCCAGGGACACGACGGCGCTCCTTTCGACTCGATGTGACACAGAACGCTACCAAGTCGCCCCACCGCCCGGCAGGTCGCGTCGCAGGTCGGAACCGTCTGTGTGGCAGGGAATACACAATTCTGTGTCACTTCCAGGCGCTCGTCGAGACGGGTGTTCGTAGACGCAACCCTCCCATCACAGGGCTGCCCCCGGGGCGTGGAGCCGTCGGCCGTCGGCTCCGCGCCCCGGGGACGTCGCGACGTGCAGCCGGGAGGTCGCACCGAGCCTGTGGCGAGTGACCGTTTCCTCCCCGGAGGCCGGGGGGGTCAGCGGGCGCGTGCGTATCGGTCGTTCTTGAAGAAGTAGAGGTCGGTGGCGTGGCCGGGGACGCGGCAGACCTCGTCGAGACCGGTGGTGAACTCCTCGGCGAGTTGCCAGGTGTGAGCGATGGCCTTCGGGCCAGCGGTGATCTTCTCGTCGGAGGTCTGGTACTCCGCGTACTGGGAACCCTTGAACAGGTACACGGCCAACGGCCTGCCCGGGGCCGCGCACGCGGCGTCGATGCCGTCGGCGAGGAAGGTGCCTTTGAGTCCGGCCCAACCGGCGGCGATGGCCTTGGGGCCGGAGGTGACCTTTTCCTCGCCGGTGCGGTAGCGCAGATACTGGTCGCCCTTGAAGAGGTACAGGTCCGTTGCGCTGCCGGGGACGGCACACGCGGCGTCGATGCCCGCGGCGAACGTGGTGCCCTTGAGTCCGGCCCAGCCGGCGGCGATGGTCTTGGGGCCGTTGGTGATCTTCTCGTCGGTGGCGCGGTAGCGCGCGTACTGGTCGCCCTTGAACAGGTACAGGTCCGTTGCACTGCCCGGGACGACGGACGCGGCGTCGATGCCCGCGGCGAAGACGGTGTCCTTCAGGGCCGCCCAGCCGTCGGCGATCTTCTTGCCCGGAAGGCCCCCGACCTCGCGGACGAGGTACGAGCTCCACGGGCACCAGTGGCATCCGGGCAGGAAGGCGCCGCACGCCTCGTCCAGGTGGTCCTCGGTGTATTGGATGGTCGCGTCGCACACCTCGATGGCGACGTCGAAGAAGTCGATGGTGGCCGGGTCGAGGTGGAAGCTCCAGCCCGGGTTGTAGGGTTCGGCCCGCTTGACGATCCTTCCGTGGACGTGCACCCGCTCCTGCTCCTGCCCGAGCAGGATTCTTCTGGCGTGGTCGATCCTGGCGGGGTCGGTGAGCTTGATGACGAACTCCTCGCGCACCGCCGCGTCCCGGAACGCGAAATATGCCTCGGCCATGGGGGACCTCTCCGTTGGTTCTCACTGAGGAATCGGATGATGCGGACGGTGGGTCCGCATCGCGTGGCGCCGTCGATGGCGGTCGCCGCCCCCAGGCGGGCACTGCGGTCGGGGCGGCATCCACGAAGCGGAAGGCCGAGGGAAGCCGACCTCCCCGTGAACACTCGGCGCACATGAACAAATACACAGTGTATTCGGGTCGGTGTCCGTCGGGCGGCACGGCGCGACATCCAACGGGCTCTCATCGGACGGCAGGCACCTCGGCGCGGACCCGGTCGGGGGACGCGGGCGACCAATCGCCCCTTGGCCCGACCCGGTCGCGAGGGTTCTTCGGGATTCCCCGAGACGGGGCCGCGGCACGGGCCGCGGTCGGCGTCGCCCCCAGCAGGCGACACCCCTGTCACACGTTTTTCAGGACCCGGTCAGCAGGAGGTAGCCGTCCGTCCCGGAACCGGCCGTGACGAGCCTGCTTCCATTTGGCAGCAGCTTTGGTAGGGGGCCCGGGGACGGCGGGCGGGCTGCTCGCCTCCGTTGACGGTCTACACGTCGTCGTCCCGGCCCAGAGATCAACGCCGGGCCCTCACCCAAGCATTACGGCTACAAACGCGGTCTGGCCTGGCTCAATGCCGTGCACGACCAGGTGGCTGGGGTCAGCTGAATGACCTCGGAGCTCAGCGGCTGGTGGTGGGCATGAAGGTGGCGGCTTCCAGCTCACGCAGGTTCTTGACCAGCTCGTCGGGCAGGACGTCTGCGTTCTTGGCGGCTTGGAGCTGGTCGCTGGTAGGGGCCGGATTGACCTGGGGCGGAACGTCGGCGGTGTGGGGGTAGGTGCGGCCGGTGTAGGAGCCGCTGTGCAGCATCAGGCTCTCTTTGCCCACCAGGACGCCGTCGCCGCGGATGGGGACGATTTCGTGGGTGTCGGACCACAGCGCACCAGCGTGACCGGCGGGGACGTCGTAGGTGACGGCGACCCGTTTGGCTTGGCAGGTCTGCACACCGTAGCGGCGGGTGTAGCCGAGCTCGATGGACGTACTGACCGAGCTCTCCACGCTGGCGGAGGCGCCGATGCCCATGAAGGATCCGCCAGCTTCCACGCCGGTGGTGACGCCGACGGTGATGCCGGTGGCCTCGGAGAACTCCTCGCTCTGCTCGGTGGTGACGCCCTGCTCGATTTCCTCGCGGATCGACCCGCTTCCTTCGCCCCGGAGTCGACATGGCGTACGAGCTGGAAGTGCCGCTTGCGCTGGGCTTTGTAGAACGGCGAATCGGTCACCTTCCACGTCTCGGGCCGGCCCGTGTCCTTGACCATCGAGTACGGCACGGTCACCTTGCGGTCGACGACGACGATCATCTCCGGCGGTGTGTCGTAGGACGTCAGCTTCAGTTCCGGCAGATGGTCCACCTTGTCCACGACCGCCGGCAGGTCCAGGATCCACGTTCTCTTCGGTCGGCGCGTGGTCCTCTTCGGGGCCCTCGCTGAACGTGCCTGCGAGCAGCAGCAGACGTTCCCCGTCATCCCCGTCCGGGAACAGCGGCGGCAGGACAGCCCGGTAGCTCCACCTCTCGCCGGTAGAGGAGCTTCCTGTCAGCAAGGGATGTTTCCCCAGCTCGGCGCGGCGAACGTAGTCGCGCCCTGCATGCGTCTTCTTCACGCAGGCGACCCGCCTTTCAGCTCCTGGCTTGTCCATGAGGGGCCAGACCACGTCCCCGAGCGCCACGTACCCGGTCGGCGGGACAGGCCGCCACACCGTGAAAAAGGCCCATGGTGCGCAGCCGCGTGTAGTCGGTCGGCGGCTTGAGCAGGTCCCCACCCGACGAGCGGTCCTTGATGAACAGGCCGCCGTACTCCGCAAAGCCGAGCACTTCCTCGCTTTCACCAGCATCGCCTGCACCCTCATCTGCTACCGCAGACTCGTCAAATGAGGTGGCTTCTTAGCCCCGCAACCCCCTGCGGACCACGCCGGAAATCCGGTCAGCCGGCTGCGGCGGCCGGACCCTCCCCGAACCGCGGGACGTCGTCCACGGTCACGTCCGGGCGCAGCCGCCGGAAGCGGAGCGGGTGGCGCCAGACGCCGCCCCGGTCGATCGAGCGGTCGGCGCTGATCTCGGCCACCAGGTCGGGGCGGACCAGGCGCACGTCCGGGACGTCCCCACGGGACCCCCAGGTCGCGGCGAACGCGACGCCCTCCCACGGGTGTCCCGGGCCGGCGGCCGTCAGGTGCTCGGCGACCAGGCGGGCCGCCTCCGTGCGCAGCGGGACGGTGCGGCCGACCGCGCGCAGCCGGCCCGTGTGGTCGTGGCGGCCGAGGATCAGGAGCTGCGGGCGGGTGAGGGTGCCGGTGATGGCGCCGATGATCGCCTCGGTGGTGTCCCGGCGGCGGACCTTGGTCCACGCCCCCCCTACGGCCCGGCATGTAGCGGCTGGTCTGGGGCTTGACCACGATGCCTTCGACGCCGGACACGTCCGTCCACGACTCCAGCCATTCGCGAGCCTGGGCCGGGTCAGTGGTCATCGGACACAGGGTCCACGGGGCCGTCAGGGCTTGGTCGGCGAACAGGGCCTCCAGGCGGGCGCGGCGCTCCACATACGGCAGGTGCAGCAGTTCTTGGCCGTCGGTCTGCAAGACATCGAACACCACGAAAAAGGCCGGCATCCTCGCGGCCAGCGCGGGAGCGCTGCGGGTGCGGGCGGCAGCCCGACGCTGCAACCCCTCGAACGACAAGACGCCCGCCTCGGCATCCCACACGAGGAGCTCCCCATCGAGGACCAGACCGCCCGGCAACTGCGCCTCGGCAGCCGCCACGAGATCGGGAACGCACCCTGGACCAAGGCGCCGCGGCGGGCCTGGAGCAACACCCGCCCACCCGACCCGGCCGGAGTGAACACCAGCACCCGATAACCGTCGAACTTCTGCTCATACGCCACCCCCGAAGCGAGCGGACGCACCGGCGGCATCACCTCGGCGGCCTGAGCCAACATCGGCTCCACCGGCGGCAGCAACACCAGGGCCTCCCTCGTCCATCGACGCCAGCGCCAGCCTGACCCGCGCCCACACACGCGGCCCGGCGAGGACGCCGGACGGCGGAACCGGACCTACTCGACAGCAGACGCGAGAGCTGGGCCAGATGGCGGACGAGCGGGTACCTGAGCGCTGCGCGCTCAGGAGAGACCGGCCTCGCCGCGCTCGGCCGAGGCGCCTTCGGTGCCTGCTCCTCCGCTTCGCTCCGGAGCAACGACCGCCTCGCTACGCTCGACGGGGCCGGCCCTTACCCCGAACGGCCTGCTCCGCAGGCCTGAGTGACCCCGTTTCACGGGGTCCGGGCCTACGGCCCGTTGGGCGGGTCCGCTCCCCCACCCCGGTCCTTCCGGCTCCGCCTCCAGAACCAGCCCGCTTCCGCGGACTCCGGCAGCAGGGCGAGGTCTGGGAACGCGCTATTGCACACGGCCGGCTGCCGGTCCTGGGGGGTTGGCCTCGGAGCCCTAGGCTCTGTCGTCAAAGTGATCTTGAATTGTGGATCATGGTGTCGTGGTACGCCGCCATGAACTGTCCGATGCCGAGTGGGAACTCGTGCAACCGCTGCTGCCCCGACCTGCTTTCGGGCGGCCGCGGCTGGACGACCGAACG
>NZ_JBSGYT010000041.1:30208-69718 GCF_053610645.1 Streptomyces sp. NPDC054883 | reverse complement strand
TCTCACCCCTCATCCGGACCCGGTCACCCCGGAGCCGCGCACCCTGCCCGGGGGTTATCCGATCCACCGCCGGGCCCTGCCCGGTCTCGCCGCCGCCGGACGCGTCGGCGGCGTCGGGCCGGCCGGCGGGGCGGCCGCCCCCGCCCCGCGGCCCCGGCCTCCCGGCGGACCGTGCGGCGGATCAGCCGCCCGGCACGCTGATCAGCGGCACCACGGCACCGTGTCGAGGTTCTTCACGTAGCGGGCGGCCACCCAGCTGTTTTCCTTGTCCTTCATCGAGGCCTTCTTGACGGACTTGCCGTTGTCGTTGCGGCCGTCGGTCAAGTTGGCGTCGTCGCGGCCGTTTTCGCGGCTGTCGTCACGGCTGTCGTCACGGCCGTTTTCGCGGCCGTCGTTCCAGGAGTCGCTGCCGTCGCTGTCGCCGTCGTTCCACTCGTCCCGGTCCTTGCGGTTGTCCAGCAGGTACCACAGGGCGTTCCCGTCGACCCGCTCCCCGCGCTGCTTGCATTCGAGCGCGATCCGCTTGCCCGGATCGACCTTGCCCAGGGAGTACGAGCGGGTGCTCGGCTTGCTGCGGATCGTCAGCCGGCCGGACGAGACGACCTTGCCCCAGATCTGCTGCTTGGCACTGCTGTGCTCCTGGTGTGCCGGGATCTCGGCCATCGGGTCCTCGTCGGCGATGGCGGCGCCCGCGCTGACGAGGCCGAGCACCAGGCTTCCGGCGGTAAGAGCGAGGACGGTCCTGGTGGGCTTCAGCATGAGCCGACTCCTCTACGAAGACAATCGCCCGACCGCGCCACGCGGCCCGGGCCGGCGACCAGGCGGTCGCCACGGACGACTATGGCGAGGAGAGGGCGTGACACTCTGGCGGCGCACCGCCGGTTAGCCCGTTTTGCCCAATCTAGACTGTTTTGGGGTAGAGGGGTGGCCCGTGGGGCGATCCTCCGGGAAGTACCGCTCCTGAGGCACCCTTTCGGGGGACTTCCGCGGCCGACCGTGCTGGCTAGCATTCTCATAACTGTTTGTCGGGCAATCCCATGTGCGATTGGCCGATCATGCGCGACGGAACGAGGAGACCCATCATGCAGTTACGCAATGGCATCGTGGCGAGCGAGATCCCCGGTGCGGTCTGGGTGAAGAGCAGCGCCAGCGTCGGCAACGGCAACTGCGTCGAGGTGGCGGCACTGGCCGACGGCGCCGTGGCGATGCGCAATTCGCGCTTTCCCGACGGTCCGGCCCTGATCTTCACGGCGTCGGAGATCGAGGCGTTCGTCGACGGCGTCAAGCGCTCCGAATTCGATCAACTGACCGGATGAAGTCCAAGCCTCAGGCCAAAGGTTGGACGGGCAGGCGACCACGGCCCCATTCTGACAACTGAGATCCGCCCCCGGTCACATTGGAGTTCCGCATGCCCGCGCTGCCCGAACCCCTGCCCGATCCGCAGTCCGGCTCCCTCCCCGGGCCGCTCCACGACCCGCTCGCCCCGGTCCTGCCGCTCGGGAGGGAGCAAGGACGAGCGGCGGCCGCGCGGGTGCTGGGCCAGGAACTCAGAGGGTGGCGCGAGGCCCGCGGGCTCACCCTGCGGGACGTGGCGCCCGTCATTCGCGGATCGGTGTCGAAGATCAGCCGACTGGAGCGCGGCGAGAGCCCGCCGAAGGCGCGTGACGTCCTCGACCTCGCCCGCCACTACGGCCTGGCCGACGAGGAGATGCGGACGGTCGAGCGGCTGCTGGAGCACGCCCAGGACTGCGAGTGGTACGAGCAGTACAGCGATGTGACCCCCACCTTCCTCAAGCGCCTGATCCAACTCGAAGGCGAGGCGCAGGAGATCTGCGTCTACGAGAACCTCGTGGTGCCCGGGATCCTCCAGACCCCGGCGTACGCCAGGCACATGGTCAGAGCCGTGATGCCCAGCGCCTCCGACGACGAGATGGACCGCGTCGTACAGCTGCGCACCCAGCGCCAGCTGAGGCTGATGGAAGGGCAGGTGCCGCGCCTGACGGTGCTGCTCGATCAGGGGGTGCTCCAGCGCCGCTGCGGCAACGCGGAGGTCATGCGCGAACAACTGCGGCACCTGCTCCGGGCCGGGGAGGTCGCCAAGGTCAACATCCGCATCCTGGAGATGTCCTGGGGGTACTCCGCGGCCCCTCCCTATCCCATCACCCACCTCAAGTTCGCCGACGGGGGACCGGGCGAGCTGGCGTACGTCGAGCACATCAACGGCGCCAACTACGTCACCCGCCCGCGCGCCCTGGACGACCACCGCAACGCCCTCAGCAACCTGCGGAAGGCCGCGGTGTCCCGCGAACGCAGCCGCCGACTCATCGAAGAGGCGCTCCGGCAGTACATGGAGGACTGACGATCGGGGAGTGTCCGGGGCGCTCACTACGTCAGCAGCGGGCGCAGCTCGGCATGGGCCCACCCGCCGAGCCGGGTGGGGGTGGTGGTGAGCAGGTCGCGGGGCTGCTCGGGCACCAGATCGCGGGACCCGGCGGTCATCCCGACGACTGACTCCACCGCCGACGGCGGCAGCCCCGCCGAGCGCAGCGCCTCCCGTACCGCGTCGTCACCGACGGCTTCGAGCCGGACCGGGCGTCCGAGCGCTTCGGTGAGGATCCGCGCGACCTGGTGGAAGGTGAGGTCTTCGGGTCCGTGCACGGCCTGCACGGTCCGGCCCCGCCAGGTGTCGCCGAGCAGTCGGGCCGCGACGACGTCCCCGATGTCGCGCGGATCGACCCACGGCATCGCGTGGCCGGGGTCGAACGCCGTGGTCAGGACGCCGCGGGAGAGCCCTTCCAGGTCCAGCAGCAGGTTCGTGAAGAAGTACGCGCACCGCAGGTGCAGTACGTCCGCTCCGGTGGCATCGAGTTCCTCCTCGATCCCGCCCAAGGCGTCGATGTGTCCTGCCCCGTGCCGCCTCTCCGCCCCGATGCTGCTCAGCAGCACCACCCGCCCCACATCACCGGCCCGGGCGGCCTCGACCAACGGCGCCGCGGTCGACAGCGAGGCGTCGATCGGGTCTGCCGTCGTGTGGGGAGTGGGATCCACCCAGAAAACGGTCCGCACCCCCGCCACCGCCTCGCGGACGAACCCGGCGTCCGTCAGGTCACCCCGCCGCACGTCGACCCGCTCGCGGGTCTCCCCGTCCAGCCGGGCCGGGTCCCGGACCAGAACGCGGGGGCGGACGCCGGCCTGGAGCAGCAGCCGCACGACGCGCGATCCCACGTGTCCGGTCGGTGTGGTGACCACGATGGTCATCGAGTCATCCTCTTCCTGGACTGGTCCGTCCTTCGCGCATGCGGGAGCACGCGCTCCGGGGGTGCCCCTGCCCCCGGTCGCTCAGGTCATTCCGCCGAGTCCCGGGCGGCCGGGAGGAGGCGGCCCACGCCGCCCCACTCGACCCAGTCCTTCGGCCGCAGCTCCGGCGGCGGCGGGGAAGCGTCAGGGCGCCAGTCGACCACGTCGACGAGGTCGGGTTCGAGGATGTCCAGCCCGTCGAAGTACCGCCGCACCTCGTGGGGCTCGCGCACGCGCCCCCAGTGCCCGTGCGTGGTGACGTCCATAAGCCGGGTCACGTCGTCCCGGACCACCGGGTCCTCGCTGACGAGCTGGCAGATCACCAGGAAGCTGCCGGGCGGCAGCAGGGCCGCCGTCTTGCGCACGACGGCGGACGGGGAGCGGTCGTCGTCCGAGTCCGGGATGCAGTGCAGGACGGACACGAACAGGGCGGCGATGGGCTGCTCCCAGTCGAGGAAGCCCCGGGTGGCTTCGTGGATGCGCTCGGTGTCGCGCATGTCCACGGGTAGCACCAGGGTGCCGGAGTTGTCGTGCAGCGTGGTCTGGGCGTGCGCGAGGACCATCGGGTCGTTGTCGATGTAGGCGACCTTGCAGTCCTTGTCGATGCGCTGGGCCACCTCGTGGACGTTGTCCTGGGTGGGCAGGCCCGAACCGTGGTCGAGGAACTGCCGGATCCCGTAGTCCTCGACGAGGATCCGTACGACCCGGCTGAGGAACGCCCGGTTGTTGCGGGCGAGCAGCTGGGTGCTGGGTGCGATCTCCAGCAGCCGGGCACATGCCTCGCGGTCGCTGGCGTAGTTCTCCACACCACCCAGGAGCCAGTCGTACATCCGGGCGACGCTCGGGGTGTGCATGTCGATGAACGGCGGCTGGGACGTGTTCGGCCCTAACTCCATGTGCCCTCCTTGATGGCCCCTCGGGGCCCGCGGCGCGGGGGTGGCCCATGGTAGGGAGTTCCGGGGGGTGCGCGCCAGCGGCGCTCGCTCCGCCCCCGGCTCGCGGGGACGCCCGCCCGGGATGCGGGCGTCCACCCCCGGCGCCACAGTGGGTGCCATGGGTATCGACGACTACGGCGGTGGCCCCGGGGCCGAGCAGACCGGGGTCCTGGTGGTGACGACGAACGACGCCCCCGGCTACCGGGTCGAGCGGGTCGTCGGGGAGGTCTTCGGCCTCACCGTGCGCTCCCGGCACCTGGGCAGCCAGATCGGCGCCGGCCTCAAATCGATGATCGGCGGCGAGCTGAGGGGCCTGACCAAGACGCTCGTCCAGACCCGCAACCAGGCCATGGACCGGCTCATCGACCAGGCCAAGGCGCGCGGCGCCAACGCGGTCCTGGCCATGCGGTTCGACGTTACCGAGGCCGCCGACACCGGTACGGAGGTGTGCGCGTACGGAACGGCGGTGGTGCTGGCGCCCGAGGGGACCGGCTGAGACCGCTTCCGGGCTGTCCTGGGGCGGGGGCCGTCGCCGTAAGTCCACTACGGCGCTCCGCTTTGTCCATGGGCCCGCCCTGCCCGAGGTCCGCAAGCTGTCAGGTCAGTGAGCGGACCGCGGGGCTCCGGAGCCGTGCGGTCTTCCCCGCCAGGAAGCGCCGACTCCCGGAGGCCCGATGCGCACCCCCCTCTGGCCGGCCGCAGCCGCGGTCGCCGGTCTCATCGCCACCCTCGTCGTGTCCGTACCCGAACCCGTCTCCGCGGCCCCTGCGGCCGGCCCCCTGACCATCACCTCGCCCGAGCTGTCCGTGAGCGTCGACGGCGGCTTCCCCCGCGTCATCGGCTACACCCGGCGGGCCACCGGCGACGTACTGAACGGAAACGAGGACCCGCTGACCGCGATCGTGGTCAACGGGACCACCTACACACCCGCGGTGACCGCGTCGGCCTCCGCCTCCGCCGTCGACTACGCGCTGCGCTTCTCGGGAGTGACCATCAGGTCCCGGCTGGCCGTGACCGGTTCGGTGGTCGAGTTCAAGGTCACCGCGATAGAGGACACCGCCGCCCTGCGGGTGCGCAGCCTCTCCGTCCCCGGCCACAGCCTCGTCAGCGTCCGCAGCGACCAGCCGGGCGCCGCCCTTTCCACCGCCCGCATGTACACCGCCACCACCGGTACCGGGGATACCTTCACGCCCGTCACCGCCGCGACGCCCGTGGACGCCGCCGCCACCACGGTCATGTACGGGCTGGTCAACACCGGCAGGCTGGCCGCCGCCATCGACTCCAACTCCCTCTACGACCAGCCCGCGGGCGGCGTCGCCCGCGAGAACGGCCGCATCAGCAAACAGGTCACCGACAAGGGCTCCTACCGCCGGGCCGCCCTGTGGAGCGGGGACTGGCTGTACCGGGCCGCGGGCGCCGCCGACACCGACACCGAGCCCCTCCCGTACACCCGGATCGCGATCACCGCCGACCGGAACGCGGACTCCGTCGTGGACTGGCAGGACGCCGCCGTCGCCTACCGGGACATCTGGACCCCGCCCACCGGCTGGCAGGACACCGCGAACCGGGTCGTCCAGCGCATTCCCTTCAACTTCGCCTCCCAGGCCACCCACCCCTTCGCGCAGACCCTTGACGAAACCAAGCGGGTCGGCCTCGCGACGGACGGCCTCGGCCAGTTCGTCCTGCTCAAGGGCTACGCCTCCGAGGGCCACGACTCCGCGCACATGGACTACAAGAACATCGGCGGCAAACTCGGCGGAGCGGCCGATCTGAACGCCCTCACCACCGCAGGGCACGCCTACAACGCCGACTTCGGCGTGCACATCAACGCCACCGAGGAGTACCCCGTTTCCGCCACCTTCGACCCGGCCCACCAGAGCGGAGGGACCGGCTGGGACTGGCTCGACCAGTCGTACTACGTCAACACCCGCAAGGACGGCCAGTCCGGGCAGCGGCTGAAGCGGCTCCAGGACCTCAAGGCGGCCGCCCCCGGGCTCGACTTCCTCTATGTGGACGTCTGGTACGGCGACGGGTACGTGTCCCGCAAGCTCCAGCGCGAGATCGGCGGCCTCGGTCTCCAGCTCGCCACCGAGTTCCCCAACACCCTCACCGAGCAGTCCCTTTGGCACCACTGGGCCGCCGACGTCGACTACGGGGGCAGCGACCTCAAGGGCATCAACTCCACCATCGTCCGGTTCATCGCCAACCACGCCAAGGACGACTGGACAGCCCGCGACCCGCTGCTCGGCGGCGCGGAACTCGCCGCGTACGAGGGCTGGCAGGGCAAGAAGGACTACCCGGCCTTCCTGAACACCACCTTCGCCGTCAACCTGCCGACGAAGTTCCTCCAGGAGTCCCCGATCGTGAAGTGGACCGCCGACACGGTCACCCTCGCGAACGGCACCACCGCCGGCACCGCGGGCGGCACCCGCACGATCACCACCGGCGGCCGTACCGTCCTGCGCGGCGGCGCCTACCTCCTGCCCCGCGACGGCAAGCTGTACCACTGGAACGACGCGGGCGGCCCCACCACCTGGACCCTGCCGGCGGGCTGGAGCGCACCCAGGCTGTACCGGCTCACCGACACCGGCCGCCGGCTGGTCGGCGACCTCGCCGTCAGCCAGGGCCGGATCACCCTCGACGCCACGGCGAAGACCGCCTACATCGTCACCAACGGTGCCGCGCCCGCCCAGGCCGACCCCCAGTGGGGCGAGGGCACTCCCGTCGAGGACCCCTCCTTCTACTCCGGCAACCTGAATGCCTGGACGGTGACCGGCACCGGCGCCGCCGTCACCCGCAACGCCCAGGGCCAGAACGAGCTGACCATGGCCGCCGGGACCGCCCCGGCCGTGGCGCAGCGGCTCACCGGCCTGGCGCCGGGCACCTATGCCGCTTCCGTCTGGGTCTCCACCCCCACGGGCCGGGCCGCCACCCTCACCGTCACCCCGGCCGCGGGCGCCGCCGCGTCCGTGTACGCCGACTCCTCGCCGCTGACGAACAACCTCGGCGGGAGCGAGAAGAACGGCACGGGCGCGCAGCGCATGAAAGTGCTCTTCGACGTCCCGGCCGGCCAGTCCACCGCCACCCTCACGCTGTCCGCCGCCGCCGGACCGGGCACCGTCTTCCTCGACGACGTCCGCGTGGTCCGCTCCGCCCGTACGCCGCTCGGCGGCCACTACTTCGCCGAGGACTTCGAGAACACGGACGCCGGCTGGGGCCCGTTCGCCTTCGGCGGGGCCGGCGGCCCGGCCACCGACCCGCGCACCCACGTCGCCCAGCGCAACGCCCCGTACACCCAGGCGGGCTGGAACGGGAAGCTGGTGGACGACGTGATCAGCGGCGGCAACTCCCTCAAGTCGCACGAGGAGCGGCAGGGCCTGGTCTACCGGACCCTGCCGCAGACGCTCCGCCTGACGAAGGGGCGCACGTACAAGGTGTCCTTCGCCTATGAGACCGGCTTCGGCGGCGACTACCAGTTCGTCACCGGCTCGGGCACCGGGGAAACGGCCACGGCACTCGGCCAGGCCCGCACCGCCACCACCTTCACCCGGACGTTCACCGCCGGAGTGGACGCCTGGATCGGCGTACGCAAGGTCACGGGCGAGGACTCCCACGACGAGGCGGACCTCGTCCTCGACGACCTCACCGTGGACGATCTCGGTACGGGTGGCGGCGGTGAAGTCCTGGTGCCGCAGGGCGCGATGAGCGTCAAGGCCGTCGACAGCCAGGAGACGGCGGGCGAGAACGGCAGTGCCGCCAACGTCCTGGACGGCAACAGCGCCACCATCTGGCACACCCAGTGGTACGCGGCCACCGCGCCGATGCCGCACGAGATCACCCTCGACCTGGGCGCCTCCTACGACGTCTCGGCGCTGCACTGCCTGCCCCGGCAGACCCAGAGCAACGGGCGCGTCGCGGACTACCAGGTGTTCACCTCGGCCGACGGGGTGAACTGGGGCCCGGCGGCGGCCTCGGGCAGGTTCACGGACAGCGCCGGACAGCAGGACGTCTCCTTCTCGCCCCGGACGGCCCGGTACGTCAGACTCAAGGCGACGAGCGAGGTGAACGGCAACCCGTGGACCTCGATGGCCGAGCTCAACGTCGGCCATCTGCCGCGGACATGAGAGGGAACGAGGCATCGCGATGAGTGGATCCGAGTCGGCGGCCGAGGTGTTCGACGCGCTCGCGGAGCGCTACGAGGAGGCGTTCGGTCGGGTGCCCGCGCAGCTGGAGGCCCTCGACTGGCTCACCGGCCGGCTGCCCGCCGGGGCCCGGGTGCTGGACGTGGGCAGCGGCACCGGCCGGCCCACCGCCGAGCGACTCGCCGCGGCGGGCTGCGCGGTGACCGGGATCGACGTCTCGCCCGCGATGGTCGCCCTCGCCCGCGAGCGGGTCCCGCGGGCCCGCTTCGAGCAGGCGGACGTGCGCACGTACACGCCCGGGGAGGGCGGCTTCGACGCGGTGTGCGCCTTCTTCCCGCTGCTGATGATGGAACAGCGGGAGGTGGCGGCCTCGTTGGCCCGGATGGCCTCGTGGGTGGCGCCGGGCGGGTACCTCGTCCTCGCCACGGTGCCGGGTGACATCAGCGGCCTGCCCATCGAGTGGATGGGGCACCGGGTCACCGTGAGCAGCCTGTCCGCGCAGGAGTACACGGCCCGGATCGAGTCGGCCGGCCTGGAGCTGCTGCACCACGGCACGAGCCTGTTCCACCCCGAGGGCGGACTCGCCGACCCGGAGGAGCACCTGTTCTGCTACGCGCGACGCCCGGACGCGACGGCCTGAAGGGATCATTCACGAGCGTCGTTGACGGACTGCTGGGCGCGGAAGCGGCCCGGCGCCATGCCGACGCGGCGGCTGAAGAGCCGGCTGAAGTATCCGGGGTCGTCGTAGCCGACCCGCCGGGCGATCCCGGCGACCGGCAGGTCGGTCCGGGCCAGCAGTTCCTTGGCCCGGCTGAGTCTGATGCCGAGGAGGTACTCCTTGACGCCCTCGCCGGTACTGCGCCGCACCGCCCCGCGCAGTTCCGGCAACGGTATCCCGAGCCGCGCCGCGTGCTCGGCGACGGAGATGGGCAGCAGCGCGTCCCGGGCCAGGGCGTCCATCACGGCGTCGCCGTGCCGGGACACTTCCGCGCGGGCGTAGCGCAGGGCCACCAGCAGCCCGTGTACGGCCGCCGCCGCCTCCACGTCCAGCAGCGGGCCGCCGGCGCGGGCCGCGCGGAGGATCCCGTCCACCACGTGCCGTACTCCGGCGGTCCCGCTCAAGGGGACCACCGGCCGGTCGGGGGTGACGTAGCCGAGGTCGGTGTACGCCTCCACACTGTGGCCCGTGAAGTCCACGAAGCACTCGTCCCAGCCGGTCCGGGGATCGGGTCCGTAGTGGTGTCGGACCCCGGGCACCAGCCACAGCAACGCGGGCGCGGTCACCGGCTGCGGCGGGCGGTCGGCGTGGCTGAACCACCCCTGCCCCCGGGTGACGACCACCGCCACGTGATGGTCGAGCGCGCGCGGCCCGACGACGGGCAGCAGGCCCTGCTGCACCCCCACGCCCAGGCAGACCAGCCCGAGCCGCCGGTGGTTGGCGGTGGGGGAGAAGTACCGCATCCAACTGCTGTACGGGGGCGTCGGCATCTGCGGATTGTGATCCACCGCTCCGCCGCCCTCAAGGGGCCGCCCGCCGCCGCTCCCGTCCCGGCCGCGGGGAGCGGCCCGGCGCGGCCGGCCGCGGCGGCCACCGTGCGGTACCAGAGCGGGCAGGCGACCGCCGTCGGCACGAGCGCCGGTCTCGGCCGCCGGCCACTGCCCCGGTCCGACCGCAGTGAGGCAGGCGGGGCGCGCTCCACGAGCACCGTCAGCCCCGCAGGGGCATTGCGGCAGGTCGGCCGAACCCCGCGGGCGCCGGGCGCTGGGGCGACCTCGGCACGGGCCGCCGGGAGGCGGACCCTATGCTCACCGCATGCACCGTGCGTCCGCCTTCGACCTGTCCGTGATCAGCGCTGTCTGCGACGCGATGCCGTACCTCGGCGAGGGCCTCGAACCGATCGTGGGACAGACCCCGGGCGCGGAGCGGACGGAGGCCAGCGCGGTCGACGACGGTCCGACGGACGGCGGCAGCGCCGAACCCGACCGCTGCGCGGCCCGCCACCCCCGGATCCGGCTGGTGCACCAGGCCGACTCCGGTGGGGCCGGCGGCCCGAGCAGCCGGGCCCTCGTCCTGGCGCGGGGCCGCTACGCGTTCTTCGCCGACGCCGACCACCACCGCGGCCCCGAGGCGGCTGCCGGTCCCTGCCGACGGGGTGAGAAGTTTTTCCGGGACACCGGCAACCTCGCGGGCACTCGCGCGTCGTGCGGGGTGTAGGGCGTAGATCCGCGTCCTCGTCCCGACCGCACGACCGTGGAGAACAACCGTGATGAACCTCAAGCGCGCCACCCCGTCCGCCGGCCGGGCAGCGCTCGTCACCGCTGCCGCCGCCGGGATGGCCGTCGCACTCGGCGGGCCGGCCCTCGCCCAGGCGACGCCGTCCGTCCCCCCGACGGTCGCCCCGAGCAGCGCCCCGGCACCCGCCACCAGCCTCCCGCCGAGCCGCAGCGGCACGCCCAGCGCGGCCCCGAGCGCGGTCCCCACGACGCCGGGCCGCAGCGGCACGCCCAGCGCGGTCCCGACCCAGCCCTCCGCCACCCCGACGGTCGCGCCGGGCAGCGCGAACCCGAGCGCCGTGCCGTCCGCCCAGCCGTCCGGAGCGGCCGCCGGCTCCGAACTCGCGCACACCGGCTCCTCCGCGACCACCATGGCCCTGGGCGCCGGGGCCGCCGGGCTCATAGCCGTCGGGGCCGGAGCCCTGTACACGGTGCGGCGCCGCACCGGCAACTGAGGACGTACGTGTTCCCGCTCGCTCCCGCGGTGAGCCCCTTCGCGCCCGGCTTCGGCCGGGCGCGGCGGGGCTTGTGGTCGTTCCTGCTGCGCCGCGACGTCCCCGCGCCGGCCACCCCCGCGCGCCCGTACCAGCGCCAGGGGTCCGGCAGCGTGCCGCCGGCGCCCACCATCACCGACCTGTACCACGCGCACCGGCTGGGCATGGTCCGGCTGGCGGTGCTGCTCGTGGACGACCTGGCCACGGCGGAGGACGTGGTGCAGGACGCCTTCACCGCCCTCTACCGCCGGCACGGGGAACAGATCAAGGGCGTCGACAACGCGCTGGGCTACCTGCGCACCGCGGTCGTCAACACCTCGCGCTCCGTGCTGCGCCGCAGGCGGACGGCGCGCGCCTGGATCCCGCCCGTGACGGCCGACGTACCTTCCGCCGAGGCGTCCGTCGTACTCGACGAGGCACACCGCGAAGTACTGGCGGCGCTGGGCCGGCTGACCCCGCGCCGCCGCCAGGTACTGGTGCTGCGGTACTGGGCGGAGCTCAGCGAGGCGGAGATAGCCGACACCCTCGGGATCAGCCGGGGGGCGGTCAAATCGAACGCGAGCCGGGCACTGGACGCGCTCGAACGGATCCTGGAGGGACGGATATGACGCACGACGGCGAACGCCAGGTCGAACACCGGCTGCGTCAGGCCCTGGGCGCGCGGGCGCAGGCGGTTACCGTCCGCGACCTGCGGCCGGCCGACCCGCCGGGCTCCTCGAAGCGCCTGCCGGTGGCGGCGGTGTGGCTGCGCCGCCTGACCTGGCCGGCCGCCGGGCTGGCCGGAGCCGCGGCCGCGCTGGCCGGGTACCTCGTGCTGGGGCCCGAGCAGGGGCCGGCCAGGCCGGTGCCGCCCGCGGCGCCCGCCGAGATCCCCTCGCCCACGCCGAGCGTGCAGTCCCCTTCGCCCGGGCCCAGCGCGGTTCCCTCGCCCGTTCCCACACCGCCCCCGACGGCGCCGGCCGGGAGGACGACACCGACCACGGCCCGTACGGGCGCACCTTCGGCGTCCGCTTCGCGGTCCGCGCCGCCGCGCCCCGACCGGGCGTCGGCGACGCCGTCGCCCGCCGGAACCGGGCGGCCCTCCTCGGCCCCCGGTGCCGGACAGCCCTCCTCGGCCGCCGACGGCAAGCCGTAGCCGCGCGCCCGGTCAGCCGGTGGCGGCCGTGCGGGTGTTCTCCACGGCCGCCACCAGCGGGGCGAGCTCGGGAACCGCCGCCGCCGAATCCAGCGCCTCGCGCAGGGCGGCTTCGTTCGTCGGACGCGCCCGGGTCAGCAGGGCCAGGCCCGCCTCGCTGACGTCGGTGTAGATGCCCCGCCGGTCGGTGTCGCAGATGTAGCGGTTGAGCAGCCCGCGGTCCTCCAGCCGGCTGACGAGCCGGGTCGTCGCGCTCTGGCTGAGCACCACCGAGTCGGCCACCTGGTGCATCCGCAGGTGCCCGCCCGGCCCGTTGTGCTGGCGGCTGAGCACGTCCAGCAGCGAGTACTCGCGCACGCTCAGCCCGTGGGCCGCCTGGAGCGCCCGTTCGATGTGCGCCTCGATCCGGCCGTGCAGGAGGGAGAGGGCGCACCATCCCTGGGAGAGGGCGGTCAGTGCGCTGTCGGTGGCCGTCATGGGCCCCTCCTCGGATGCGGTCCGCTGGCTACCCCACAAGGATAGGCGACGAACGCAATAGCCCGCGTTTGCATATATCCCGCGTCTGCAATTAATGTGGTCGATTGTAAGCGGCGTCGGCAAGCATCTGCGCCTGCCCGGCCCCGCGACCGCACCCCCTCCCCGGAAGGGCACCCCCTCATGCCTCTCGCACTTCTCGCCCTCGCCATCGGGGCCTTCGGGATCGGCACCACCGAATTCGTGATCATGGGCCTGCTACCCCAGGTCGCCACCGACTACGGCGTCACCGTCCCGACCGCCGGCTTCCTGGTCACCGGCTACGCCCTCGGTGTCGTCATCGGCGCCCCCCTGATGACCGTCCTCGGCACCCGCGTGCCGCGCAAGCGGATGCTGATGCTGCTCATGGGCCTGTTCATCGCGGGCAACGTGCTCTCGGCGCTCGCCCCCGCCTTCGGCGTCATGCTCGCCGGACGCGTCGTCGCCTCCCTCGCCCACGGCGCCTTCTTCGGCATCGGCTCGGTCGTCGCGGCCGGACTCGTCGCCCCGGAGAGGAAGGCCGGCGCCATCGCCATGATGTTCACCGGCCTGACCGTGGCCAACGTGGTGGGCGTCCCCCTCGGCACCCTCGTCGGACAGACCCTCGGCTGGCGCGTCACCTTCCTGATCGTCGCCCTGCTCGGCGTGCTCGGCCTGCTGGGCATCGCCAAGCTGGTCCCCGAACTGCCCCGGCCCGAAGGCGTCCGCATCCGCCACGAGCTGGCCGCGTTCCGCAACGTGCAGGTGCTGCTCGCCATGGCGATGACGGTCCTCGGATTCGGCGGGGTGTTCGCCGCCATCACCTACATCACCCCGATGATGACCGACGTCGCGGGCTTCGCCGACACCTCCGTCACCTGGCTGCTGGTCCTCTTCGGGCTGGGCATGGTCGGCGGCAACCTCATCGGCGGCCGGTTCGCCGACCGCGCGCTGATGCCGATGCTGTACGTGTCCCTGGGCGCGCTGGCCGTCGTCCTGGCGGTCTTCACCCTCACCGCGCACGGCAAGGCCGGCGCCGCCGTCACCATCGTCCTCATCGGCGCCCTCGGCTTCGCGACCGTGCCCCCGCTGCAGAAGCGGGTCCTCGACCAGGCCGCGGGCGCGCCCACCCTCGCCTCCGCCGTCAACATCGGCGCCTTCAACCTCGGCAACGCCCTCGCCGCCTGGCTCGGCGGCCTGGTCATCGCCGCCGGACTCGGCTGGACCGCCCCGAACTGGGTCGGCGCCGCGCTGGCCGCCTCCGCGCTCGTCCTCGCCCTGGTCTCGGGCGCGCTGGAGCGGCGTACGGGCGCACGCGCCGCCGCGAGCCGGGTCGTGACGGGCGCCGCCTCCCGCGGCGAAGCCGTCCCCGCACACCACTGATCCGAGCCCCGACGAACCAACCAGCAGGAGACCTCCACCATGTCCACCACCGCCGTCGCCCCCCTGACCACCGAGGACGCCGAAGCCCTCCTCGACGCCGCCCGCGCGGCCGCCGAAGCCGCCGGGATCGCGGTCAGCGTCACCGTCCTCGACGCGGGCGGCCACCCGCTCGCCTTCCGCCGCGACGACCGGGCCGTCCTCATCTCCGGCGAGACCAGTACCCGCAAGGCCTACACCGCCCTCCAGCTGAACGCGCCGACGGCCGACCTCACGGATGCCGTCCTGCCCGGCGGCCCCTTCCACACCCTGCCCACCGCCCTGGACCGGCCGCTGCTGTTCATCGCCGGAGGGCTGCCCGTCCGGCGCGGCGACCGTCTCGTGGGCGCCATCGGGGTCGGCGGCGGCGCCCCCGCCCAGGACCACGACTTCGCCGCCGCCGCGCTCGCCGCACTGGCCTGAGCCACCGGGCGCCCGGTCGCGCCGCAACGTTCCCCGTGCCACGTTGGTACGGGGAACGGTGCATGATGCGAGAGACCAGGCAGGCCAGGAGGGTCCACGCCATCGCGACGGCAGCGGTCGCCGCGCTGGTCACCCTCGCCGTCCCCGGATGTACGGGCGGGGGCCGGGGCGAAGCGCGCGCCGCCTCCCCGCCCGCCGTGACCACCAGCCCCGGAGCGGCCACGGCGGCGCCCGTCCCGTCACCGCCCGCGCCCGCCTCCTCGTACCCCCTCTCCACCGCCCCGCGCACCATTCCCGCCGTACGGGAACACGTCCCGGCCCGCGGCCCCGGCTGGCGGCCCGCCTCCGGTGCCCGCGTGATCATCGGGCCCGCCGACCGGACCGCCCTGACCGACGAGGCCCGGCTCCTCGCCGGTGAACTGGGCCTCGGCTTCGCGGAGTCCGCCGACCCGCGCCCCGGCGACGTGCAACTCGCCCTGGACGCGGCCGCGCCGGCGAAGCCGGAGTCGTACACCCTCACCGTCCAGGGCGGCCGGGTCCGGATCGGCGGCCACGACGAAGCGGGCGTGTTCTACGGCACCCGCACCCTCAAGCAGGAGATACGCACCGCCGGTTCCGCCCCCGAGGGCACCGTCCGCGACGCTCCCGAGCGGCCCCAGCGCGGCCTCAACCTCGACATCGCCCGCAAGAACTTCACCCCCGACTGGATCGAAGCCAGGCTCCGCGAAATGGGAGACCTCAAGCTCAACCAGCTCGGCCTGCACTTCTCCGACGACCAGGCCTTCCGGATCGAGTCCGACACCCACCCGGAGATCGTCTCCACGCCGCACCTGACCAAGGCCGAGGTCCGCCGCATCACGGAACTCGCCGGCCGCCTGCACATCACGGTGGTCCCCGAGATCGACTCGCCCGGCCACCTCGGAGCGGTGCTGCGCGCCCACCCGTCGCTCCAGCTGCGCGACGTACAGGGCCGGGCCGTCAAGGGCGCCGTCGACATATCGAACCCGGCCTCGGCGAAGCTGGTGGACGAGCTGCTGCGCGAGTACCTGCCACTGTTCCCCGGCGGGGCCTGGCACCTCGGCGCCGACGAGTACCAGGCACTGGTCGTCCGCGACCCGCAGGCCTCCTTCCCGCAGCTCGCCCGCGCCGCGCGGCAGCGGTACGGACCCTCGGCCCGGGTCCAGGACCTGGCGACGGGCTGGCTGGACGACCGGGCCGCGGTCGTGCGGCCCTCGGGCAAGGCGCTCAAGGCGTGGAACGACGGCTTCTTCGCCGGGGGAGCGGTGACGGCCGCCCCCGACCTCCAGGCCGAGTACTGGACGGGCAAGGAGATCGGTGCCCGGCCGCCGCTGGACTACCTGCGGGCCGGCCGCAAGGTGGTCAACCTCAACGACGAGTACCTGTACTACGTGCTCGGCGAGCCGAACGAGTTCACGTATCCCACCGGCCGCCGCATCTACGAGCAGTGGACCCCCCTCGTCCTGCGCGGCACCACAGCGGTGCCCGCGCAGTACGGGCCGCAGATCCTGGGAGCCCGGCTCGCAGTCTGGTGCGACCTGTCCGCCGCCCAGACCCAGGCCCAGGTGGCGGCCGGGATACGGTTGCCGCTGGCCGCCCTGTCGCAGAAGGTCTGGGACCCCAGGACCCCGCAGCTCACCTGGCCGGCCTTCCAGGCCCTCGCGGACAAGCTCGCGTGACACCGGGCGGTGGCGCTACGGGGCCCCGCGCCGGACCGCACGGCCGTGGAGCTGCCAGCGCCGCCTGATCCATCGGCCCAGCAGCGGCAGGGCCGTGCACACCGTCACGATCCAGGTGGCGGCGAAGGCCCAGATCAGCGGCTGCGACACGGTGACCGAGGCGGCGATCAGCAGGGCCAGGGTCAGTGCCCCGAGCAGACAGGCCGCCACGGCGTGCCGGCGGCGGTGTGCGGACCGCAGCCGGCGGTCGAGGGAACGGTCACCCTTGAGTTGGGCTTCGATCGCCGAGAGGGCTCGCCTCTCGCGGTCGGAGAGTCCGGCTCCGTCCATGACGACGTACCTCCGCGGGCTGCCGCCGTCGGGCGCGACCGCAGCCCTCTGGCCTGCGGATACCCGGCCTGACGCGGGCCAATCCCGCGGAGGGCGCCGTGGCCGGCGCCGTCGGTCACCAGATGGAGTTGACCCACTCCGGGTGGTCGATGAACGGGTTGCGGTTGTGCTGGTAGGTGTCGAAGATGACCTGGTTGCGGCGCTGCTCGAAGGCGTCCGGCGGGTCCATCTGGTTCCACTGCTTGAGCACGCTGATCCGGCCCATCGCGGGCGCCGTGCCGTTGTTGACCTTGTCGTTCGGCTCCAGGTCGGGGAAGCCGTCCCCGCCGTCGTACCGGACGGCCATGTAGAGCAGCATCCGCGCCACGTCGCCCTTGACCGCGTCCCGCGGCTCGAAGGAGTCGGAGTCGGTGTAGCTGCCGGGGGCCTCGGCGACCGGGCTGCCGCCCATGTCGAAGTCCTTGTTGCCGCGGGTGCTGTTGACCGTGACGTCCTCGGGCCTGAGGTGGTGCAGGTCGGTGCCGGGGCCGGTCGCGGTGCCGAAGTCGCCGTGGCTCTTGGCCCACACGTGCTCGCGGTTCCAGTCGTCGGGGTCGCCCCCGTTGGTGTTCTTGGCCTGCGAGCGGCCCGAGTAGACGAGGATGACGTTGTTCGGGTTGGCCGGGTCCTGGTCGGTGACCTTCAGCGCGTTCCACACGCCGTCGTAGGTGACCGTGGACTGGTTCTTGATGATGCCGTGGAGCGCGCTCTTCAACGCGGCGCCGGTCTTGCCCTGGGCGGCGGCGTAGTAGTCGGTTGTGGTGGCGGCGACGGCGTGGGGAGCCGCTGTCGTCCGCTGCTGTCCGGCCGAGGCGGTGGCCGGTATGAGGGCCAGGGCGGCGGCCGCGAAGCCGGCCGCCCAGGGGCTGAGGCGGGAGAATCTCATGACGTGGGGGTACCTCTCCACACGCACCGCCCCCGCCGGTCGAGTTGGCGGGGTGTCAGGTGGCAGAGCGAGGCTCACATTGTCATGTATCGAACAGATGAAGGCTATGTGTCGGGAAGGGGTGCGGCCCCGGTCGGCGCCGGGGCCGCAGAGCGCGTCAGCTGCCCGAGGTCACCTGCGGGGCCGGCTCGTACTTGTAGTTGGCCGGGCCGAAGTTCTTCTTGACCGCCGCGTCCCAGGAGCCGTCCGAGACCATCTTCGTCAGCGCGGTGTTGATCTTCCGCTGGAGTTCGGTGTCACCCTTCTTGATCCCGATGCCGTAGTTCTCGTTGCTCAGGTTCAGCCCCAGCAGCTTGAACTTGCCCTCGTTGCCCTTCTGGGCCGCGTATCCGGCCAGGATGGAGTTGTCCGTCGTCATCGCGTCGGCCTGGTTGTCCTGCAGGGCGACCAGGCAGTCCGAATAGCTGCCGAGCTCCAGGACGCTCGCCTTGGGCGCCAGGTTCTTGCGCACGTTCTCGGCGGAGGTGGAACCGGTCACCGAGCACAGCCTCTTGTTGTTGAGGTCCTCGGCCTTGCTGATCGTCGCGTCGTTGGACCGCACGAGCAGGTCCTGGTGCGCGATGAAGTAGGGGCCGGCGAAGTCGACCTTCTCCTTGCGCTTGTCGCTGATCGAGTAGCTGGCGGCGACGAACTTGACCTCGTTGTACTGGATCAGCAGTTCCCGGTCGGAGCTGTAGACCTGCTTGAACTCGATCTCGTTCGGCTTGTAGCCGAGCTGCTTCGCGACGTACGTGGCCACGTCGACGTCGAAACCGGTGAAGGTGCCGTCGGCCTCGCGCATCCCGATGCCGGGCTGGTCGAACTTGATGCCGATCGCGAGCGGCTCCTTGGGGCTGTCCCCGGCACAGCCCGTGGCGGTGGCGGCGATGGCGATCACTGCGGCGACCGCACCGGCCTTGGGAACCTTCATGCTGCACTCTTTCCTGGGGATCGCGGGTCACGCGGGAGGGGGGACGTACCGGGTGCCGGGTTCGGCACGGAGTACGGGGTCGGTACGCAGTGCCGGGCACGTGCGGAACCACACGGTCCGGAGGGCACGTGTATGAGGAAGCTAGGAACGTGACGGCCGCAGCGTCACTACATCTGAGGGAAATTTGAGGATAACGATCCGGCTCTGCCGCAGATCCTGCGGCCGGACAACTGCGGGACGGCGAAAGGAGGACGGACATCTCCGCTCATTCAGCGACGGATCGGTGATGTTCGGTGTGAATGCCCCGCAATCGGACCATGGGAAGTTCGCCGCCGCTTCGGCCGGCAACGTACGTTTCCGCCGCCGTGATCACCGGCACGTGACAGCATGGACGGGTCATGTCCGGTGGACGGAGGGGGAATTCGGTGAGCGGAGTACGCAAGAGCCTGGCCAAGGTGGAGATAGCCCTGCGCTGGGATCCCAGCCCGGCCGGGGCGCCGCCGCACGACCTGGACGTACTGGCCGCCGTGTACGGCACGGCGGCCCTCTACGGGGACCCCGTCTACCTCGTCCACTTCGGCAGTCGCGCCCCCGACGGCACGATCACCCTCAACCGGGACAGCGACACCGGGCTGGGATTCGGCTTCGACGAGGTGATGACCCTGGAACTGAACCGGCTGGCCCCCGAGCTGGGCCGGGTGGTCGTGGGCGTGGTGATACAGGACCCCGGACCCGAAGGCGCCCGTACGAAGACCTTCGCCACGGTGGCGGGGACCGGACTGCGGATCCGCGAGGGCTACACCGACCTGGCCGAGTCGGACTTCTCGGACATCGGGGGGTTCAGCGCCGCCACCGTCGCCGAATTCCTCCGGGACCCCTCGGGCGGCTGGTCCCTGGACGCGCGGACGCGCGGTTTCGATGCGGATCCCGAGCAGTACACCCGGCTGATGGCGGCGCCCCGGCCGTGAGGTGAGCGCCGTTCCGCACAGATCGGGCGGCGGCCACTCGTCGTGCGAGTGACCGCCGCCCGGTCCGGGTGGCGCGCTGCCGCCGTCCCCACGAGGCAGCGCGGGCAGGTCTCCGTCCGGTCATCGGGGACGGTGGCCCACCGGTCTAAGGGGTGGTGTCCGGCGTGATGCCGAGCGAGGGCAGCAGGGACGCGTCCACGAAGCGCACCAGGTAGTCGGCGTCGGCGTACCGGCCCTCCAGCACCGGCCGGATCCGCATGACGCCCATCAGCTGCGCGGGCAGGAACTCCACCGCCGGATGGCCCGGGGGGATCTCGCCGCGCGCCACGGCCCGCGCCACCATGGCGTCGAACGCGGTCAGCTCGGGCTCGACGAGCGCCTCCCGCAGCGCCGCCTGGAGCTCCTCGTCGCCGAGCACGGCGTGCCCGAGGGCCTGACTGAGCCGCGTGTCGCGCCCCGAGGTGCCCGCCGCGATCCGGGCCGCCTCGCGCAGGTCGCCCGCGAGGGTGCCGGTGTCCACGGCGGCGAGGGTGCCCTGCCGGTTGGCCCGCAGGGCGGCGGCCACCAGCTGGGGCTTGGTCTTCCACTGCCGGTAGAGCGTGGACTTGCCGCAACAGGCCCGGGCGGCGATGCCCTCCATGGTCAGGGCCTCGTAGCCGTTCTCACGCAGCTGGTCCAGCACGGCGTCGTAGAACTCCTGCACCCGCTCCGGGCTGATCTTGGAGCGGCGCGCGGAGGCCGGCGCTGTCTGCGTCATGGGTGCGGCCCTCCTCGGCTGCGTGGTCCTGGTGTCGAGTGTACGGCTACGGAAGCGTATCGGTACACCGGCGTATCGATACGCCCATGTATCGATACACTGGCGTGTCGATGTGTGACGGCCCGGTCGGACGAGCTCCGCCCGGCCGCCCGCCGAGTAGAGGAAGCGAGACCGTGGGATGACCACCGAGACCACCCCCGCGGAGCCCCCCACCGGTCCACCCGGACGCGGGCGGGAGCGGCGCCGGCTCTTGCGCGAGCTGCTGCTCGTGGCGGGACTCTTCACCGTCTACAAGGCGGGCCGCACGCTCTCCACCGGACGCACCGACGAGGCCTTCCGCAACGCCGCGCGAATATGGGACGCCGAACGCGCGCTGCACCTGCCGGGCGAGGGCGCCGTGCAGCGGCTGCTGCTGCACGGCGACGCGCTCGTACAGACGGCGAACGGCTACTACGCGGCCGTGCACTTCCCCGCGACCGCCCTCTTCCTCGGCTGGCTCTACGTCCGCCGGCCCGGCCACTACCTGTGGACCCGCCGCGTCCTCGCGGTCCTCACCGGAGCCGCCCTCGCCCTCCACCTCGCGTTCCCGCTCGCGCCGCCGCGGATGCTCGACGCGGCCGGGCTGGTGGACACCGGGCAGGTCTACGGGCCCACCGTCTACCGCGCCGCGCCGGCCACCGACACCCTGGCCAACCAGTTCGCCGCGATGCCCTCGCTGCACTTCGGGTGGGCGCTGATGGTGGCCCTCGGCATGATCGCGGCCACCCGGTCCCGGTGGCGCTACCTGTGGCTGCTGCACCCGCTGGTGACGCTGCTCGTGGTCGTCGGCACGGCCAACCACTACTGGCTCGACGCGATCGTGGCCACCGTCCTGCTCGGGGCGGCGCTGCTGCTCCTGCCGCGGCCGGTCGCGGAGGTGCCCGAGGCCGCTGCCGCGTCCCCGGCCGGCGCCCCTCCCGGCGCCCCGTCCCCCGACGCCGTGGTGCTGCCGGGGCCGCGCCGGGCGGAACCCGCGGTCGCGGGCGCGGGGAGCCGGCGATGAACGCCACCGCACTCGCCGTCGCCCTCTGCCTGGCCTCCGCCGTGGCCTACGCCGCGGCCGCCGTGGCCCAGGAGCGCCTCGCCCGCCGCGCCGTCGCCCGCAGCGCCGCCGCGCTGCTCGGAAACGGCGCCTGGTGGTGGTCGGCCGGGCTGAACGCCGGCGCGGCGCTGCTGCACGCGGCGGCCCTGCGCTACGGACCGCTCACCCTCGTCCAGCCCCTGGGCGCCCTCACCCTCGTGGCGGCCGTCCCGCTCGGGGCGCGCGGCACGGGGCGCCGGGTCGCGGCCACCGAGTGGCGGGGCACCCTGGCCACCGTCGCCGGGCTCGGCCTGCTGCTCCTGCCGGCCTCCGGCCCCGCTCCGGACGACACCCTCACCCTGGCCGAGGCCCTCGCCGTCTCGGGCGCCACCGCGGCCGTGATCACCCTGCTGACGCGGGGCGACGTCCGTTCCGGGCTGCGGCACGCCACGGCGTCGGGGCTGGCCTCCGCCGCCGCCTCCGCGTTGACCCAGACCGTGGCGGTGGCGGGCGGCCGGGGCGGGGCCCTGTTGAGCCTGCGGGTGATCACGGTGGCGCTGCTCGTCGTGGTCTTCGCCGTCGGCGGCATGCTCCTGTCACAGCGGGCCTACCGGGGCGGACTCGGCGCGCCGCTCGCCGTGGTCAACCTGTCCAACCCCCTCGCGGCCGCCGCCATCGGCATGGTCCTGCTCGGCGAACGGCTCCAGGGCGGCGCCGTCGGCATCCTGCTGGCCACCGCGGGCGCCCTCGCCGCGGCGCGCGGGGTGCTGCTGCTGACCCGGACGAGCCCGGGCGTGCGGACGGGTGAGCGGTTGAGCGAGCCGGTCGCGGTGACCGCCGCCGCACCCGCAGGCCGGGTAGCGGCATGATCCGCACGGCGGGCTTCCGGTTCGGCGCCGGCTCCCGCTCGGCCGCATGAGGGCGGCGAGGGCGGCCGCGCCGGACGGCGCCGTCCGGCGCCGGAGAACCGATTCAGTCCGCCCGGCGTCCTCCTCACCGAGTCAGTGAGCACGAACGAAGCGGAGTGAGCGGGCATGGGCATCATCGGCTGGATCATCCTGGGGCTGCTGGCCGGAGGCATAGCCAAACTGCTGCTGCCCGGCCGGGACCCGGGCGGACTGATCGGCACCACCCTCATCGGCATCGCCGGAGCCTTCACCGGCGGATGGCTCTCGGCGAAGTTCCTCGACCGGCCGGTCCAGAACCAGTTCTTCGACGCCGCCACCTGGGGCTCCGCCATCGCCGGCTCCCTCGTCCTGCTGATCGCCTACCGCCTCCTGTTCGGCAACTCCCGCCGCTGACGCCCGTTGCCGGGCCGGAGCGAGAGCTGCGGGAGGCCGTCCACCCGCCGGGCGGGGGCGCCGTCCCGGCCGACGGAGGTGCTTCCCAGCGCACCGCGCTCGTGGGCGACCCCGTCGCCGGCGCGGCCCGGCGGAACGGCCGGCCCGGTCCGCGACAGCGTCGCCGCGGCCGTTGCGGTCCGGGCGTCCTGGCGCCGGGCCCGGTGCCCCGGAGCGGCAAGGCGGGCGGCGGCACCGCGGCGAGCCCGTCACCTTCCGGCCCGGGACACCGCAAGACGGGCGCCGGCGCCGTCCAGGAGCCGTCCGGGGCACCGGGTACGCCGACGAGGGCGGGCCGGTTCGGGCGACGCCGGCGCAGACCGGACCGTCCGGGGGCGGGATCCGGCCAGTGCCGCACCGTACGCCCTGGCGTCCCCGGGGCCGGCCGGGTTTCACTGCGGGGCCATGAGACGACACAGGATCATGGGCCTGCTCGGCGCCCTCGCGCTCGCCGCCGGCAGCCTCGCCGCCGCGGGGCCCGCGAGCGCCTCCACCGCCGCCGGCCGGCCGGCGGGCGACCCGCCGGCCGAGTTCGGCACCGACTGGCACGACCCGCTCACCGCCGCGCCGCCCGTGGCCCGGCCCGGCACCCGGTCCTGCCAAGTGACCCTGGCCGAGGCCCAGTTCCGTGACTTCACGCCGTACCGGGGCAGTTACGCGCCCCCCACCGGCTGCGGCCGGGCCGACTGGGCGAAAGTGGTGCTCCGCCTCGACGGCAAGGTCAAGGGCCGCCAGTACGACCGCCTCGGCAACCTCACCCTCGGCGGCGTCGAGATCCTGAGCACCTCCACCCCCGAACCCTCGCCCGACGGCATCACCTGGTCCGTCGAAAAGGACGTCACCCACTACCGGGACACCCTCAGCCGCCCGCAGCCCGTCGAGATGCTGATCGGCAACGTCGTCGACGACACCTACACCGGCGTCATCGACGTCCAGGTCACCCTCACCTTCTACGCCGCCGAAGGCGGCACCCGGCCCGCCGAGACCCCCGACCGCGTCCTCCCGCTCACCACCCCGTCCGTGACCACCCCGCGCAACACCGAACGCCTCCTCGCCGAGGTGTACGCCACCGGTTCGGGCGGCGGCTGCGAGGAGTTCTGGTACCTGACCACGCCCGATGCCGCCCCGTACTCCTGCAAGGCGGCGGACGGCCCCTACCGCGAGGTCCGGGTACTGGTCGACGGCCGACTGGCCGGACTGGCCGCGCCGTTCCCCACCGTCTGGACCGGCGGCTGGTCGAACCCGTTCCTCTGGTACGTCACCCCCGGCCCGCGCGCCTTCGACGTCCAGCCCCTGCGCTACGACCTCACGCCGTACGCGGCGCTCCTCAACGACGGCCGCCCGCACCGGATCGAGGTGTCCGTCGCCGGGGTCCCGGCCGGACAGAGCGGCTGGAACACCCCGGCGAACCTGCTGCTGTGGCAGGACGAGGGCCGTGAGGTGGTCACCGGTGCCCTCACCCGGCACGAGGAGGGCGATCCGGCCAACAACGTCCGCTGGACGCCCGGTGGCGAACACCGGCTCGACACCGAGGGAAGCCACACCCTGACGGTCGCCGGACACCTCGACACCTCGCACGGCCGGGTCACGACCACCGTCACCCGGACCGTGCACAACACCTCCGTGCACCGCTGGACCGAGGGCGAGAACCTCGACGCGCTCGCCGCGCAGTGGACCGACGAGGAGACCGTGTCCCACGGGGCGGCCGCCACCACCACCCGGCGCACCTACACGATGGACGGTGAAACCACCCTGGGGCCGGGGGACCGGCTGCGCACCGTCCTCTCCCTCGGCGACCGGGCCGACACCGCCACGCTGCGCGGCGGTCGCCAGGCGGGGTGGTCGCGGCTGGAGAACACGTACGCGGGGGACGCGAGTTACACCGCCAAGGTCCCGCGCGACCAGCGGCACGCCGTGGGCACCACGACCGTGCGTTACCGGCTGTCCGGACCGGCGGCCGGCTGCTACGACCGTACGGTCGCCACCGCCCAGGGCGCGGTCACCCAGGACCGCCGCCGCTGTTGACGCAAAGCCGCCCGGACACCCGTACATCGGGCATCCGGGCGGCGAAGGGCCTCTTTAGTACGGGCCGTTGACGTTGTCGATCGACCCGTAACGGGCGGCCGCGTAATTGCACGCGGCGGTGATGTTCGCGACCGGGTCGTAGGAGTTCAGCGGAGTTCCCGGTACGTGGTAGGCGCGGAAGGTCGGGTCGATGACCTGGAGCAGCCCCTTGGAGGGAATACCGGCCGCGGCGTTGGAGTCCCAGTTGTTGATCGCCATGGGATTGCCCGAGGACTCGCGCATCACATTGCGCAGAATTCCGTTGTAACTCCCGGGAATACCGTGCTGGGCCATGATGTCCAGCGACTGGCGTATCCAGCCGTCCAGGTTGTTGGCGTAGGAGGTGGCGGGGCGCGCCGCGGCCTGCACCGCCGTGGCCGTGGCCTTCGCCGTCTTCGGCGCCGTACCGAGGGTCAGCCTGATGCCGGGCTGGATGATCGAGGGGTTGGCGCCGACGACGCTCTTGTTCGCCGCGTAGAGCTGCTGCCAGCCGCCGCTCACCGAGTGCTCGGCGGCGATCTTCGAAAGGGTGTCACCGGCGACCACGGAGTACGTGGTGGGCGCGGCGGTCGTCTCCGTCGCACCGGCCGTGGTCGCGCTGACCAGCGGGAGGGCGAGGGCCGCCCCGCCCGTGCCGGCGATGGCCAGCTTGCGGGCGATCGGGTTCTGCTTCGGCCGGCGGTGCTTACCCTTTGGCGGCATGGCGCAATTCCTCACGTGGGGGTACGGGAGAGCCCTCGTGGCGGCCGGTTTCAACGGGCGGCCACTGGGAACGAGGTGACCGTAGGCGAATCCGGGCGACCGGAACAAGGCGTGAATTCCACCGGATGATCGACTTCCCGCAGGCCGCCCGGTAAATGACCTTGGGAATGCGTTCCCCGGAATGCCAACTTTCTTTCCGGGGAAAGGGAATCCGGCCTTTGCCGGAATTGATGTTGATACGCCCGTAGTGACTCACATCACGGGCGGAAGGCCGTTGCGGCAAACCGGGGCAACTCGCCCCTCCGGGTAGCGGATTCGGGCGACCCGGCTGTAATGCGCGAATCGCCCACAAAGGGCGCTTTCCGGCGCCGGGAAGTCCGATTTGCCCCTCAGGGGCGCCGCCCCGGGAGGGGTCCCGCGGCAGGCGGGAGATCCGCGAGGGCCCCGAGGGCGTCCATCAGCGCCGCCCGCGACGCCGGCAGCAGCGGGAGGCGGACGTCCGGGGAGGGCCGGGCGTACAACACGCCTTTGGGCACGGCCGGGTTGGGCTCCCCGAACAGCGCCGCCGAGAGCCGGGCGAGGGCCTGGCCCAGAGCCCGGGCCCGCGGGACGTCCCCCGGCCGCCGGACAGCGGCGAGCTCGGCCTACCGGTCCGTCGCCACGTGCGCCGAGGCGAGGATCCCGCCCGCCGCGCCGAGCGCGGGCAGCGGCGAGAGGTGCACGTCGTCACCTGCCAGGGACGCGAAACCCGCGCGGAGTCCGGCGAGCAGCGCCACCGCGTCCTGGTCGGTCCCGCCGACCGCGTACTTCACCCCAGCCACCCCGGACAGTTCCCCGAGCGCCCGCAGCGCGCCCGCGTCCAGCGGCTGCCCCGTCCGGTACGGGACGTGGTGGACGACCAGCGGTACCGGACTCACCTCGGCCGGCCGCGCGAAGTGCGCCGCCACCCCCGCCGCCGCGGGCCGTACGAACGAGGACACCGGCACCAGCGCCGCCCCCACCCGCGGCCGGCGCGCCAGCCGGGCCGGCGCGGCCTCGGCGGCCCGGGTCCCGCTCGCCCCCGCGCCACCGTCAGCGGTGCGCCCCGCTCGCGGCAGACCCGGGCGCAGACGGTGGTCACCAGATCCTGCTCCGCCCGTCGAGCACGGCCGGCTCCGCGGTCGTGCCGAGGGCCACGGGCCCGGTGGTGCCCGGGTCGAGCACCTCGTGCGCGAGCGCCTCCAGCGCATCGGCGGCGACGTCACCGCCGGGGCGCCATCGCCGCCGTGCCCGAAGCCCTCGCTTTCAGCCCTTCGGCGGTGTCCCGGCAACTGGGCGTCCTCGAACGCGAAGCCGGTCTGCCCCTGCTGGAGCGGACCGGCCGCCGGGTCCGGCTCACCCCGGCCGGCCAGAGCCTCGTCCGGCACGCCGAAGCCGTCCTGGAGCGGCTGGAGCAGGCCGGCGCCGAGCTCGCGAAGGCCCGTCGCGGTCCGGCCGGAGCCCGGCGCATCGGGTCCTTCCCCACCGCCACCCGGGCCGCCGTCCCGGCCGCCCTGGGCCTCCTCGCCCGCCGCCGTCCCGGGCTGGAGCCGATGGTCCGCGACACCGACCCGGTCGCGGTCGCGCACGCGCTCCGCGTCGGTGACCTCGACGCGGCCCTCATCCACCAGGGCGACTTCGTCCCGGCGGCGCGCGAGCCGGCCTGGCCGCCGCGCCGCTGTTCGTGGAGTCCCTGTACCTGGCGGCCCCGGCCGTCCCCGCCGCCCCCGGCGCAGGCGCGGGGGACACCCGGACCGGCCAGGAGGAGGTGCTGCGCCGCCACGCCGGAACGCCCTGGACCACCGCCGCGCCCGGCACGCTCTGCCGCGCCATGACCGTACGGGCGTGCCGGGCGGCGGGCTTCGAACCCCGGATCCGGCACCGGGTCGACGAGCGCCACCGTCCTCGCCCCCCGTCGCCGCCGGGCAGGGGGTGGCCGTCGTCCCGCAGCTCGGCGTCACCGCATCCGACCGGGACGGCGTCGGTCTCACCCGGCTGCCCATGGCACGCCGGACGGTGCTCGCCTTCCGCAGCGGAGCCGCCGGCCACCCCGCCGTCGCCGCGCCGGGGGCGGCGCTGCGGGACGCCGTACCGCCGGAACCGGCCGGATCCCGCGCCGCGGGGTGACGCAACTCCCGCGCCGGGCGCCGCCCGTGTACGTTCGGTGATCCGGACAGAGCCGACCAGGAGCGGGGTACGAAGTGACGCATCGCGTACGAGGGGTCATCGCGCGGAGCAAGGGCGCGCCGGTGGAGACGACCACGATCCTCGTGCCGGACCCGGGTCCCGGCGAGGCGCTGGTCAAGGTGCAGGCCTGCGGGGTCTGCCACACCGACCTGCACTACCGCGAGGGCGGCATCAACGACGAGTTCCCCTTCCTCCTCGGCCACGAAGCGGCCGGGGTCGTGGAATCGGTCGGCCCGGACGTCACCTCCATCGCGCCCGGCGACTTCGTCATCCTCAACTGGCGTGCGGTCTGCGGGAACTGCCGCGCGTGCCGCCGCGGCCGCCCGTGGTACTGCTTCGCCACGCACAACGCGGCCCAGCCCATGACGCTGGAGGACGGCACGCCGCTCTCGCCGGCCCTCGGCATCGGCGCCTTCGCCGAGAAGACCCTGGTGGCGGCCGGGCAGTGCACGAAGGTCGACCCGGCCGCCTCGCCCGCCGCCGCGGGGCTGCTCGGCTGCGGGGTGATGGCGGGCCTGGGCGCCGCCCTGAACACCGGCGACGTCGGCCGGGGGGACTCCGTCGCCGTCATCGGCTGCGGGGGAGTGGGCAGCGCGGCGGTGGCGGGCGCCCGGCTGGCCGGCGCCTCGCGCATCATCGCCGTCGACCTCGACGACCGGAAGCTGGAGTGGGCGCGCGGCCTGGGCGCCACCCACACCGTCAACGGCCGCACCGAGGACGTGGTCGAGGCCGTGCGGGAACTGACCGGCGGCAACGGCGCCGACGTGGTCATCGAGGCCGTGGGCCGCCCCGAGACCTACCGGCAGGCCTTCTACGCGCGCGACCTCGCCGGAACCGTGGTGCTCGTGGGTGTCCCGACTCCCGAGATGCAGCTCGAACTGCCGCTCCTGGACGTCTTCGGGCGCGGCGGAGCCCTCAAGTCCTCCTGGTACGGGGACTGCCTGCCGGAGCGCGACTTCCCGATGCTCATCGACCTCTACCTCCAGGGCCGGCTGGACCTCGACGCCTTCGTGTCCGAGACGATCCCGCTCGACGCGGTCGAAGCGGCCTTCGGGCGGATGCAGCGGGGCGAGGTGCTCCGCTCGGTGGTCCTCCTCTGACGCCGTAGGGCCTGCCCGGCCGCGCGGCGTCGCGCTCGGCGGCAGATCACGGCCGGCCCCGGCGCGGTGCGGCCGCCGCGCCGGGCCGCTCCGTTCGCCTATTGTGCGGGCATGAGCGAACAACAGGCCGCGCAGGCAGCCCCCTTGCAGCCCATGCCCACCGACTGGCAACGCGCCCTGGCGGTCGTCGCTCACCCCGACGACCTGGAATACGGCTGCGCGGCCGCCGTCGCCGACTGGACGGACGGCGGACGGGAGGTCGTCTACCTCCTCGCCACGCGCGGCGAGGCGGGCATCGACACCATCGCACCTGCCGAGTGCGCCTCCGTGCGCGAGGCGGAGCAGCGGGCCAGCGCTGCGGTCGTCGGAGTCGCGACGGTGGAGTTCCTCGACCACCGGGACGGTGTCGTGGAGTACGGGCTCGGCCTGCGCCGGGACATCGCCGCGGCCATCCGGCGCCACCGCCCCGAACTCGTCATCACCCTCAACCACCGGGACACCTGGGGCGGGGCGGACGGCGGCGGCTTCTGGAACACCCCCGACCACAAGGCCGTCGGCCGCGCCACGCTGGACGCCGCCGGTGACGCGGGGAACCGCTGGATCTTCCCCGAACTCATCTCGGAGCACGGCCTGGAGCCCTGGGACGGAGTGCGCTGGGTCGCGGTATCGGGCACCACCACGCCGACGCACGCGGCCGACGCGGGCCCCGGCCTCGAACGCTCCGTCGAATCCCTGCTGCAGCACAAGACGTACATCGAGGTGCTGACCGACCAGGATCCCGAGGAGTACGTCCGTGGCTTCCTCACGGGCAACGCCGAGCAGGTGGCGGCCCGGTTCGGCGGGCGCCCGGCGGTCGCGTTCGAGCTCTTCCCGCGCTGACCGCCGCGCCGCTGGACTGACGATCCGTCAGGCAGCGGGGGGTCCGGTGATCGACACCACCAGCACGGACATCGCGGAGGGCGAGGAGCGGATCCGGCTGCGGGTGGCGAACGCGGTCGCCGTCCTCACCCTCTGCCGCCCGGACCGGCTCAACGGCTGGAGCTGGGAGTCCACCCGCCAGCTGGGCCTGCTGGCCGACCGGATCCGCTTCCGTCCGGACGTACGGGTGGTCCTGCTACGGGCCGAGGGCCGGGCGTTCTGCGCCGGGATCGACGTCAAGGCGCCGGGCGGAGCGATCACCGGGGAGACCGCCGCCGAACGAAACCGGAACTACTACGAGGGCGTCCGCTGGGCCCACGAGCGCTTCGCGGTCCTCGCCGGGCTCCCGCAGCCGGTGGTCGCCGCGGTGCAGGGACACTGCCTCGGCTTCGGCTTCGAACTGGCCCTGATGGCCGACATCCGGGTGGCCGCCGAAGACGCCGTCTTCGCCCTGCCGGAGGCGGGCCTCGGCGTGGCGGTGGACGCGGGGGGCGACCTGCGCATCGCCCGCGAAGCGGGCGCGGGCTGGGCGAAGTACCTCGCGCTGACGGGCCGCCGCATCGACGCCGCCACCGCCGAACGCCGGGGCCTGGTCCAGCTCGTCGTACCGGGCGCGGAACTCGACGCGACCGCCCGCGCGGTGGCCGCGGAGATCGCCGCCAACGCTCCCCTCGCCGTCCAGGGCATCAAGCGCGCCGTCGACGCCTATGCGGACGCCGCCCTCCCGGCCGCCCTCGACCGGGTGGCGATGACGGCGGCCCTCACCCTCACCTCGCGGGACGCGGGCGAGGGCTACGGCGCGAAGGCGGCCCGCCGGCCCCCGCGGTTCACCGGGGGGTGAGTCCCGCCCGCGGCCGCGGGCCGGCCCGTCAGCGCTGCACGATGCCATCTCAGGGGGTGAACGGGCCGTGCCCCAACTGCTCGCGCACCGGGACCACATCCGGGTTGACCAGTGACCGGCGCTGCCAGTTCGCACCGTCGACCACCAGGGTGTGCCCGGTGATGAAGCCGGCGTAGGGGGAGGCGAGGAAAGTGGCCGCCCAGCCCAGTTCGCGCGCCTCCCCGACCCGCAGGGCGGGCTGCCGGGCGGCGTTCCCGCCGCCGTGCCGGGCGGCCCGGTCGAGGCCGTCGAGGATGTCCACCGTCATGTCCTCGTGCGGGAACAGGCCGGGCACCAGGCCGTTGATCCGGATGCCGTACGGGCCCCACTCGACGGCGAGCGTCTCCACCAGGTTCTTCACGCCCGCCTTCGCGGCCGCTGTGCGCGAAACCGGGACCGCCGGTCCAGGCGTAGGAGGCCCCGATGCTGACGATCGACCCCGGGGTGCCGGCCGCCAGGTGACGGCGGCCGAACTCGCGGGTCATGAACCAGGTACCGGTCAGGGTGATGTCCACGACCGCCCGCCAGGCGTTGGGCGACAGGTCCTCCGCCGGACACGGGAAGTTGGCGGCGGCATTGTTGACGAGGACGTCCGGCGTCCGCCCCGAGGCCGCCGCGGCCGCGTCGAAGACGTCCGCGACCCGTTCCGGGTCCCGGATGTCGCAGACGGCGGCCGTCACCAGGCCCGCTCCGGGCACGGCCGCCAGCTCCGCGCACGCCGCCTCCAGCGGCGCCCGGCGCCGCCCGGCGATCACCACGTCCGCGCCGAGCCGGGCGAACTCCGCGGCGATCGCCTTGCCCAGCCCGGTCCCGCCGCCGGTGACCAGGACCGTCTGCCCGGTGTACGTACGGGCGGGCAGGGCGGATGCACCGGACGGCGGCGGCGCGGGAAGCCCGCGCGGGCCGGGCGGAGGTGTGGGGGAGGCCATGCGCCCCATCGATAGCGCCTCGGCCCCCAGATCACCACCCCCGGGCAGGGACCGACGACCGGACCCGGATCCGGTGGATGTCAACTGCCCGGGTGGTAGGCCTGCTCGGCCGCACAGGTCCAGACGACCGGCTTGAGCTTGCCGCTCGCGTTCACGGCCGCCCCGCCCACCCGGCCGTCGTCCGACACGGCGTCGGCCATGCTCGCCCCGCCCGCCGGGAGCCGCGGGAGCGCCATGACCGGGCCGGAGCCCGGCCACAGCTGCGCCTGGTCCGGCCGGGTCAGCTGCTCGGGGTGGAACTTGGCGGTGCCGACGCTCACGTTGGTGGTGGGGCTGATCGCCTCGAACGTGCCGTACGGGTGGGTGCTCAGGGTTCCCGGGGAGCTGCCGGGGCCGGTGTGCGGGGGAGTCCAGACCCACGGCGTGTACTCGTGCCACGGCCCGGACCAGTCGTAGCCGACGATCCGCGTGCTCTCGTCGAGGTCCTGGACGTAGCTCTCCTCCAGGGTCCCGGTGCCGGTGGGGGCAGGCAGCCGGGCGGCCGTCCCGTCCGCCGGCCACAGCACCGGGTAGGTCCCCTGGAGGTGTTCACCCGTCTCCGGCACCTCGTAATCCTGCTCGGCCTGGCCGAGGACGTCCCCCGCGCGGTTGATGCCCGTGACCATCTTGATCCTGGTGCCGGGGCCGGCGTCCGCCGGGACGGGCAGCTCCCGTACCTTCCGGCCGTCCTTCCACACGGTGCCGACCCAGTTCCTGGAGCGGGAGACGACGTACCCGGCGTCGTTGACGTCCGCCTCCCCGTCGGACCCGTCGCCGTCGTCCAGCAGGGTGATCGCCGGGGCGCCCTGCTGGTACGTGAACAGGCTGGTGCCCGCGAAGGTGTCCAGGACGCCCACCATCAGGCCGTGGGCGTTGACGGCGAGCACCTGCCCGGTGCTGTCGGGGTCGCTCAACGGGACCCGGTGGACCGTGGTGCCGGTCCAGTAGACGGGCTTGTAACCGGAGACGCCGACGGCGAGGTTGCCCGCGCCGAGGTCCATGACGCCCTGGGTGCGCCGGGTGTCGCGCTGGTACGTTTCGGGCCCCAGCGAGCCGAGCACATGGATCCTCGGCGTGCAGGTGGCGGCCGCGCCGGCCGGTACGGCCGGCCCGGCCGCGGTGATCAGCCCGGCCACGGCCGTGACGGCTGCGGCCGCGGCGGCGCCGCGCTTGATGCGAACGTGATCCATCGCTGAACTCCCCCTGTGGTGTGCCGTCGCGGTGCCATGTCCCCTCCGGCACCGGACCGTTGATGCTATCCCGGTCGAACGGCTGTGCGCCGGTGGACGGCCGGGTGCGTCGTGCCGTATGCGGCTCATGTCGATGGGGCGGGCGGAACCGTTCCCATACGGGCAAGCGACCGCTTAGTATGCGCTCGGAGTGTGGTTCCTCGACGGCGGCTGGAGGCCCCGGATGCAGGCATGGCGCGTACATACCCCCGGCGAGCCCCGAGAGGCCATGCGCCTCGAAGAGGTTCCCGAACCGGTACCGGGCGGGGGCGAGGTACGGCTCAAGGTACTCGCCGCGAACGTCAACTTCCCCGACGCGCTCCTCGCGCGCGGCCAGTACCAGATCCGACCGCCGCTGCCCTTCACCCCCGGCGTCGAGATCTGCGGCGAGACCGAGGACGGCCGCCGCGTCATCGCCAACCCGAGCCTGCCGCACGGCGGTTTCGCCGAGTACGTCACCGCGCCCGCGCACGCACTGCTGCCGGCCCCCGACACCCTCGACGACGCCGAGGCGGCCGCCCTCCACATCGGCTACCAGACCGGCTGGTTCGGCCTCCACCGCCGGGCCCGCCTGCGGTCCGGCGAGACGCTGCTCGTGCACGCCGCCGCCGGCGGGGTCGGCAGCGCCGCCGTCCAGCTCGGCAAGGCCGCCGGGGCCACCGTCATAGGCGTCGTCGGTGGCAAGGCCAAGGTCCGCACCGCCGAGGAACTGGGCTGCGACCTGGTCATCGACCGGCGCGGCGAGGACGTCATCGCCCGCGTCAAGGAGTTCACCGGCGGGCGCGGAGCCGACGTGGTCTACGACCCGGTCGGCGGCGACGCCTACACCGCCTCCGCCAAGTGCGTGGCCTTCGAAGGCCGGATCGTCATCGTCGGCTTCGCCGGCGGCACCGTTCCCGCCCCCGCCCTCAACCACGCCCTCGTCAAGAACTACGCCATCCTCGGCCTGCACTGGGGCCTGTACGCCGCCAAGGAGCCCGCCGCCGTCCTCGCCTGCCACGGGGAACTGACCCGCCTCGCCGCCGAAGGCGCCGTCAGGCCGCTGGTCAGCGAACGCGTCCCGCTCGCCGCGGCCGCCGACGCCGTGCAGCGGGTCGCCGACGGCACGACCACCGGACGGGTGGTCGTCGTACCGTCCCTCGGCGGAGGTGCCCGGTGATCACCTCGGAGGACCTGCTCGGCCGCGTCCGCGACCTGCTCGCCGGCCACCCGCCCGCCACCACCCCGCGGGCCGAGTTCCTGCGCGCCCGCTTCGACGCCGGACTCGCCTGGGTGCACTACCCCGAGGGCCTCGGCGGCCTCGGCGCACCCCGCTCCCTGCAAGCCGTCGTGGACGCCGGACTGGAGGCCGCCGGAGCCCCCGACAACGACCCCCGGCGGATCGGCATCGGCCTCGGCATGGCCGCGCCCACGATCCTCGCCTACGGAACCGAGGAGCAGAAGCGGCGCTTCCTGCGGCCACTGTGGCTCGGCGAGGAGGTCTGGTGCCAGCTCTTCAGCGAGCCCGGCGCCGGCTCGGACCTGGCGGCGCTCGCCACCCGCGCCGTCCACGACGGGGCGAGCGACGAGTGGATCGTGGACGGCCAGAAGGTGTGGACCTCCAGCGCCCACACCGCCCGCTGGGCGATCCTCATCGCCCGCACCGACCCCGCGCTCCCCAAGCACCAGGGCATCACCTACTTCCTCTGTGACATGCACGCCCCCGGCGTGGAAGTCCGCCCGCTGCGCCAGATCACCGGCGAGGCGGAGTTCAACGAGGTCTTCCTCACCGGCGTCCGCATCCCCGACGCCCACCGGCTCGGCGCCGTCGGTCAGGGCTGGGCCGTCGCCCGCACCACCCTCATGAACGAACGCGTCTCCATCGGCGGCATGCGCATCCCCCGCGAGGGCGGCATGATCGCCCCCGTCGCCACGGCCTGGCGCGAGCGCCCCGAACTGCGTACCCACGCCCTGCACCAGCGGCTCCTGGAACTGTGGGTCGAGGCGGAGGTGGCCCGGCTCACCGGCGAACGGCTGCGCCAGCAGCTCGCCGCCGGCCAGCCCGGTCCCGAAGGCAGCGGCATGAAACTCACCTTCGCCCGCCTCAACCAGGAGATCAGCGGACTGGAACTGGAACTCCTCGCCGAAGAGGGGCTCCTGTACGAGGACTGGACCATGCGCCGCCCCGAGACCGTCGATTTCACCGGCAGGGACGCCGGCTACCGCTACCTGCGCGCCAAGGGCAACAGCATCGAGGGCGGCACCAGCGAAATCCTCCTCAACATCGTCGCCGAACGCGTCCTGGGTCTGCCCCCCGAGCCGCGCGACGACAAGGACCTCGCCTGGAAGGACCTGGCCCGATGAGCGCACCCTTCGACCTGCTCTACTCCGAGACGGAGGAGGCACTGCGCTCGGCCGTGCGGGCCCTGCTCACCGACCGCTGCCCGCCCGCGGCGGTGCTCGCCCGGGCCGAGGGCGGCCGGCCCCACGACCCCGGGCTGTGGAGCACCCTGGCCGCCGGGATCGGGGCCGCCGGGCTGCTCGTCCCGGAGAAGCTCGGCGGCCAGGGCGCGGGCCACCGCGAGGCGGCGGTGGTGCTGGAGGAGCTGGGCCGGGCCGTGGCGCCGCTCCCGTACCTGACGAGCGCGGTCCTGGCGACGGAGATCCTGCTCGGCTGCGACCCGTCCTCGGCCGAAGTGGCCGCGCTGCTGCGGGAGGTGGCCTCCGGCCGGCAGGTGTGCGTACCGGCCGTGCCGCTGACCCTGGCCCCCGGCGCACCGCTGCCGGCGCCGGTGCGGGACGGCGGGGGCGGGCTGCTGAGCGGCTCCGTGGGCTTCGTCGCCGACGCGGTGGCCGCCGACGTACTGCTCGTCCTGGCCGACACCGGCCTGTACGCCGTGCCGGTGGCGCAGGTCTCGCTCACGCCGCTGGTCCCGCTGGACCTGACCCGCCCGCTCGCCACCGTCCGCCTCGACGACGCCGCCGGGACCCGGCTGGCCGACCCCGCCACCGCGCGCGCCGCGGTCGCCGGGGCGCTGCTCGCGGGCGCCGGGCTGCTCGCCTCCGAGCAGGTCGGCATCGCCGAGTGGTGCCTGACCGAGACGGTGGCCCACGTCCGGACCCGCCACCAGTTCAACCGGCCCATCGGGTCCTTCCAGGCGCTCAAGCACCGCCTCGCCCGGCTCTGGCTCGACGTCGCCTCGGCCCGGGCCGCCGCCCGCGCCGCCGCCGACGCCCTCGCCACCGGCACCGCCGACGCGCCGCTGACGATCGCCGTCGCCCAGGCCTACTGCTCCGGGGTCGCGGTGCGGGCCGCCGAGGAATGCGTCCAGCTGCACGGCGGGATCGGCATGACCTGGGAGCACCCGGCGCACTTGTACCTCAAACGGGCCAAGGCCGACTCACAGGCCCTGGGAACGGCCGGCCACCACCGCAGTCTCGTCGCCGACTTCGCCGAACTCCCGGCGCCGTAGCCCTCCCCCCACCCCCGGGGGTACCCGTACCCCCGGGGGTGACCTCGTCCGCCGGGCCGCGTTAGACCGCGTAGCACGGGCCATCGAGCGAGGAGAACGCATGTACGCAGCATCCGCCGCACCACTCACCCGTCGCGCGGTCCTCCGGTCGGCCTTCACCGCGGCGGTGCTCGCCGGCGCCGGGGCGGCCCTGGCACCCGTCCTGCGCGCCCGGCGTCCCCGCCAGACGCTCACCCCGGCCCCGCTCGTGGAGGAGTCGTACCGCGGCCGCCACATCAGCGTCGACCTCGCCGCGGCCACGGTACGCATCGACGGGCGGCCGCTGCACGTGATGCGCCGGGCCGACGGCAGCTACCTCAGCGGGGTCAACCACTTCGAGTCCTTCGCCACCCCGATGGAGGTGGCCCGCGCGGCGGTGGACGAGCTGGGCACCGTGCAACTGGCGATGGCCGCCCCCCACCACGGCTGACGGCAGGAGCCCCGCCTTGTACACCCGGCAGAACCAGAAGGACCTGACCCGCGCCCAGAAGCAGCGGTTCACGTCGGCCGTGCTCGAACTCAAGCGGAACGGCACCTACGACCAGTTCGTCCGCACCCACGGCAAGTACTTCGTGCCGGACCGCGACCGCAAACTGCGCGTCGGACACATGTCCCCGTCCTTCTTCCCCTGGCACCGGCGCTATCTGCTGGAGTTCGAGAAGCAGCTGCGTTCCGTCGACGCCGGCGTCTCCATCCCGTACTGGGACTGGACCACCGACAACAGCCCCGCATCCACGCTGTGGGCGGAGGACTTCCTCGGCGGCACCGGCCGCGACGGCGACCACCAGGTGACGACCGGCCCCTTCGCCTACGGGCGGGGCGACTGGACGGTGACCGTCGGCGTCTCCGAGGCCCGCTACCTCACCCGCAACCTGGGCCGCCCGCAGAACCCGATCACACTGCCTTCCAAGGCCGAGCTCCAGTGGGCGGTCGACGACCCCGCCTACGACAGCGCGCCATGGGACTCCACGGCGCGCGGCGGCGGCTTCCGCAACAAGCTGGAGGGCTGGGCGGCGCCCAAGAGCGAGCGCTGGCGCAACCACAACAAGGTCCACCAGTGGATCGGCGGCCACATGACGGGCGGCACCGCTCCCAACGACCCGGTGTTCTGGCTGCACCACGCCTTCGTGGACCTGATCTGGGACCGCTGGCAGCAGAAGCACCCGGATTCCGGCTACCTGCCCGCCGCGCCCCCGCCGCTGGGCGACCCCCAGCACGGCCGGGTGATCGCCCTGGACGAGCCGATGCCCCCGTGGGACGTCACGCCGCGCGAGATGCTCCGGCATCAGGGCCAGTACCGCTACGAGTGAGCACCCCTCCGCGGGCACCCCGCCCCGGGCACCGAAAGGGCCCCCGCCCGAGGCAGATTCCAGGGGTCGTGGCAACGCGTGGTGGGTTGATCAAGCCGCGAGCAGTTTGGACAGACGCTCGGCTGGGGTTTCCCAGCCGAGCGTTTTGCGTGGGCGGCTGTTGAGCTCGGCGGCGACGGCGGCGAGGTCATCGCTGGTGTGCTGGGACGGATCGGTGCCCTTGGGGAAGTACTGCCGCAGCAGGCCGTTGGTGTTCTCGTTCGAGCCGCGCTGCCTGGGGCTGTCCGGATCGCAGAAGTAGACGGGGACGGCGGTGTCGATGCTGAACGCCCGGTTTGCGGCCATTTCGCAGCCCTGATCCCAGGTCAGGGAACGCTTGAGCTGGGGCGGCAGGTCCTTGACGGTGTCGACCAGGGCCTGGCGGACGGCAGCCGCGCCGTGTCCGGTCGGTAGGTGGACGAGCATGAGGTAGCGGGTGCTGCGTTCGACCAGCGTGGCGATTGCCGAGCGGGATGTGGGGCCGACGATGAGGTCGCCTTCCCAGTGGCCGGGCACGGCGCGGTCATCGGCCTCGGCGGGCCGGTCGCTGATCACCACCATCGGGCCGGCGAATCGGGGCTGTCAGCGTGCTGGTGACGATGGGGCCGGCGGATGGCCCGGCCGGTCCGCAGGGCCCGGGTCAGCTCACGCCGTAGTTCTCCCCGGCCCTGGACGTAGAGGGCCTGGTAGATCGTCTCGTGGACCACGTGCATCTCCGGCCGGTCGGGGAAGCGCCTGCGCAGAGCGTGGCAGATCTGTTCCGGGCTCCATCGCCGGGCCAGATGCTGCTGGATGAAGTCTCGAAGCTGCTGGTTGCGGCCTATCCCGTCTTGGGACGGGGGCGGCGTCGCTCGGCGCGGCGCTGGGCGGCATGGGGTCGGCAGTAGGAGCGGCCGTTGGACTCGGTAGTGCGGTTGCGGCGGATCTCTCGGCTGATGGTCGGGGCGCTGCGGCCCAGCTCGGCGGCGTTGACCCGAACACCCGCGTTTTCCCGGAGGCGGTCGGCGATGTGGATGCGCTCGGATTCGCTCAGATACCGCGATGGACCCGGCGGTGCAGACGCAGGCAGCGGCGCCACCGAGGTGATCGGTGGCGCCGCCGTTCCGAGAACCCTGCGGCTTCCTGCTGTCCTGGATCTCGAAGTCCATCGCATCCCCTGAGCTGGGGTGTTGCGACGACCACTAGAACCTAGGGTCCGGCGGGGGCCCTCGGTGACTCGGTCATACGGTCCGGTGGCGGGTGATCACTCGCCGTAGCCCTCGGTGTGGTGCTCGTCGCCACCCGACGCGTTGACGCAGGTGTTGCCGAACGCCGGGTTGAGCAGGGCGATCACGTTCACGGTGTTGCCGCAGACGTTGACCGGGACGTGCACGGGGACCTGGACCAGGTTGCCCGACAGGACACCGGGGGAGCCGATCGCCGCACCGTGCGCTCCGGCATCGGCGACGGCCAGACCCGCACCGGCCGCCACGGCGGTACCGGCGACAGCGGTGATGGCGAATGCCTTCGCGATACGCGACATCAAGATCTCCTCGTGAGATTGGATCGCCGCAGAGCTGCGGCATTTGACATGGCATACAACGCCGTGACCGCCCAGGGGTCACGGCCGCTGCTCCTACCCGGTGACGGAAAAGCGCACGGACGCGAAGTACGGCCGGACCGGGGTGACCGTTCCGGGCCGCAACACCGCCACCGGGGCGCCGGTGCAGTGCGGCTCCCGGTACAGGGTCACGGTGGTCCGGCCGCGGTTGCTGACCGCCCGGCCGCCCCCGCCCTGTGCCGCCGCACAGCCCTGCGGGGCGCTCAGTCCGTGGACCTTGTCGTCCTGGCCGACGTACTGGAAGTCGGGTCCCGCGGCCGCCGCCGGGGCCCCCGCGGCCCCCGGGGGGGGGGCCCACCGCCCGGGCCAGCTCCGTGACATGGGGATACCCCTGCGCGGCCGCGGC
>NZ_JBSGYT010000041.1:0-30198 GCF_053610645.1 Streptomyces sp. NPDC054883 | reverse complement strand
GCGGGGGGGCCGCCGGCGGCCGCGGCGGCCGCCGACAGCAGGAGGGGCAGCACGCCGGTCCGTACGACGCTTGTGAGGGGGCGGTCAATCCACATGGCTCGCATGACCGGTCCAACCCGGTACGTGCCGGGCCCGGTCACGCCTTGTCACCCTTCGGGCGGCTGTGCGACCGTGCCCGGAACACCGGATTCGGCGCCCCCGGGAACGGGGGAGACGCCTCCAGGAGGACACCATGAGTTCAGCGGGCGACCCCCGGCCCCGGGCCGGCACCCGGTACGGCGTGGTCGAGGGCCGGCCGGCGGAGGGCGGCATCCGCGTCTTCCGCGGCATCCCCTACGCCGCCCCGCCCGTCGGGGCCCTCCGGTTCGCCGCGCCCCGGCCGCCGGCCGCCTGGGAGGGCGTACGGGACGCGGGCGCGTTCGGGCCCACCGCACCCAAGGTGCCCTACCCGGACCGGTACGCGGCGCTGCTCGCGGACCCGGAGGTCCCCGGCGACGACTGCCTGAACCTCAACGTGTGGACCCCGGACCCGTCACGGGGAGCCGGGCTGCCGGTCATGGTGTGGATCCACGGCGGCGCCCTCACCCGGGGGTCCTCGGCCGTGCCCGTGTACGACGGATCGGCCTTCGCCCGGGACGGGGTCGTCCTGGTCTCGGTGAACTACCGGCTCGGCGTCCTCGGCTACGGAGTCTTCCCCGACGCCCCCGCCAACCGGGGCCTGCTGGACCAGATCGCCGCCCTCATCTGGGTACGGGACAACATCGAGGCGTTCGGCGGCGACCCCGGCCGGGTCACCGTCTTCGGGGAGTCCGCCGGCGCCACCAGCGTCGGGGCCCTGCTGGCCGCGCCCCGGGCCGCCGGGCTGTTCGCCGGCGCCGTCATGCAGAGCGGGCCGCCGGAGGTGCTGCCCCGCGAGCGGGTCCGCCCGATGGTCCGCAGGATGGCCGCGCTGCTCAAGGTGCCCGCCACCGCGAAGGCCTTCACCGCCGCCGCCCTGCCGGACCTGCTCGCCGCGCAGGGGGCCGTGCTGCGCCGGTCGAGCCCGGTCAGCGGCGGGCCCGCCTTCGGCCTGGTCGCGGACCCGGAATCGCTGCCGGCGGATCCGTCGGCAGCCGCCGCGGCCTCGGGCGTACCACTGCTGATGGGCTGGACCTCCGAGGAGCACCGGCTCTGGCTCGCGCCCACCGGCGCGATGCGGCTGCTGGACCGGCTCGGCCCGCTCGCGGTGGAGCTGGCCCGCGCCCGCAGCGGCAAGGACCGCGCCGCCGTACGGGCGCTGCGCGCCGCCCTGCCCGGGGCCGGTCCGGCGGACCTCGCCGGGCACCTGCTCACCGACCGGCTGCTGCGCGATCCGCTGCGCCGGATCGCCGGGGCCCGCCGGGCCGCGCCGAGCCACCTGTACGAGTTCCGGTGGTCCAGCGGTGTGCCGGGCCTCGGCGCCTGCCACGCGCTGGAGCTGGGCTTCGTCTTCGACACCCTGCACAAGCCGGAGTCGGCGTGGCTGGCGGGGCCGGACGCGCCGCAGGCCCTTGCCGACGAGATGCACGCGGCCTGGGTCCGATTCGCCGTCGACGGGGACCCGGGGTGGGCGCCGTGGGACGGCGACGGCCCGCCGAAGGTGTTCGGCGGGCCGTCGCGGGAGGAGCGGGACGCTCAGCGGGCCGTTGGGGTCATCCCGTAGGCCCTGCCGTCATTCGACCGGGCCCTCCAGCACCTTGCTGATGAACTGGATCGGGCCTTCGCCCATGTTCGGTACATAGGTGAAGGCGTTGTGCTCGCCGCCCGGAATCACCCTCAGGCTGGTGTGGATCGGCCCCTTGCCGTAGGTGGCGATGAACTTCTGCACGTCCGGCAGGGTTCTCTTGTTGTTCTCGTTGTCGCCGACCTGGAAGGCGAGGTAGACCTCCGGGCTGCCCTTCTTGTCGATGAGCTGCTTCGCCAGCAGCTCCGGGTTGTTTTCCGCCTTCTCCTTATCGTGGCCCTTCCACAGCAAGGAGTCGGGCACGATGTCCGGTCCGGAGCAGATGGCGGCCTTGAACTTCTCCGGGTACTTGAGCACGGCCTTGAGGCTCGCGAAGCCGCCGGTGGAGGAGCCCATGAAGGCCCAGCCGTCGCGCGACTTGATCGTGCGGAAGTTCTCCCGCATCAGGTCCGGGACGTCGTCGGTCAGCCAGGTGCCCATCTTGGGCTGGCCGGGGATGTCCGAGGCGTCCCAGTACTTGTTCGACTTCTCGCCCTCCGGGTTGAGCACCGGCATGGCCAGGATGAAGGGCTTGCTCTTGCCCTCGCTGTACCACTTGCTGATGCTCGCCTGGAGCTTGAGGTCGGTGCCCATCCAGTAGTTGACCGGGAAGCCGGAGCCGCCGGGCAGCGCGATCATGACCGGGAAGCCGCTCTTGGCGAACTTGGGGTCGTTGTACTCCTTCGGAGCCCAGACCCACACCCTGCCCTTGAAGCCGGACTTCTTGCCGTCCAGCGTGGTGACGGCGACGTGGGTACCGTCGGACAGGGTCGACTCGTTCTTGAACACGGCCGCCGGGCCCGTCGGCATCGACATCTTCGAGCTCGCCGCCGGCTTGGCGGCGTCCCCCGCGGAGGCGCCGGGCTGTGCCCCGAAGCTGACCGACTTCCCCTTGTCGCTGAAGGGAGGTATGTCGAAGTGGCTCATCACCAACGCCGCGACACCCGCGAGGGCGAGGACGGTGGTACCGGCGATCAGCCAGCGCTTGACCCTGGACTTGCGGCGCGGCGGCTCGTCGTACGGCGGCTCGTCGTACGTCTCGTACGCCCGGGTGTGCTCGTACTGCTCCTCGTACTGCTGCCCGTGCTGGTCGGGCCGGCGGTACTGGGGCTGCTGCTCGTACGGGGACGGCCCGCGCTGCGGGGGCGGCTGCTGGCCGTAACCCTGCTGCCCGTACCCGCCCTGGTCGTAGCCCTGTTCGCCCTGCTGCCGGCCGTACCCCTGCGGGGTGTCGTACTGCTGCGGCCGCTGCTGACCGCCCTGGCCCTGCTGCCCGGCGGGGCGGCCGCCGTACTGCTGTCCGTAGGGCCGGCTCTGCTGCTGCCCGTACGGCGGCTGTGGTGGCTGCGGTTGCTGTCCTTCCGGCCGGTACGGCGGCTGGTACGGCTGCCCGTCGGGTGAGTACGACATGTGCGGTGGCTTCTCCGGCTGGTACTGCCCCGTCGGGGCCGGGTGGACTGCTTTCCGTTCGAATGATGAACGAAACTACCTGCTGGTTCCGTATTTTGCCTTCTCTTGACCTTCCGGGGACTGTGCCATTGCCCATAGTCAAGAAGGAGGGCGGAGTTCCCGTTCTGTTCGCCGAGTATCCCTGGCCCATGCACATGCCCCTGGGTATGTTGCCTCAGCGCCGCCCCCCGAATCCCCCCCACACCGGAGGTAGACCCCGTGTTTGGCATGCCCCTTTCACCTCCCCGCCGTAAGGCCGCCTTCGCCACCGCCTTCGGCGTCACCGCCGCCGGCGCCGCCCTGTGGGCCGGCATCGGAGCCGCCGCCCAGCCCGCGCACGCCGCGGGCCTGCCCGCCCCGGACCACATCGTCGTCGCGGTCTTCGAGAACCACGCCTACAACCAGGTCATCGGCAGCTCCAGCGCCCCGTACATCAACTCCCTCAAGACCGGGGGCGCCAACCTCACCAACTCGTACGGCGTCACCCACCCCAGCCAGCCCAACTACCTCCAGCTCTTCTCCGGCTCCAACCAGGGAGTCACGGACGACAGCTGTTACACCCCCGCCTTCAGCTCCGCGCCCAACCTGGCCTCCGAGCTGATAGCCGCCGGCAAGAGCTGGACCAGCTACAACGAGACCCTCCCCAGCCAGGGCTCCACCACCTGCAGCAGCGGCAACTACGCCCGCAAGCACAACCCGTGGTTCGCCTTCTCCAACGTGCCCACCAGCACGGCGAAGACCATGACGCAGTTCCCGACGGACTTCACCACCCTGCCCAAGGTGTCCTTCGTCGTGCCGAACCTCTGCAACGACATGCACGACTGCTCCGTCGGCACCGGCGACACCTGGCTCAAGAACAACCTCAAGGCCTACGCGGACTGGGCCAAGACCCACAACAGCCTGCTCGTCGTCACCTTCGACGAGGACAACCGGCTCGCCGGCAACAAGATCCCGACCGTGCTCTACGGCCAGTCCGTCACCCCCGGCAGCACCTCCGCAACCACCTACAACCACTACGACGTGCTGCGCACCCTGGAGGGCCTGGCCGGGCTGACCAGCCATGCCGGAAACGCAGCCACCGCCAAGGACATCACGGGGATCTGGACTTCCTGACCATGTACGTTGCGGACAGTCGCGGCACACCCGCGCCCGCCGTGACCCCCGAGCCGCAGGCCGTCGCCCCGGGCACCAGCCCGGGGCGGCGCGCCGCGCTCGCGCCCACGGTCCTCGCCCTCGGCACGGTCAGCCTGATCACCGACGTCTCCTCAGAGATGGTCACGGCCGTCCTGCCGCTCTACCTCGTCGCCGGACTGGGCCTCACCCCGCTCGGCTTCGGACTCCTCGACGGCCTCTACAACGGCGTCAGCGCCCTGGTCCGGCTCACCGGAGGCCACCTCGGTGACCGCCTCGGCCGGCACAAGGCCCTCGCCGGCATCGGCTACGGGCTCTCCGCCCTGTGCAAACCGCTGCTGCTGCTCGCCCACACCCTGCCCGCGATCGGAGCGGTGCTCGCCCTGGACCGCACCGGCAAGGGACTGCGCACCGCCCCCCGTGACGCCCTGATCTCGCTGGCCGCCGCCCCCGCCGAACGCGGCCGGGCCTTCGGTGTGCACCGGGCCATGGACACGGCCGGCGCACTCATCGGGCCCCTGCTGGCCTTCCTGATCCTGCGGGGCGCCGCCGATGGCTACGACGCCGTCTTCACCGTCAGCGCCTGCGTGGCCGCTCTCGGCGTGCTGGTCCTGGTGCTCTTCGTACCCGGCGGCCGGACCCGGCCGGCCGCCGACGCGGCCCCCGTCTCGCTGAAAGCCTCCGTCGGACTGCTGCACGGCCCCGGCCTGCGCCGCATCACCCTCGCCGCGCTCCTCCTGGGCCTGTGCACCGTCAGCGACGCCTTCGTCTTCCTGCTGCTCCAGCGGGCCGGGCAGATCCCGGACCGGTGGTTCGCGCTGCTGCCGCTGGGCACCGCCGCCGCGTTCTTCCTCCTCGCCCTGCCGCTCGGCCGGCTCGCCGACCGGGTCGGGCGCCGCCGCGTCTTCCTCGGCGGCCACCTCGCGCTGCTCGCCGCCTACGGGCTGCTGCTGACCGGCGGCTCGCACCCCGCGCTGCCGTACGCGGTGCTCCTGCTGCACGGCGCGTTCTACGCGGCCACCGACGGCGTGCTCATGGCTGCCGCGGCCGCCGTCGTGCCCGGTGAGCACCGCGGGGGCGGTCTCGCCCTGGTCCAGACCGGCCAGGCCCTCGCCCGGTTCGCCGCCTCCCTCGGCTTCGGCGCCGCCTGGACCGTCTGGGGCGCCCGCCCCGCGCTGGCCGTGGCCGCCGTCCTGCTGGCCGTCGCCCTCGCCGGCTGCGCTCGGCTCTACCCCGCCGGAACAGACGCCGGAACGGAAGCCGAAGCAGTCGCCGACACCGGCTGAGCCCCCGCCCCTTGATCCCGCCCCTTCGATCCCCGCCCCTTCGATCCCCGCCGCCTCGAATCCCCCCGCGCGTCCGAAAGGCCCCCATGACCCTCCAACGCCGGATCCTGATCCTCGTCACCGCCGTCCTGGTGCTCGCCGCCGTAGGGGTGCTCGCCTTCCTGCGGGCCTCCTCGCGGGCCGACGAGAAGGGCCAGGCCCGGCCGGGAGGGCCCGCGGTCACCCGGGGCGAGGTCTCCCTGACCCCGGCGGACGGCGGCCCGCGGATCGTCTTCCGGAACATGGCGTGGGGTCCGCACCGCGACGAACTCGCCACGGCCCCGGCCGCCGCGCCCGGCGGACCCCGTACCGCCTCCGGGGTGAGCTGCCTGCGCTTCCACTCCGCGGCCGGCACCGGGATCTGCCTCCAGGCCGAGAAGGGCGGGGTCCAGGAGCAGTACCGGGCGGTCGTACTGGACGCGCACCTGGAGCAGGTCTCGGCGCACCCGCTCGCCGGGATCCCCACCCGGGCCCGCGTCTCGCCCGGCGGGCACCTCGTCGCCTGGACGGTGTTCGTCGGCGGGGACTCGTACGCCGGTACGAACTTCTCCACCCGGACCTCACTGCTCGACCTGCGCACCGGCCGCTACGACGCCTCGCTGGAGGACTTCACCATCGTCAAGGACGGCAGGACGTACCGGAACGCCGACGTCAACTTCTGGGGGGTGACCTTCGCCGCCGACGAGCGGACCTTCTACGCGACGCTCGCGACCGGCGGCCAGACCTACCTGGTCCGCGGCGACCTCACCGCCCGCACGGTGACCACGCTCCTCGAGAACCTGGAATGCCCCTCCCTGTCGCCCGACGGGACGAGGCTGGTGTTCAAGAAGCGGGTGCCGGGCCTGTCCGCCGACGCGCCGTGGCGGCTCTACGCCCTGGACCTGGCCTCGATGCGGGAGACCCCGCTCGCCGAGCAGCGCAGCGTGGACGACCAGGTGGTGTGGAAGGACGACCGGACCGTGGTCTACGCGCTGCCCGGCGACTTCGGCGCCGACCTGTACGCACTGCCCGCCGACGGCACGGGCGCCCCGGCCCCGCTGATGACGTCGGCCCTCGCACCCGCCTTCCTCGGTGGATAGCCGGGGAGGGGACGGGGCGAGGGCCGCCGGAGAAGGACCGTTACGCCGAATGCAGGACCGTTACGCCGGGACCAGCGTCTTGCGCCGCCGCCTGCGCGGCGCGGCGGGCGCCAGCCGGAGCTCGATGATCGAGCGGACCGTCGGCCACTCCTCGTCGAGGACCGAGTAGAAGGCCGTACTGCGCACCGCGCCGTCCAGCCCCCGCGAATGGGCCCGGCGCACCCCTTCACAGGTGAAGCCGAGACGGTCCATCGCGGCCCGCGAGCGGCCGTTGCGGGCATCCGCGCGCAGTGAGACGCGGCGCACGCCCCAGGTCTCGAAGGCGTGGCGGAGCATGAGCAGCTTCGCCTCGGTGTTGATGCCGGTGCCCTGGGCCTGCGGGGACAGCCAGGTGTTCCCGATCTCGGCGGCGTCGGGGACCGCCGTCGCCGGATCGCCGAACGGGACCCCCGGCACGGCCGGCCACACGAGCGGCCCCTGCCAGTAATCGAGTTCCAGGAACCGGGTCGAACCGACGACCCGCCCGTCGGTGGCTCTGACCACCGCGAACGGGAGGGATCGACCGGCCGCCTGATCGGCGAGCGCGCGGTCGATGTACTCGTGGGACGCCTGCAACCCGTGCGGCACGGGAGTGAAGGCGTAAGTCGTACGATCCTCGGCACCGGCCACGGCCAGGGCCTCGGTGTGGTGGGGGGCGAGGGGCTCCAGCCGCACGGAGCGGCCGGCGAGGAGTACGGGTACGGGCACGGAGCCTTCGGTCCTTCTGGGCGGTGGGGTGGTTGCACAGTCTGCGCTCCTGACGTCACCCCCCGCGCAAAACGCGGGTGAAAGGCAACGGGCTGTCAGGTGAACGCGAGTGGCTCAATGTAGCCCCTTAATGTGCTCTCATGAACCCCCAAAATGGCAATGCCGCGGCGATGTTTTTCGACGACTTCGGTCCCCGGGACGCGGAGGCCGTCCTCCTGGTCCACGGACACCCCTTCAACCGCACGATGTGGATTCCCCAGGCCACCGCCCTGGCTGCCGCCGACTACCGCGCCATCACGCCTGACCTGCGGGGATACGGGGAGAACCCGGCTCGCCCGGGCACCACGCCGTTCGCCGCGTTCGCGGACGACCTGGTCGCCCTCCTCGACCACCTGGACATCGAACAGGCGGTCGTCGGCGGGGTGAGCATGGGCGGTCAGATCGCGATGGAACTCTGGTTGCGCCACCCGGGTCGGGTGCGGGGCCTGGTCCTCTCCGACACCTCCCCGGTTCCGGAGACGGAGGACGGCAAGACGTTCCGCCGCGAGCTCGCCGAACGGCTCCGCACCGAGGGCATGAAGCCGTACGCCGAAGAGGTCATCGACAAGATGCTGGCGCCCTACAACGTCACCGGGATGCCCGAGACGGCGGCCGCCGTGACGGCGATGATGTGCGCCACCGACCCCGAGGGCGCGGCCGCCGCCCTGCGCGGCCGGGCCGAGCGGCCCGACTACCGTCCCGCGCTCGCCGCACTGCCCGCCTCCGTGCCGTGCCTCGTGCTGGTCGGCGCGGACGACGTCTACACCCCCGTGGCGGACGCCGAGGCCCTGCACGCCCTCGTTCCGCACTCCCGGCTCGCCGTGATCGAACGCGCCGGGCACCTGCCCGGTGTGGAGCGCCCGGAGGCCTTCAACCGGGCGTTGCTGGACTTCCTCGCGGACGACCGGGACGGGCGGCGAGTGGCCCGCTGAAACGGTGCGCGACTGGCCCACGGGGACGGGTCAGTGGGCTGGTCCAATGACCAGGTGACCCCACGCTTCCTGCCCCCGCCCGGAGCGCCGCGCCGACTGGCCGCCGCGCAGCTGAGCAATTCCGTCGGAGACGGCGCCTACTACGTGTGCTCGGCGCTCTACTTCACCCGGGTCGTGGGCCTCTCGCCCACCCAGATCGGCGCCGGACTCGCCGTGGCCTGGGCCGTCGGTTCCGTGGCCGGGGTGCCGCTCGGGGCGCTCGCCGACCGGCGGGGTCCGCGCGGCACCTCGGTGCTCCTCGCCCTGGCCACCGCCTCGTCGGTCGCGTCCTTCCTGGTCGTCCGGTCCTTCTGGGCGTTCCTGCTCGCGGTGGTCTGCTACGCCACCGCCCAGTGCGGGCTCGCCGCCGCCCGGCAGGCGCTGCTCGCCGGAGTGGTCGCGCCCGGCGAGCGGACCGGGGTGCTGGCCCGCCTCCAGGCCGTCCTCAACGGCGGGCTCGCCGTCGGCGCCGCCCTGGGCGGGCTCGCGCTGGGCGCCGGCACCGAGCGGGCCTACCTCGCCGTGTTCACGCTGGACGCGGCGAGTTTCCTGCTGTGCGCCGCGTTCCTGCTCCGACTGCCCGCGGTGGCACCCGTACCGGTTCGGGCGGCGGGCGAACCCCGGCTGGCGGTGCTCCGCGACCGGCCGTACGCGCTGGTCACCCTGCTGAACGCGGTACTGCTGCTGCGGATGCCGCTGCTGAGCCTGGCGATTCCGCTGTGGATCGTCGAGCGCACCAGCGCCCCCGGCTGGCTGGTGTCGGCGCTGTTCGTGCTCAACACCGCGGCCGTGATGCTGTTCCAGGTGCGCGTGGCCCGCCCGGTCACCGGGCTGGACAGCGCGGGCCGGGCCGTACGCCGCTCCGGGCTCGTGATGGCCGCCTCGTGCGCGGTGTTCGCCCTCTCCGCGCTGCCGGGGGCCGGGTGGGCGGCGGCCGTGCTGCTCGTGGCGGGCGCCGTGCTCCAGGCCGATGCCGAGATGCGCCAGTCCGCCGGGTCCTGGCAGATCGGCTTCTCCCTGGCCCCCGCCGAGCGCATGGGCCAGTACCAGGGCTTCTTCGGCACGGGCGTGCCCCTCGCCCGCACCCTGGGACCGCTGCTGCTGACCTCGCTGCTCCTGCTGTGGGGGATACCCGGCTGGCTGCTGCTCGGCGCCGTACTGCTGGGAGCGTCGTACGCCATGGGCCCCGCGGTGCGCCGGGCCGGGGCGGTTCACCGGGGGAGCGAGCCCCGCGGGGCCGTCGTACCGGGGTGAAGTCCGTCGTACGGCGGCCGCCTGAGATCATCGCCGGATGGAGCGGACCGGGATGGAAGACGTACTGAAGCGGCTGGCCGCCGTCGGGCCGTTCTTCCGGGTGCCGTACGGCGAGGAGCCGCCCGGGCCGGGCTTCCGTCCGCTGGGCGAGCTGTACGGGGACCCGCTCGGGCCCTACGTCGCCGAGATCGGACGGCGGCTCGGCAGCGGGCCGGGCCGGGTCGCCGCCTCGACCGCGCAGTTCGGCATCGCCGCACGGCTGTGGTCGCTCGGGCTCGGGTGCGCGGCGCTCTCGGGGCGGGTGCCGGACCTGGGCCCGGACCGCGTGTGGTGGCGGCTGCCCGGGGCGGGCTCGCCGGAGCTGTGGCTGCCGCAGCCGGAGCACGGCGTACGGCCCGCCGGCTTCCTCGGGCAGATCGTGCCCGGTCACCTCGGCGTACTCGACGCACGGCTCCGCGAGCGGTTCGCGGTGTCGCCCCGGGTGCTGCGCGGGAACTCCGCTTCGGCGCTGGTCGGGGCCCTTCGCGTACTGATGGACCGGGTGCCGGGAGGCGCCGCGGTACGGCTGGCCGAGGCACTGCTCGCCGACGGCGGCCCGCTCGGCGGGACCGGGACCTTCATCCACGAGGAGGGCCTCGGGGTGGCGTTCGTCCGCCGCAGCTGCTGCCTCTACTACCGGGTCCCCGGCGGCGGCCTCTGCGGGGACTGCGTCCTGCGGACGAGATGACGCTACGGGCTCCGGGGTGCGGCGGTGCGCACCCCGGAGCCCGCGGGCCCGGGGAGACCTAGAAGGTCAGGTTCCAGGCGTCGATCTTGCCCGTGTCGGAGGCGGCGTTGTCGTTGACGCGCAGCTTCCAGGTGCCGTTCGCGACCTCCGAGGAGGCGTTCACGGTGTAGGTCTGGGCGATGTTGTCGGCGCTGCCGCCGGTGTGGTTGTGCAGGGTGTAGACGGTGCCGTCCGGGGCCACCAGGTCGACCTTCAGGTCACCGATGTAGGTGTGCTTGATGTCCACGCCCACCTTGAGGGTGGCCGGGGCGTTGCCGGTCACGCCGGAGACGGTGATCGGGCTCTCCACGGTCGCGTTGTCGGTGACGGCGAAGTCCGTGAGGTTCTCGAAGTACTTGCCGGGCGGCGGGGTGGTCCCGACCGCCTTGAGGGCGTCGACCTGTCCCTCGCCGAAGAACGAGTTGTTGGCCGTGGTGCCCGTGCAGCGGCTGTCCGACGGGCAGGCGGTGTCGTTGGCCTGGGCGGCCAGCTTGGCGCGGATCTGCGCCGGGGTGATGCCCGGGTTGGCGCTGGCGATCAGCGCCGCCACGCCGACCACGTGCGGGGTGGCCATCGAGGTGCCGCTCTTGGTGCCGTAGCCGCCGCCCGGGACCGTGGAGTACACGTTGCTGCCCGGCGCCGCGACGTCGATGACGCCCTGGCCGTAGTTGGAGAACGAGGCCTTGGTGACGCCGGTGCCGTTGGCCGCGACCGTGACCACGCCCGGCAGCTCGGTCGGGATGTCGAGGCAGGCGTTGGTGATGGTGCGGGTGACCGGCGTCGAGTCGTTCGGGCTCGCGGAGTCGGTCGTCTTGTGGGCGAGGTCGTAGTCCTCGTTGCCCGCCGCGGCGACCTGGAGCGAACCCTTGCCCTCGGCGTACTCCTGGGCGCGCTTGACGCCCTCGATGATCGCGGCCTGGTCGATGTTGTCCGGGCAGTTGAACTGCCACGGGTCCGTGTAGTAGCTGTTGTTGGTGACCTTGAAGCCGTGGTCACCGGCCCACACGAAGCCGCAGATGGTGTTCTCGGCGAAGAAGAACGAGTTGCCCGGCTCGGCGACCCGGACCGCGGAGATCTTCACACCGGGGGCCACGCCCACGACGCCCTTGCCGTTCTTGGCCGCGGCGATGGTGCCCGCCACGTGGGTGCCGTGGGTGTCCACGTCGCGCCAGGCGCCCGTACGGGTGTCGGGCTTGCCGTAGGCGCAGGAGACCGAGTCGGCCGCGTTGAAGTTGGGCGCCAGGTCCTGGTGCTGGTCGTCCACGCCGGTGTCCAGGATGCCGACCTTGACCGAAGCGGAGCCCGGGTTGACGGCCCAGGCCTGGTCGGCCTTGATCTGGCTCATGTCGGCCCGGACCGGCTCTCCGGCCGGGGTCGAGGCCTGGGCCGGGTTCGCGGGCAGCGCCGGGTTGTAGGCGCCCGCCGGGACGTCCGAGGTGCGGGTGGCGCCGACCTGCTGCACGCCGGCGACGCCGCGCATCGCGGCGGCGAAGCCACCGGACGCCGAGTGGGCGACGATCACGCCGATGGCGTCGAAGTTCGAGAAGACGGTGCCGCCGTTGGCCGCGACGGCCGAGCGGACCGCCGAGCTGTCACCGGGGGCGGTGATCACGAGGTAGGCGCGCGTGCCGGCAACCCAGGTCGCACTCTGGGAAGCCGGCGCGGCGGCCGGAGCGTGGGCCTTGGCGGCCGGCGCGGTGGAGGGGCCGACGGGGAGCGTGCCCGCGAGGGCACCGGGGGCGCCGAACGCGAGGGCGGCGCCGAGGGCGGCCGCCAGCACCAGCGTGCGTCGAGGTCGGCTGGATATGTGGGGTATCAATGCGTCCTCCGGAGACGGCCCGGCAGTGCTGGTGGCACCGGCCGGGCCGTACGAAACGAGTGGTGGACGCAAGATGTCAGACACGTGCCCCTGTGCGGAAGTACCTTTCAGTGCCGGGCCGTTACGAGGGGTATGGCTGAAAACCGACGGTTTCCGCAGATGGGGGAGCCGGCCGGGCCGGGCACCGTGGGGGCGAACCCCGCCCGGCCGGTCCCGGATTCAGGCCGCCATGCCGTCCTTGCCGGCCCCGCTCTGGACGGGGACGGGCGCCGGGGGTTCGCCCGGCAGCGGAGCGTGCCCGTCCTCGGTCGGCGCGCTCTCGTCGAACGGGAGCCGCCCGGAAAGGACTTCGGCGGCGCGGGCCCGGTCGAACTCCTTGGTCCACGTCCCGATGAGGACCGTCGCGATCGCGTTGCCCGCGAAGTTCGTCATCGCCCGCGCCTCGCTCATGAAGCGGTCGATGCCCACGATCAGGCCCACTCCGTCGACCAGTTCCGGCCGGTGGGACTGGAGGCCGCCGGCCAGCGTGGCGAGGCCCGCGCCGGTCACACCGGCCGCGCCCTTCGAGGCCACGATCATGAACAGCAGCAGCGAGATCTGCTCGCCCAGCGCGAGGGGTTTGTCCATCGCCTCGGCGACATACAGGGAGGACATCGTCAGGTAGATCGCGGTCCCGTCCAGGTTGAAGGAGTAGCCCGTCGGCACCGTGATGCCCACCACCGGGCGCGAGACGCCGACGTGTTCCATCTTCGCGATCAGCCGCGGCAGCGCCGACTCCGACGAGGACGTGGACAGGATCAGCAGGAACTCCCGGCCGAGGTAGCGCAGCAGGGCGAACACGCTGATCCCCGTACACAGCCGCAGCAGCGTCCCGAGCACCACGAAGACGAACAGCAGACAGGTGACGTAGAAGCCGATCATGATGACGGCCAGGGACTTCAGTGCGTCGACGCCCGTCGCCCCGACCACCGCGGCGATCGCCCCGAAGGCACCCACGGGCGCCGCCCACATGATCATCCCGAGTACCCGGAACACCAGCTTCTGCAGGTGCCCGACCCCGCGCAGCAGCGGCTCGCCCGCCGTCCCCATCGCCTGCAGCGCGAACCCGCAGAGCAGCGCCACCAGCAGGGTCTGCAGCACCTGGCCCCCGGTGAAGGCGGAGACCAGCGTCGTCGGGACGATCCCCAGCAGGAACTCCGGCGTGCTCTGTGCCCCGCCCGCCTTGGCCTGCGCCTCACCGGCGTGCCGCGCCGCCTCGGTCAGGTGCAGACCGCTGCCCGGCTCCAGCAGGTTCCCCACCAGCAGCCCGATGGCCAGCGCCACCGTGGACATCACCATGAAGTATCCGAGGGCCAGACCGCCGACCGCGCCCACCTTCGCGGCCTTGCGCACCGAGCCGATGCCCAGCACGATCGTGCAGAAGATCACGGGCGAGATCATCATCTTGATGAGGTTCACGAAGCCGGTGCCCAGCGGCTTGAGTTCGACGGCCACGCCGGGCGCGGCGAAGCCGACGGCGATGCCGAGCAGCACCGCGGCGATCACCGCGATGTAGAGATAGTGGGTCCTGTCGCGCCTGGCGGCCACGATGCCTCCTGGTGGTGAATGCGTTCCGGGAGACCATCGCCCACCGTGTGACCCCGGTCACCGTTGCGTTCATTGAGTTCACGGCCGGGTGCACACTGAACGGCATGTTCCGCCTCCCCCGACCGCCCCGCAGCCTCGCCGGGCAGCTCTTCGCCATGCAGGTGCTGCTGGTCGCCGTCGTCGTCGCGGGCTGCGCGGTCTTCGCCTACGCGAGCGCGCGCGGACAGGCCGAGGAGGCCGCCCGGCGCCAGGCCGGGGCCGTGGCCAGGGCCGTCGCGGACGCGCCGTCCGTCCGGGAGGCGGTACGGGGCGGGGAGCGCGGGAGCAACCCGTCGGCCGTGCTCCAGCCCTACGCCCAGCGGGTCCGGGCCGACTCGGGGGTGGACTTCGTGACGATCATGGCGCCGGACGGGCGGCGCTGGACCCACCCCGACCCGCGGCGGATCGGTGAACCCTTCCTCGGCAACACCGCCCCCGCCCTGCGCGGCGAGACCTTCAGCGAGACCTACACCGGCACCCTCGGCCCGTCCATCAGGGTGGTCACCCCGCTGCTGGACGACGGCCGGGTCATCGGCATGGTCAGCGCCGGCATCACCGTCCGGGCGATCAGCGCCCGCCTCGCCGAGCAGCTCACGGCGCTCGCCTGGGTCGCGGCCGGAGCCCTCGCCCTCGGCGGCGTCGGGACGTACGTCGTCAACGCCCGGCTGCGCCGGCACACGCACGGCATGAACGCCGCCGAGCTCAGCCGGATGTACGACTACCACCAGGCGGCCCTGCACGGCGTCCGCGAGGGGCTGCTGATGCTGGACGGCCGGCGCAGGATCACCCTGATCAACGACGCCGGGCGCGAACTGCTGGGCCTGTCCGGGGAGGTGCGGGGAACCGGCGCGGCCGACCTCGGGCTGCCCGCGCCGCTCACCGGAGCGCTGCTCGCCGACCGGCCCCGGGTGGACGAGGTCCACCTGACCGCCGACCGGCTGCTCGTGGTCAACAGTTCCCCCGTGGCGGGCGGCGGCCGCCGCGGTACCGTGGTCACCTTGCGTGATCACACCGAACTCCAGTCCCTGACAGGGGAGTTGGACCATGAACGGGGATTCACCCAGGCACTGCGCTCCCAGGCCCACGAGGCGGCCAACCGGCTCCACACGGTGGTCTCCCTGATCGGGCTCGGCCGGGTGGACGAGGCGGTGGAATTCGCCACCGCCGAACTGGAACTGGCGCAGGCCCTCACCGACCAGGTGGTCACCGCCGTCGGGGAGCCGGTGCTGGTGGCGCTGCTGCTCGGGAAGGCCGCGCAGGCCCACGAGCGCGGCGTCGAGCTGGTGGTCACCCCCGACAGCAGCGGCGTCGACGGCGGCCCCGGCACCCCGCCCGCGCGGGACCTCGTCACGGTGCTCGGGAACCTCCTCGACAACGCCGTCGACGCCCTCACCGGGGTCCCGGGCGGGCGGGTCGTGGTCACCGTCCGCTCCGACGGCCGGGAGCTGCTGATCCGCGTCGCCGACAACGGCCCCGGCCTGCCGGAGGGGTCAGGGGCGGACGTCTTCCGGCGCGGCTGGTCCGGCAAGGGCGAGGGGCGCGGGCTCGGCCTCGCCCTGGTCCGCCAGGTCGCACACCGCCACGGCGGCACGGCGGGGGCCGCGCGGGGGCCGGAGGGCGGAGCGGTCTTCACCGTGACGCTGCCGCTGGGCGCCGAGCGGGGCCGGCCGTGAGCGCCGACGGAGACGTACGGGTGCTCATCGTCGAGGACGACCCGGTGGCGGCCGACGCGCACGCGCTGTACGTGGGCCGGGTGCCCGGTTTCGCCGCCGTCGGCGTGGCCCACTCGCTGGCCGAGGCCACCCGGGTCCTGGAACGGACCCCCGTCGACCTGCTGCTGCTCGACCTCGCCCTGCCCGACGGCCACGGGCTGCGCTTCGCGCGCGGGCTGCGGGCCGCCGGGCACCCCGTCGACGTGATCGTGGTGACCTCCGCGCGGGACCTGGCCGTCGTCCGCGAGAGCGTCTCGCTGGGCGTGGTCCAGTACGTGCTGAAACCCTTCGCCTTCCCCACCCTGCGCGAACGGCTGCTGCGCTACGCCGCCTTCCGCGCGACGGCGGGCGAGGCGGCCGGCCAGGGCGACGTCGACCGGGCACTCGCCGCGCTGCGCGCCCCCGGCCCGGCCGAACTCCCCAAAGGCCTGAGCGCCCCGACCCTGGACCGGGTCGCGGCGCTGCTGCGGTCGGCCCCGGACGGGCTGACCGCGGCGGGGGCGGCCGGGGCGGCCGGGATCTCGCGGATCACCGCCCGCCGCTACCTGGAACACCTGGTGGACACCGGCCGTGCGGACCGCACCCCCCGGTACGGTCAGGTCGGCCGGCCCGAACTGCACTACCGCTGGCTGGCGGCGGCCGGTTCGGCGTCGAAGGCGTAGAACTTCCGGTGGTCGAGCATGTCGGCCGGGGTCACGTCGTTCCAGGGCCGCATGGTGTCGTTCAGGTCGACCACGTTCGGCGTGCCGGCGGCCGGCAGGTACGGGGACTGTGGGTGGCGGGCCTGCCATTCGGCCCACAGCTTGTCGATGTAGGCGTGGTGCAGCCAGAACACCGGGTCGTTGGGGGACACCCCGGTGGCCATCTGGCCGCCGACCCACACGTGCACCCGGTTGTGCAGGTTGGCGCCGCGCCAGCCCTCCAGGTTGTTGCGGAAGCCGTTCGAGGAGCTGTTCCAGGGGGCGGCGTCGTAGACCGGCATGGCGAGGACGGCCTCCACCTCGGCCTTGGTCGGCAGCTGGGCGACACCCTCACCGAGGGCCCGCCGCAGGTACGCGCGTCCGTCCACCCGCACGTTCACCTCCCACTTTCCCGCCGCGTACGCGAAGGGTCCGTCCAGGACCTGTCCGTCCCGGGCCCGTCCGGTGCCGCCGAGGAAGTCGGCGGCCCAGAGGGAGGCGCGGGGCGTGCGGTCCGTGGTCCAGTCCCAGTAAGGGAGCGAAACGCTTTTGTCCACGGCTTGCAGGGCCGCCTCGAATTCGAGCAGGAACCGGCGGTGCCAGGGGAGGAAGGAGGGGGAGCGGTGGCCGACCCGGTCGCCCGAATCGGTGTCTCCCATGATGAACCCGTTGTGGGTGGTGACGAAGCGGTCGTAGCGGCCGGTGCGCTTGAGTTCGAGCAGTGCGTTGGTGAAGGCGCGCTTCTCCTCGGCGGTGAGCGCGGCCTGGTTCTTGCGGACGGTCATCACATGCCGCCCATCGGGACGAGGGCGGCGCCCTGGAGTTCGCGCACCGCGGCGCGGGCGAGCGTGAGCGGGTCGGTGAACGTCTCGTAGTGGTTGACGACGCTGATCCAGGTGCCGTCCGCGTTCTGCATCACGTGCAGTTCGCGGCCGTCTATCCGGACGCCGGGCAGGCCGGCCGAGTGGTGGCCGCCGTGGTGCGCGCCCCCGGTCGCCGGGGTGATCTCGATGCGGCGGCCCTGGTAGACCTCGTCGACGAGGCCGGCGGATATCGCGGCGCGGGAATCGGTTCCGGCGGCGTACGCGGTGGCGGCCGCCAGGCCGAGGACGGTGAGTGCGCCGGCGGTGGTGCCTAAGGCCTGCCGGCGGGTGATCTTGTTCATGGCCGAAGAACTACCAGTACGACCGGGGCAGTTGACCGGTATCCGGACATCGGCCGACAAGTTGCGCATAGAACGAAGTGGGTGATCTTTTCGTCCCGGCCGACGGCAGGGGCCCTGGCGGGAAGAACTGCGCCGAAAAGCCTACTCGCCGGTAATTATTGCGGCTTTGTTGCGCCGGCATGAACGGGATCACATCGGCGACTCGGCCGGAAGAGGCGATGTCCGTTCAGTCGGGATCGCACGGTTCTGTCGCTTATAGTCCGGACATGGCTCTTCACGAGATGAAGGACGCGCACGCCGACGACGCCGAAACGGACGTGTTCGCGTCCGCCCTCAGCGGCCAGGTGCTCCCCAAGCGCCGGATGCCCGACGACCACTCGCCCACCGAGGTGGTCTACGAACTGCTGCGCAACGAACTCCTCCTCGACGGCAACGCCGCCCAGAACCTGGCGACGTTCTGCACCACCTGGTCCGACGACGGCGTGCACCGTCTGATGAACGAGTGCCTCGACAAGAACATGATCGACAAGGACGAGTACCCGCAGACGGCCGAGATCGAGTCCCGCTGCGTCGGCATCCTCGCCGACCTGTGGAACGCACCCACCGGGGGCGCCGCCACCGGCTGCTCCACCACCGGCTCCAGCGAGGCCGCCATGCTCGGCGGCCTCGCCCTCAAATGGCGCTGGCGCAACCGGCGGCGCGCCGAGGGACTGCCCGCCGACCGGCCCAACCTCGTCTGCGGCCCGGTACAGGTCTGCTGGGAGAAGTTCGCCCGCTACTTCGACGTGGAACTGCGCCAGGTCCCCCTGGAGCCCGGCGCCACCGGGCTGCGCCCCCACCAGCTGGCCGAGTACGTGGACGAGAACACCATCGGCGTCGTCGCCATCCTCGGCGTCACCTACACCTGCGTCTACGAGCCCGTCGCCGAGATCTCCGCCGAACTCGACCGCATCCAGGCGGAGCGGGGCTGGGACGTGCCGATCCACGTGGACGGCGCCAGCGGCGGTTTCGTCGCGCCCTTCCTCCACCCGGAGGTCGTATGGGACTTCTCCCTGCCGCGCGTGGCCTCCATCAACGCCTCGGGACACAAGTACGGGCTGGCGCCCCTCGGCGTCGGCTGGATCGTGTGGCGCACCGCGGACCTCCTCCCCGCCGACCTCGTCTTCGACGTGGACTACCTGGGCGGTGACATGCCGACCTTCGCCCTCAACTTCTCCCGCCCCGGCGGCGAGGTCATCGCCCAGTACTACCTCTTCCTGCGCCTGGGCCGGGGCGGGTACCGGCGCGTCCACCAGGCCTGCGCCGACACCGCCCGGTACCTGGCCCGGGAGATCGACGCGCTCGGGCCCTTCACCCTGCTCTACGACGGCCAGGGCGCGCTGCCCGCCGTCTCCTACACGCTCACCGACCCCGAGGGCGCCGGGTTCAGCCTCTACGACCTCTCCGACCGGCTGCGCGCACGCGGCTGGCAGGTTCCCTCGTACCCGCTGCCGGCCGACCGCGGCGAGACCGTCATCCAGCGCGTCCTGATCCGGCACGGGGTGACCCGCGACCAGATCGCCCTGCTGGTCGCGGACATGGGGCGGTCCGTGGAACAGCTGAAGGGCGGGCCGCGCCCCGCTCCCGCCACGGAGTCCCGCTCGGGGTTCCACCACTGAACCGGCGCCCCCCCACGGGCCGCGCGTGACAGGAGAGGCGCGGCCGCGGGGGTGCCGCCGCGTTCGGACGAGGAGGACGCGCGGGCCGTCCGGCGGCCAGCGGGGTCAGGACGAGGACGCCGGCCACACCATGTCCAGCGCCGTCAGGTCCGCCACCCGCTCCGGGCCGAGGGAGGCGGCCCGGGCCCGCTGGTTGGCGATCCAGGACCCCAGCCGGAACTCGCGCCCGTCCACCCGCTCCACGTGCGTGCGCGGCACCCGCAAGTGCCGCTCGCGGGCGTGGAACTGCCGGGCGGCCGCCAGGTGCGCGGCCCACGCGGCGGCGTGGCTGCGCCGTGGCCGGGGCCGCTCCGCCTCGCTCGCCGGCGTCAGCCCCAGGGCGTGCTCCAGCAGCCAGCGCTGCGCCCAGGACAGCCGGTCCCACGACAACCGCTGACCGCGTACCCACCGGCCGAGGTCCTCGCCCTGCGCGAGCACCTCACCCGGCCCCAGCGGCAGCCGCCCGCCCGCGTCGAGGTGCACCCGCGTCAGGTGGAAGGCCCGCTGCCAGGAGACGTCCCAGGCAGGGCACCAGGACGCGTCGATCTCCTCCAGCGCCTCCCGCCGCTCCTGCGACAGCGCCCCCGGGCCCTCCCGGCGGGCCGCGGCCCGGTTGTTCTTGACCCACACCCCGACCGGCACGCCGTGCCAGGTGGCGTCGACGGGCGGCAGCAGGTGCCCGTGCTCCGACGCCCAGGCGCGGGCCGCGGCCAGGCCCTCCTCGAAGGCCACGTCGAAGCGGCTCCACACCATGCCGATCCCGTCCAGCTGCGAGGTCCGCTCCCGGCCCAGGGCGCCGCGCCGGTAGGTCCGCCGTACGTCCGCGATCCACTGCCCCAGCGGGAACCGGGCCAGCCCGGCGGCCCACCGGGGGTCCCCCGCCGGCACCTTGTACGCGAACGGCACCTTCAGGTCCCCGAAAGCGGCCGCGTACGTCCGGGCGGCCGCCACCCCGTGCCGCCACCGCTCGTGCTCCGGGTTCAGCACCCGCAGCCGGATGAACGCCGCCAGCAGCGCCGGGTCCCGGGGGGTGGAGAAGCTCAACAGGGCTTCGGCGCCCGGCCGGTGCGCCTGCGAGCCGGTCCTGCCGCCCGGCGCCTGCGGCTGGGCGAGGGCCTCGACGAGCCGGCTGTCGTGGGCCCGCAGCGCCTCCAGGAGCCGCGCCAGGTCACCGTACGCCCGGGAGGTCAGCATCGTCTCCGGTGTCTCGCCCGGACCCAGCAGCACCGGCACCACCAGCGAGGCCACCTTGCCCTCGCCCGGCCGGATCCGCAGCGCCCGGCCCACCGCCTGGACCAGGTCGGGCATGGAACCCCGTACGTCGGCCCAGAAGACGGAGTCGCACTCCTTGGTGTCGACGCCCTCGCCCAGCACCCGGACGCTGCCGAGGAACGCCTTGTCGGCGATCCGGCCCCCGGCGAAGGCGTCCAGGACCCGCCGCCGGTGCGGGGCCGGGTGCTGCCCGCACAGCCAGTCCGCCCAGACCGTGCGCGGGTACACCGGCAGCGGGGTCCGGCTCGCCTCCCGCAGCCGGGCCGCGACCGCAGGGAGCCCGGCCGCGAAGGCCTCCGCCTCCTTGGTCAGGTGGTGGAAGACCAGGGTCCGCCGGAACCCCTGGTCCGCGGCCGCCTTCACCAGCGCCGCCTGGAGCGCCGCGAGCCGGGCCCCGCGCACCGCGTCCGAACGCCCTTCGGGACCGAGCAGCACCGCGGACTGGAACCCGGGATCGGACACGTCCACGCACACCACCCGGTACGGTGCGCAGATCCCCCGGTCGATGGCCTCCGACAGCGACAGGGTGTGGCAGCGCGCCCCGAACGGCCCGTCCGGGTCGTCCTCCATCGAGGCGACCAGACCGCCCGGGCCCCGGTCGGCGCGTCCTGAGTCCGCCCGGCTGCCCGAGGACCCGGGCAGCGGCTCCTCGGGCGGTTCGCCGTCCCGCCACACCCGGGGGGTGGCCGTCATGTACAGCCGCCGGACCGACGGGATCCGGGCGTTGTCGTGCACCACCGCCCACGGCTTGCCGACTCGCCCGGACGTGCGGTGCGCCTCGTCGACGACGATCAGGTCCCAGCCCGGCAGCCCAGCCCGGTGCGCGCCCTCGATGGTGCCCAGGCCGAGCGACGCGTACGTGGCGTACACGGTCAGCCGCTCCACCGGCGCGGCACCCCAGCGCGCCAGTTCCCGCGCGTCGGTGGTGGTGGGCACCCCCGCGTCCTCGGGCCGCAGCGAGCACACGGCCAGCGCCCGCCCGGTCCGGCCGCCCTCCCGCCAGGCCGCCGTCGTCTGCGCGAGCAGGTCGAGCGACGGCACCAGCACGAGCACCCGGCCCGCCCGCAGTTCCTCGGCGGAGCGCACGGCGACGAGGGACTTGCCCGAACCGGTGGCCATGATCACCTGGGTGCGCAGGCCCCGTTCGGGTACCCGGCCGGTAGCGGGCAGGTCCAGGGCGCGCACGACCGCGTCGACGGCCTCACGCTGGTGCGGACGGAGTTCTTTCCTCGCCAATGTCCTCGTCCCGCCCACTGTGGTCTGCTTCTTCGGTTCCAGCTTCCATCTTGCCCGGATTTTGAGTCAGCAGGGGGATGCGGGCGGCGGGGTCGCGGCCGCGGCCGCGCCGGCGTCACATCCGGGCGCCGAAGTTCTGCGTCCACCAAGGGCCGCCCGGGCCCTGGTGCACGCCCACGCCTATGTCCTTGAAGGAGCAGTTGAGGATGTTCGCGCGGTGGCCAGGGCTGTTCATCCACGAGTCCATCACCGACTCGGGCGTCTGCTGCCCCTTCGCGATGTTCTCCCCGTACGTCGACCAGCGGTACCCGGCGGCCGTCGTCCGCGTACCCGGGTCGGCGCCGTCGGGGTCGGTGTGCGAGAAGTAGTCCCGCTGCGCCATGTCGTCCGAATGCCCCTGGGCGGCGTTGCGCAGCTGTGCGTCCTCCTTGAGCGGGCCGCATCCGGCGGCCGCCCGCTCCTTGTTGACCAGGGCGATGACCTGGGCGGCGGTCCCGCTCGGCGCGGCCGGCGCCGGAGCGGGCGCCGCCGCACGCGTCGCGGGTGCGCTGCTCTTGGTCCGCGACGGCGTCGGGGCGGGGCTCGAACTCGCCGGAGCGGAGGGTGCAGCGGAGGCCGAGGGGGACGCCGACGCGGATCCCGACGGCGATGCGGAGCCGGCGGTCGAGGGGGACGCGGAACCCGCGCCGGTGGCCGACAGCGCGGCCAGCGGGGAGGCGGGCACCGAGCCCTCCGCCTCGGCGGAGCCCGAGCCGGGCAGGGTGCCGAGGTAGGCCAGACCACCGCCCGCGACGCAGGCGGCGATCACCGCGCCGGCGACGACCCGGCGGCGGTGCCGGCGCCGCCTGCGCTGGCCCCCGCGGCCGCCCGACGGGTCGGCGCCCTCCTTGCCCGCGTCGCCCGATCGGCGGCGGGCGGCCCGGCCGGCGTCCGCCGCCACGGGCGCGAGGTGGGTCGCGGCGTCCGAGAAGGCCGCGTCGCTGCCGGCGCCGGGCACGGAGCCGGTGGTGCCGGGGGCCGCGAACGCCGCGCCCGCCGGGGCGAGACCGGCGCCGCCCGCGGCGGCCGACCGTACGGCCGCCAGCAGTGCCGCGCCGACCGGAACCAGCGCCAAGCCGGCCAGCAGCCCCTCGGCCGGGACCAGCCCGCTCCACAGCCCCGAGCACCGCACGCACTCGCGGGCGTGCCGGGCTATTCGCTTGCGCCACAGCGCCGACGGCTGCCCGTCCCAGCTCGCCGCCACCGTCCGCAGCGCCTCGCACGGAGGCTGCGCCTCCAGCGCCCGCTCCACCACCCGCGCCGCTTCCAGCTGGGCCTTCATCCGCTGGACCCGGACCGCCGTGTGCTGCGGCGAAAGATCCAGGGCCAGCGCGACCTCGGCCCGGGTCAGCTCCCCGGCGCACTCCAGCCACCACAGCGACAGCAGCGCCCGGTCGTCCGGCTCCAGCCAGCGCGTGGCGCGGGCCGTCTCGCGGCGCTGGCCGGCCAGGTTGAGCCGGACGACCGTGAGGTCCGCGAAGTCGGCGCCCGGGTCGGCCACGTCCGCGGCCGCCTCCAGACCGGTCGGGCCGGTGCTGCGGTCCTGCCAGTGCGCCCGTATCCGGTTCATCGTGATCGCCGCCAGCCAGGACCGGAAGCTCTCGTCGGCGCGCAGCCCGGACAGCCCGTCGAGCGCCCGCAGCATGGTGTCCTGCACCACGTCGTCCACGTCGCAGGACCCGTTCAGGGCCCGTCCGACGATGTTGTAGACGAGCGGCAGGCAGGCGCTGACGAGCTCGTCCTGCGCGCGGGGATCGCCCGCGCGGGCCGCTGCCACCAGAGCTGCCGTGTGCTGTGTACTCATGTGAAGTTTCCCTGTCCGTACCGGCGGTCGATGATGCCCGATGACTGGGAGACCGTCGAGAGGCGCCCGGATAACACTTATCCGGTAACTCTTATCCGGAAGTCGGATCGTCCGCGACCTCGGGGGTCCCGCCCCACCTCTGCCATTGACAGTGCGGCTCCCGGCGTGGGTAAGGTCTGGACCAGTGAAGTGCCGGTGCGCGGGGCCGGGTCGGGGTCCGCAGAACGGGTGGGGGTCCGCTTGTCCTGTCATCCCTTCACGGTGCTCGCCGCCCAACGGCTGTTACCGGTCCTGCGGGACGCCGACGCAGGCCAGGCCGTCCGCCGGACCGCCGCCCTCCTCGCCGCGGGCTGCCGGGCCGTGGAACTCACCACCTCCACCCCCGGCTGGGCCGAAGCGGTCGCCCGCACCGCTGCGCTCACCGACGCGTACGGCAGGGCCGCCCTGATCGGCGTCGGTACCGTCACCACTGCCGCACAGGCCCGGCGGGCCCTCGACGCGGGCGCCGGCTTCCTGGTGTCCCCGTATCCGGCCGCCGAGGTCCGCGCGGTCGCCGCGGAACGCGGGGCGGTGTTCCTTGAAGGCGCCTTCACCCCGGGCGAGGTCGCCGCCGCCGTACGCTCCGGGGGCGCGGCGAAGGTGTTCCCGGCCCACGTGGGCGGCCCCGGCTTCATCCGCTCCCTCAGGGCCGTGCTCCCGCAGGCCCTCCTCGTCCCGACCGGCGGGATCCGGCCCGCGGAGATACGGGAGTGGCTCGCCGCCGGAGCCGCCGCGGTGGGCATCGGCAACGGGCTGCCCGCCGACCCGGGCGCACTGGCCGCCGTCTTCGCCGAACTGGCGGGGCCGTGCTGCTGTGAGCACACCGGTGAGGAGCGCTGACATGGCCGCACCCGCCCCGCGCGGGCGCCCCGACGCCGCCTACGACGTCCTCGTCCTCGGCGAAGTCCTGGTCGAGATCCATGCCGCCACCGCACTGCACGCGGCCGCCGACGGCACCGCCGCCCGGATCTCCTACTCCGGCGACGCCCTCAACGCGGCCGCCGCGGCCGCCGCCGCCGGGGCCCGTACCGCCCTCCTCGCCGTCGTCGGAGACGACGAGCTGAGCGCGCCCCTGCTGGACCGGGCCGCCCGACTGGGCATCGACGTCTCCCACGTACGCCGCTCCCCGCGCCCCAACGGCGCCTACCTGCTCTGCGCCGACACCGACGGCGACCGCGCGTTCGTCTACTGGCGCACCGGCAGCGCCGGCTCCACGCTCTCGCCCCGCCACATCGCATCCTGGCGGGAGTTGCTGACCGCCTCCACGGCCCTCATCACCAGCGGGATCACCGGCGCCCTGTCACCCGGCGCAGGCGAGGCCGTGTTCGCCGCCGCCGAAACCGTGCAGGCGGCCGGCGGACACCTCTCGTACGACCCCAACTTCCGCTCCCGGCTCACCTGCCGGGAGGAGGCCCGGGATCTGCTGGCGCGCGTCGCACCCATGACGGGCCTGCTCAAGACCTCCTGCCCCGGCGACGCCCTGGCCCTGGTCGGCACCGACGACCCGCGGCTCGCGGCCGACCGCTACCGGGCGCTCGGCGCCCGCGCGGTCGCCGTCACCGCGGGCCCGGGCCGGCTGCTGCTGCACGACGGGGTGCACGTCGCGTACCACCCGGTTCCCGTCAACCCCGATCCGGTCGACGCGACGGGCGCCGGCGACTGCTTCACCGGCACCACCACCGCCCGGCTCGCCCTGGGCGACCCCCTCGCACGGGCGGTGGCGTACGGCACGGCCGCCGCCTCGCTCTCCGTATCCGGCCGCGGCGGCACCGGCCGCGTCCCGGCGTTCACCGAGACGGCGGCCCTGGCAGCTCTGGCCCGCCCGCCCCTTTCGTCCTAGCGCGCCGCCTCGAGGTGTGCCATTTCCTGCGGCTACAGGCGCACCGCCCCGGCGGCGACCTTCTCGTCCAGGTGGTCCGGGTTCCCCGTGCCCGGAATGGCCGGCACGTGCGGACCGCCGTTCAGGGTCAAGGCCAGTCGCAGCTGGGCCGCGGACACCCGGTGCCGGTCGGCGGTCTCGACGACCCGCGCGTCCTCGGCGTCGACCACCCCGGCCTCCTTGCCCGCCCCCGCGATGGCGAAGAACGGTACGAACGCCACCCCCAGCCGGCCACACGCGTCGAGGAACGCGTGGTCCTCGGCGGGGCACCGATCCCGTACTGGTTCTGCACGCAGACGACCGGTGCGATCGCCCTCGCCTCGGCGAGGCGGTCGGGGCGGAGGTTGGACACGCCGAGGTGCCGGATCAGCCCGGCGGTGCGCAGCTCGGCGAGCGCGCGGAATTCGGCGATCGAGCCGGCGCCCTCGCGGCGCTGCACGCGGAGGTTGACCACGTCGAGGTGGTCGCGCCCGGGCTGGCGCAGGTTCTCCCCGACCTGCCCGCGCAGCCGTCCCGGCTCGGCCCACCACCAATTGCCGGAAGGGTCCCGGGCGGGCCCGACCTTGGTGGTGATGACGAGCTCGCCGCCGTACGGGGCGAGGGCGCGGTTGCTCAGCTCGTTGGCCGAGCCCAAGGGGGAGAAGTAGAACGCCGCGGTGTCGACGTGGTTCACGCCGCGGCCGACGGCACGGCGCAGCAGGCCCGTCACCCGGTCGCGGTCGCTGGGCGATCCGTCGGCCAGGTGCGTCAGGCGCACGGCGCCGAAGCCCATCCGGTTGACGGTGAGGTCACCGAGCCGCCAGGTCCCGGCGGCCGCCGCGCCGATCGTTTCGTTGATCACGGAGGGGACCCTCCCACATGCCCGTCAGGGCTCCGGTTCCAGTCGGCGAGCCGGAAGGGCCCCTATTCCGCCACCGGTCGGGTCCGCCGGAACCGGGGCGCCGGCACCCGCACGCCGCGCTCGGCGGCGGCGCGGTCCCCATGGGTGTGCATGCCGTCCGCAGGGGGCGTGGAGCCCGCCGCGCCAGGCCGGCAGCGCGAGCACGCGGGCCCGGCCGGGGCGCGGTGGAAAAACCTGCTTCATGGCACTGGGCACCTCCACGGCCCCTCGCTACCCTCCGCGCATGATTCCCACGGTGGTCTGGGGCACCGGCAACGTCGGCCGCGCGGCGATCCGCGCCGTCGACGCCCATCCGGCGCTCGAACTCACGGCAGTCATCGTCCACGACCCCGCCAAGGCCGGCCGCGACGCGGGCGAACTCGCCGGACTGGCACACCGGCTGGGCGTCGCGGCGAGCGACGACATCGGGGCGGTGCTGGCCGCCCGGCCGGCCGCCGTCGTGTACGCGGCCTCCGGCGACACCCGCCCCGACGACGCCCTCACCGACATCACCCGGGCCATCGCGGCCGGGGCCGTCGTCGTCAGCCCCGCCCTCTACCCCCTCTACGACCACCGCAACGCACCGCCGGAGTTCCGCGATCCGGTGCTGGCGGCCATCGCGGCCGGCGGGGGCTCGCTGTTCGCCTCCGGCGTCGACCCCGGCTGGGGCAACGACGTCCTGCCGCTGCTGATCAGCGGACTCGGCAGCACCGTGGACGTGATCCGCTGCCAGGAGATCTTCGACTACTCGACGTACGACCAGCCCGAGTCCGTCCGCTACCTGGTCGGCATGGGACAGCCCATGGACTTCGAGCCGATGATGCTCATGCCGTCGGTCCCGACCATGGTCTGGGGCGGGCAGATACGGATGATGGCCCGGGCCCTGGGCGCCGAACTCGACGAGATCCGCGAGACGTCCGCCCGGCGTGCGCTCGACACGACGGTGACCACCTGCACGATGGGCGAGTTCGGGGCCGGCACCCAGGGCGCGATCCGGTTCGAGGTCCAGGGCATCGTCGAGGGCACGGCCCGCCTCGTCATCGAACACGTCACCCGCATCCACCCCTCCTGCGCGCCCGACTGGCCCCAGCCGCCCGACGGGGCCGGCGCACACCGGGTGATCATCGAGGGCCGCCCGCGCATCGAGGTGACCATCGAGGCCGGCGACGAGGGAGAGAACCGTTCCGCCGGTGGCAACGCCACCGCCGTCGGCCGGCTGGTCGGGGCGATCGACTGGCTCGTGGACGCGCCACCCGGAATGTACGACGCGCTCGACGTCCCGCTGCGGCCGGCAGTCGGAAAACTCGGAAGGAAGCAGCCATGAGAATCGACGTTCCGGAAGGTCAGCATCCCATCGAGTACGTCTGGGGCGACCTGGTCCCCGGCATCGGGACGGCCGCCGCCAACTTCTCCCTGTCCGTCTACGCCCACACCACCCTCGGCCTGCGCGAGTTCGAGGCGGCCCGGCTGCGGATCGCGCAGATCAACGGGTGTGTCTTCTGCCTCGACTGGCGCACCGACCGGGACGGCGAGAAGGTCGAGGAGGAGTTCGCCGACGCCGTCACCGAATGGCGCACCACCGACGCCTTCGACCACCGCACGCGGCTGGCCGCCGAGTACGCGGAGCGCTACGCCCTGGACCACCACGGGCTGGACGAGGAGTTCTGGGAGCGGATGACGGCACACTACAGCCAGGTGGAGATCGTGGAACTGAGCATGAGCATCGGCTCCTGGCTCGCCTTCGGCCGCCTCAACCATGTTCTGGGTCTCGACAGCGTCTGCGTGCTGCCGGGCGGCTGACGCGGTCCGGGGCCGGCCGGGCCCGCTTCGCGGGGGAGCCGGCCGGCCCCGGTTCGGGTCCGCACCGTTACAGGTCGGTGGTGATGATCTTCTCGATGTTGCGTTCGGCGAGCGCCGTGATGGTGACGAACGGATTGACGCTGGTGTTGCCGGGGATCAGCGCCCCGTCGATCACGTACAGGCCGGGGTGGCCGTGCAGCCGCCCGTAGTTGTCGGTGGCCTTGTTCAGCACCGCGCCGCCGAGCGGGTGGTAGGTGAGGTGGTCGCCCCAGATCTTGTTGGTGCCGAAGAGGTCGCTCCGGTAGATCGTCCCCTCCTTCGAGTTGATCTTGTCGAAGATGGTCTTCGCCATGTCGATGGCCGGCTGCTTCCAGGCCGTCTGCCAGTTCAGCTCGGCCTTGCCCGTCGCGGCGTTCCAGCTGAACTCGGCGCGGCTGGGGTTCTTGGTGATCGACAGGTAGAAGGAGGCGTACGTCTCGATGCCCGTCGGCAGCGGTGCCACTTCGGCGAACGCCCCGCCCGCCGCCCAGTTGTCGATGCCGCCGCAGGGGATCGTCGCCTGGAGCTTGCCGGTGGGGTCCCAGAGGTGGTTCGCCCGGCCGCACATGACGTTGCCGTTGTCACCCCAGCCCTTCCCGACCTCGTTGTTGAGATTGGGGAGTGCGCCGGTGGCCTTCAACTTGACCAGCAGCTTGCTCGTACCGACACTGCCCGCCGCGAAGAACACCCGGTCGGCGGTGACGGTCTTGGTGGCGATCGTGTCGCCGGTGGTGTTGAGCTGTTCGATGACGACGGTGTAGCCGCCTCCGATCGTGGGGGAGACCGTGGTGACCTTGTGCAGGGGCGAGATGGAGACCTTGCCGGTCGCCCTGGCGGCGGCGAGGTACGTCTTCTGCAGCGACTTCTTGCCGTGGTTGTTGCCGTACAGGATCTCTCCGTCCAGCGCCGACTTGGTGGCCGTGCCGGCCGACTCCTGCTTCATGTAGTCCCAGTCGTAGACGTCGGGCACGAAGACGAAGGGGAAAGCGGAGCGCTGGGCGTGCTTGCGGCCGACCCGGGCGAACTGGTAGCAGTCGACCGTGTTGAACCAGTCCGGGTCGATGAGGCCGACGCCGAGTCCGGCGTTGGCGCGCGGGTAGTAGACGTCGTACATCTCGTCCGCGTTCACGGACGGGAGCACGGCGCCGAAGTTCTCCCGCTTGGGGGTGACGGCCATACCGCCGTTGACGAGGGAGCCGCCGCCGACCCCGCGGCCCTGGTAGACGATGATCCCGCCCATCTCCTCGGCGTCCAGGATGCCCGTGTACTTGGGGATGTCGCGGTCGATGGGGAACCCGAGGAAGTAGTTGAGCGGTGCCTTCGTCCGGGTGCGGAGCCAGTACGAACGCTGATCGGGGCTGAGGGTGTTGCAGAAGATCTTGCCGTCCGGTCCGGGGGTGTCCCAGGCCATGCCCATCTCGATCATGTGGACGTCGACTCCCGCCTGGGCCAGGCGCAGTGCGGCGACGGAGCCGCCGTAGCCGGTGCCGATGACGAGGGCCGGGACATGGGCCCCGGTGTCGATGGGTGCGGAGGGGGCGGTGGCGTGATCCGCCTGTGCGGGGGTGGGGTTGACGGCCAGGGCCATGGCTCCAAGAATGGAACCGGTTCCTGCGATGAAACCGCGGCGTGATACGCCTCTGGGGACCTTGCTGTTCAGGGATTTGTCACTCATGTGACGTTCCTCACTCTCGATGGAGTGAGAACAAGTTCTACTGTCGGGTGCGTGGTAAGTCACTACATACGGCGAGGTAATTTCCGGCTGGTTCCGCAGGGAGGCGACGGCCGGCCGGCCCCGGCCGGGGGCGCGTTGGCAGCCTGCCGTCTCATGCAGCGGACAGCCTGCGGAATTCGTTGGATCTACGGGTCGCCCCGTGTCATGGTTGGTCTCGCCGAAGGGGTGTAGCTCAGCCGGCCAGAGCAACGGTCTCCAAAACCGTAGGTCGCAGGTTCGACTCCTGCCGCCCCTGCCAGTACGAACACGCCGGACGCCCGGCCCGGACCTGCTC
>NZ_JBSGYT010000040.1:0-70002 GCF_053610645.1 Streptomyces sp. NPDC054883 | reverse complement strand
AGGGTCTGGGTGGGCGTGCACTACCCGCACGACGTACTCGCCGGCTTCCTCGTCGGCGCCCTCGTCGCCGCCACGGCGGCCACCATCGTCCGACGGAACCAAGACTCCTGGACGGAACGGCTGAAGCGAGGCGCGCTGCGCCCCCTCCTGGCCGGCGCATGAGCCGCGCCGGCCTCGCGCGCCGGGCCGCGTGGGTGGCCCTTACCGCTGGGGGGCTCTTCGCCCTGCTGACGGTGTGGATCGTGTGGGCCCCGGGCCACCTGCTGCCCGCTGACGCGTTCCTGCACAGCTGGTCCGTGGAGCACCGCCCGGCCGCCGTGGTCGCAGGGGCCCGCGCCCTGACCGATACCGGCACCGGCGTGATTCCCTACGCCCTGCTCCTGCTCGCGGGCCTGTACGCGGGGCGCACTATCCGGCAGCGCGCCTGGACGGCGGCGGCGCTGATGCTGTGCCTCGGCGCGGGACAGGCCCTGCGGTACATGACAATGACCCTGATCGCCCGCGCACGGCCCCCGGTCGAGGACTGGGCCGCCCACTCCTCCGGCTGGTCCTTCCCCTCCGGCCACGCCACCACCGCAGCGATGACCGCCGGGCTCCTGGTCGCCGCGCTGCTGCTGCGCGGAGACCGGACCCCGCCCAGGACGCTCGTGGTGCTGATCGGACTCTGGGGCGCGGTGGTCGGCCTCACCCGCGTCTACCTGGGGGTCCACTGGTTCACCGACGTGATCGGCGGCTGGTTCTTCGCCACCGCCTGGCTCTCCCTGCTGGCCTGCGCGTACCTGCGGCGTACGGGTGACCGGCGTCCGGCGGACGACTGACGTGAAGCAGCGCATCCTCGTCGTCGAGGACGACCACGCCCTGCGGGACGTGCTGCTGCGCGGCTTGCGCGACGAAGACTTCGACCCGGCCCCGGCGGCCGACGGCGCCGGGGCGCTGCGGCTGGCCGACGAGGGCTTCGACGGCGTCGTCCTGGACGTCGGGCTGCCCGACGCGGACGGCCGGGACGTCTGCCAGGCACTCAGGGCGCGCGGCTTCACGGCTCCCGTCATCTTCCTGACGGCGCACCGCAACCTGGCCGACCGGCTGACCGGGTTCTCGGCCGGTGGCGACGACTACCTCGCCAAGCCCTTCCACCTCGCCGAGCTCGCCGCCCGCCTGCGCGCCGCGCTCAGGCGGGCAGGGCCGCCGGCGCCCGCCGCTGCGGGCGACCTCCTGCTCGATCCGACCCGCCACACGTGCACCGTGGCGGGAGCGCCCGTGGACCTGACTCCGACCGAATTCCGGCTGCTGGCCGTGCTCATCGCCGCAGCGGGCGGGCTGGTCACCCGCCGCGACCTGGTCCGGGCCGGCTGGCCCGAGGGGGCCCAGGTGAGCGACAACACCCTCGACCAGTACCTGAGCCGGCTGCGCCGCAAGCTCCGTACCGCCGGCAGCGACCGTACGCTCGCCACCAGCCGCGGGATCGGACACCGCCTGTCATGAAACGCCCCCGCCGCCGGCTCCCGTACACCCTGCGCGGCCGGCTCTCGCTGGTGGCCCTGGCGGCCGCGGCCCTGCTGGTGATCGTGCTCACCGTCGTCTTCAACGCCGTCGTCCGCCAGCGGCTCCAGCAGCAGGCGGACGATCACCTGCACACCCGGGCGGCCGCCATCGCAGCGACCGTCGACACCTCTGGGCCCACGGCCCGCGTCGTGGAGGTGCCCAATGACGACGCGCTCGACGCCGACGTCTGGATCTACGCCGGACCAGTCCGGCTCGAGGCCCCGCCCGGCGTGGCGGCGGGCGGCCCGCTCGACCGGGCCGCGGACGCCCTCGCGGCCGGGGGCGGGCGCCGGTGCGCCACGGTCGGAGGGCGGGAGCCGGTACGCTTGTGCGTCCAGCCCGTCACCGGTTCTGAGGACGCGTCGGCCGCCGTGGTCACCGCTGTCGACCTCACGCCCTACCGCGGTTCCGCGGACACGGTGCTGTACGCCTCACTCATGCTCGACGCGGCGATCCTGGCCTGCACGTACGCGCTGACCCGACTCGCGGTGGGCCGCGCCCTGCGCCCCGTACGCACCATGACAAAACAGGCCACCAGTTGGAGCGCGCTCGCCTCCGACGAGCGGTTCGGCGACGTCCGGCGGCCCGAGGAACTCGCCCTGCTCGGCGGCTCTCTCGACGCGCTCCTGGACCGGATCCGCGCGGGGCTGCGCCACGAACAGCAGCTCACCCGGGAGCTGTCCCACGAGCTGCGCAACCCGCTCGCCCGGATCGTCGCCGAACTCGACTGGTGGCAGAGCCGGCCCCGCTCCGCCGCCGAGTCACGAGCCGCCTGCGCCGCCATCGAGGACGCCGCGCGCTCCATGCACACCATCTGCGACACCCTCCTTGACGACGCCCGCCACGGCACCGGCGCCACGCGCGGCGCCACCGACGTCCGGTCCGCGCTGGTCCGGCTTGTCGCGCAGCTCTCCCCGTGCGGGCGGGTCGAGGTCCATGTCGCCACCGGGACGGAGGGCCTGACCGCCGGCGTCCCGCAGGGGCTCCTGGAACGGGCGGTCAGTCCCGTCCTCGACAACGCCGTGCGCCACGCCCGCTCCCGCGTCGCTTTGAGCGCCCGCCGCCAGGACGCGTACATCCGCATCGAGATCACCGACGACGGGCCGGGAGTCCCGACGGACTTCGCTCCAGAGCTCTTCCGTCCCGGACGGCGGGCCAACCCCTGCGACGGACACGCCGGAGCGGGCCTCGGTCTGCCGCTCGCGCGACGCCTGGCCCGCTCCGTGGACGGCGACGTCCACCACGACGAAGCGCATCGTCACGGAGCGCTGTTCGTGGTCACACTGCCGACTGGCTGACTTGCTCCCCGTCCGTGACGTCGCGCCGGGAGACCGTGAGGAACACCACGAGGCCCAGGATCACCATGAGGAACAACGCGCTGGTGACCACGGTGCCGAAGCCCAGGCCGCCGTCCTCGACGGGCTGGGACAGGTAGTCGCCGATCGAGGCCCCCAGCGGGCGGGTGAGGACGTACACGCTCCAGAAGCTCAGTACCGCGCCCAGCCCCATGGTGTAGTGCGTGAGGGCGACCGCCGCGATGACCAGGCCGAACAGCAGGGCCGCGACCCAGTAGCCCAGGGACATCCGCTCCGCCACCAGGTCTCCGGCCGCCGTGCCCAGGGCGAAGGTGAACAGCACCGCCGCCCAGTAGAACCCTTCGCGGCGGACCGAGTCGACGCGGTAGATCGACAGCGTTCCCTCCCGCTTGAACCAGAGGGCGAAGGTGGCCGCCAGCGCCACGGCGAACACGGCCGTCGTGACCTCCAACGGCACGCCCAGGTTGTCCGTGAGGTTGTCGCTGATCAGCGTGCCTACGACACTCACCAGGACGACGACCAGCCAGTAGACGCCGGGCCGGTACGCCTTGGTGCGGAACTGCGCCACCAGCGCGATGACCAGCAGGGCCGTCATCACGAGAGAGGTCCCCGTGAGTCCCAGACCCAGCTGGGCGTTGAGGTAGTCCGCCGCGGTCTCGCCCACGGTGGTGCACAGCACCTTGATGACCCAGAAGTACGCGGTGATCTCGGGGACCTTGTTGCGCAAGGGCGCGGCGGGCGCGCGGGAGTCGGTGGCGGGATGCGTCTCGTATGTCATGGCGTGGACGGTGCCAGCCCGAGCCTGAACACATCCTGAGCACGTGGGCCGGACCGCCCGCGCCGGGCTTTCCGCCGCCGGGCCCGGGCCTACGCTCGCCGCCATGGAGACCGCTCCCCCGTCCGGACATCCCCTCGACAGGCCGCTGGGGTTCCTGCGCCGACGACTCGGCTGGGCTTCCTGCGCCGCCTATGCCGCGGCCGCCGTTCTTCCGGCCCCGGGGCTGTGGCTGCGGCACGGCCACAGCACGGCTCTGGGCGGACAGCTGTGCGTAGGCTTCAACGTCACCGAGATACTGCTGGCCGCCGTCCTCTTTGCGGCCGGGCTGCTGGCCCGTCCCCGCGCCCTGGTCCGGATGCTGCGCCGGCCCCGTGTCCTGCTGGCCGGACTGGGCCTCCATTTGGCCGCGCCACTGCTGATCATCCCCCTCATCGCCGTGGCGCTGCGCTGCTCGCCCGACTCCGACGACGGCAGTGGGATGGTGGCCGCCATGGTCCTGACGCTCGCGATGCCCGTGGCCGCCGGGGCCACGGTGTGGACGAGCGGTGGCCGGGGCGACGAACCGGCGATACTGGGCCTGGTCCTCGCGTCCGCCCTCGTCAGCCCCCTCACCGTACCGGTCACGATCGGCGCCCTCGCGCCGCTGCTGAGCGCGGAGTACGCACGGCTGCTGGCCGCCGCCGGGGGCGGCACGGGCGGCGGCTTCGCCCTCACCGGGGTCCTGCTGCCGTGCGCCGCCGGCATCGGCTGCCGCCTGCTGCTGTCCGCGCGCGCGGAGCGCACCGTACTGCCGGCGGCCGCGCTGACGGCCGTGCTCGCCGCGCTCCTGCTCACCTACGTCAATGCCAGCGGCGCGCTGGGGCAGTTCCTCAGTCGCCCCCGCCCGCTGCTCCTCCTCGCGGCGGTAGGTACCGCGGCCGCCGTGTGTGTCCTCTCCTTCGGATGGGGCCGCTGGTGCGCCCGCGCCCTGCGTCTGGGCACGCCCGCAGGCATGTCCGTCACGCTGGCCTGCGGCATGAGCAACAGCAGCGCGGGCGCCGTGCTGATCACCACCGCGATGCCGGACCGGCCGCAGATCCTGCTGCCCGTCCTCGCGTTCGGCCTCCTGCAGAAGCTCGCCGCGAACCGGATCACCTGTCGCCGTCCAGTGGCAGCAGCAGGGTGAAGCGGGTGGGGGCGGTTCCGGACAGGGAGAGGCGCGCTCCGGCGGCCTCGGCCAGCTCCCGCGCCAGCGCCAGCCCGATGCCGGAGCCGTCTCCGATTCCCCGTTCGAAGATCGCCCGGGCGTCGAGGACGGCGGTTCCCTCGTCGGCGACGTCCAGCGCGAGCGCGGTTCCCAGGTCGCGCAGGGTCAGCGAGACGCTTCCGTCGCCGTGGCGGTGGGCGTTGTCCAGGAGGACGTCGAGGATCTGGTCGGTGGTGCGACCGGGCGCGGGCAGGTGCGCCGACTCCGGTTCCCACACCACGTTCAGGCGGCGGCCGTCGCGGGCGAGCACGCCGTGCCACCGGCGCTCCACCCCCTCCAGCAGATCACCGACCCGCTGCGCGGAGGCGGCCGTGGCCGTACCGGAGGTCGCCAGCCGCAGCACTTCGTCGATGGTGCGGTCCAGGTGACGTGAGTGCTCCGCCGCCTCGGCGAGCGCGGCGCGGGGGTCCGCCTCCGGGTCGGCCAGAGCCGCTTCCAGGCCGAGCAGGAGTCCGGTCAGGGGAGTGCGCAGCTGGTGGGAGGCGTTGGCGGTGAAGTGCCGTTCGCGTTCCAACATCCGTGCCAGACGTCCGACCATCGCGTTGTGGGCGCGCGCCACTTCGTCGATCTCGATGATCGTGCTGCGTGCGGCGCGCGCCGTCAGATCGCCGTCGGCGATGGCGAGCGACGTCCGGGCGAGGGCCTCCAGTGGGGAACTGAGTGCGGACGCCTGCCGGCGGGCGACGACGACCGCCGCACCCAGCGCCAGCAGACAGACCCCCAGCAGGGCCGCCCAACCCCACAGCACCCGTGCCCACACGCCGCGTGAACCGGTCGAGGCACGGACCGCCCCGATGACCCGCTCACCGCTGGAGACGGGTACGACGACGACGAGCTCGCCGTCGGACTGCTGCTGGGCCACGCCCCCGTCCAATGCCTTGCGGACGGTGGTTCCGCCGGTCGCGGGCCCCGCCCCGGAGAGCAACCGGCCGGCCGGGTCGTAGAGGCCCAGCCGCACTTCGCCCTGCACGCCCGGCAGTTCCACCGGGTCCCCGGAGCCGAACTCGGGCCCGACGCGTACGACGGCGGCCATGGCGGCCCGTTCCAGTTCCCCGCCCTCATCGGCGTAGAACGTGAACCGGATCGCCACGGCCAGCGGCACGGCGAGCAGGAGAAGGGCCACAGCCGCCGCCACCAGGGCCACACGGACCACGCGCGCTCTCATGCCGCCCATCATGAGGGTGGCGGCGGTGCCGAGGGCGGCTTCCACGGCCGACGGCGGGTTTTACCGTCCTCTCACCCTGCCCGGGGCGGGAGCTAACCGGCCTCTGCCTAGTGTCGTGGACAGAGCAGTCAGCCCTCCTGCGAAGGAGCACGAGGACCATGCGCCTCACCTATGCCCTCCCCTTCCCCCTGATCTCCCTCGTGGTGGTCGGCGCCGCCCTGGCTGGATGCGGCAAATCCTCCGACACCGCCGCTCCCCGGCCGGCCGTCTCGGCCACCGCGCCCGCGCCGGCCGAGTCGAACCCGGCCGGCGACATCCCCGACAACCAGGCATTCGTCGCCTACCACTCAGACCGGGGCGGCTTCACCGTGAAGGTTCCCGAAGGGTGGTCCCGTACGGACGCGCCCGACGGCGGGGTCAGCTTCACGGACAAGCTCAACCGGATCGAGATCCTCGCCTCCCCCGCCACCACGGCGCCCACCCCGCAATCCGTGCACGCCTCCGTCCTGCCGGTGCTGCGCAGGCACGTGCCCGGTTTCGCTGCGGGCCAGGTCTCCACGGCGTCCCGGCCTGCGGGGCAGGCCGTCCTGATCACGTATCAGGGCAACGCTCCCGCTGACCCCGTGACCGGCAAGGTGGTACGCGACTCCTTCGAGCGGTACGTCTTCTTCCACGCCGGACGCCAGACCGAACTCACCCTCTCCGGCCCGGTCGGGGCCGACAATGTGGACCCCTGGCGGACCGTCACCGACTCCTTGAGGTGGTCATGACGGCCTCGGCCGAAGCCGCCCCCGATCTGCTCACCGCCCGCGACCTCTACCGCTTCTACCGGTCGGGCGACGAGGAGACCCTCGCCCTGCGCGGTGTCGCCCTGCGGCTGCGACGCGGTGAGAGCGTCGCCGTCATCGGACCGTCCGGATCGGGCAAGTCCACCCTTCTCACCTGCCTGGCCGGACTCGACGAACCCGACGGCGGCGTCGTCCACGTGGGCGGTGAGCGCCTCAGCCACCGTCCCGAGGCGGAGCGGGCCCGCCTGCGCGCCCGTCACATCGGGATCCTGCTCCAGTCCGGGAACCTCCTCGCCCACCTCGACATCGGCGCCAACATCCGGCTCGCCCGCACCGCCGCCACCCGCACCAAGGCCCGTCCCGGCGCCCGCGGCCCCGCACGGCCCGGCACGGCGGAACTCCTCGATCGGGTCGGGCTGGGCGGCCGCGCCCGCGCCCTGCCCGGCGAACTCGCGGGCGGTGAACTCGCCCGTGCGGGGCTGGCCGTGGCCCTGGCCAACGACCCGGAGGTGTTGCTGGCCGACGAGCCCACCGGAGAGCTCGACGGGGCCGCCGAGCAGCGGATCCTCGGTCTGCTGCGAGAGCGGGCCCGCGCGGGGGCCGGCGTCCTCTTCGTCACGCACAGCACGCAAGCGGTCAAGATCGCAGACCGGGTCGTCCACCTGCGCGACGGGAGGGTCCGGCCGTGACCGCCCCCGACGAGGTCCTCGTACGCTGCCGGGGCGCGGCCCGCACCTACGGGACGGGGGCCGCGGCCGTGGTCGCGGTCCACGGCGTCACCTGCGAGGTCCGCAGGGGCGACCGCATCGCGATCACCGGACCGTCCGGATCCGGCAAGTCCACCCTGCTACACCTGATGGCGGCCCTCGAGCATCCCACCGCAGGTCACGTCACCTGGCCGGGCCTTGCCCGCGGCCCCGTACCCGACGAGGTGGGGGTCGTCTTCCAGGGGCCCAGCCTGATCCCCGCACTGAACGTCGTGGAGAACACCGCTCTCCCCCTCGTTCTCGCCGGCCGCGCACAGGGGGTCTCCCGACGGCGCGCCCTGGACTGCCTCGCCCTCGTCACCGCCGCCGACCTGGCGGAGAGGCTGCCCGAGGAACTGTCGGGCGGCCAGGCACAGCGGGTAGCCGTCGCCCGGGTACTGGCCTCGGAACCTCGTCTGATCCTCGCCGACGAACCCACCGGTCAGCTCGACCGGGCGACCGGCCGGCACGTCGTCGCCGTGCTGCTCGCCGCCGCGGACACCCTCGGTGCGGGGCTCGTCGTCACCACCCACGACCCCACCGTGGCCCGTCGGCTGGCGGAGCGCTGGACCATGCACGACGGCCGCCTGTGGACCGGCACCGGCCCGCACACCGGCGTGACCACGGGCGTCCGGGAAGAAGCAGGCTCATGATCGTCGGGTGGGTCTCGGGACTCCTGCGCCACCGCACCGGACGCCTGGCGGCCACCGCGGCGGGCATCGCCCTGGCCGTCGCCCTCGTCGCCGCCCTGGGCTCGTTCCTGACCGCCTCGAAGTCCACGATGACGGCCCGCGCCGTACGTTCCGTGGCCGTGGCCTGGCAGGCGCAAGTCCAGCCGGGCGCCGACCCGGCCGCCGTCCTGACCGCCGTCCGGGCCGCCGACGGCGTACGCGGCGCCGAGCCCGTCGGCTTCGCCCACAGCACCGGCTTCCAGGCCACCGGGGCGGGCAGCACCCAAAGCACCGGACCGGGCGTCGTGCTCGGACTCCCCGCCACCTACCGGCAGACCTTCCCGGGCGTTGTCCGGCCGCTCACCGGCTCCGCCACCGGGGTGCTCCTCGCCCAGCAGACCGCCGCCAATCTGCAGGTCGCCCCGGGCGACACCGTCACCATCGGCCTGCCCGGCACCGGACCCGCACACGTCACCGTCGCGGGGGTCGTGGACCTCCCGCAGGCGGACTCGCTGTTCCAGAAGGTCGGCGCCCCGCCCCAGTCCCAGCCGGCCGCCCCGCCCGACAACGTCGTGCTCCTGCCCGAGGCGCTCTTCGCCCGCCTGACCGCACCCGTCGCGGCCGTCGACCCGGCCGCCGTCACCACCCAGATCCACATCGCCCGCGACGCGTCCCTGCCCGCCGACCCCGCAGCCGCCTACACCGCCGTCACCGCCGCCGCCCGCAACCTGGAGGCCCGCACCTCCGGCGGCGTCGTCGTCGGGGACAACCTCGGCGCCGCGCTCGACGCCGCCCGCAAGGACGCCCTCTACGCCCAAATCCTCTTCCTCTTCCTCGGCGTCCCCGGCGCCGTCCTCGCCGCTCTGCTCACCGCCGCCGTGGCAGGTGCGGGCACCGACCGCAGACGCCGGGAACAAGCCCTTTTGCGGACGCGCGGACTGCGGCCCCGTCAGGTGGCCTCCCTGGCCGTCGCGGAAGCCGCGGTGGTGGGCGTGGCGGGAGGCATGGGCGGAGTGGGTGTCGCCGCGGCGGTCGGCCGGGCCGCCTTCGGCACCGCCTCCTTCGGCGCGAGCACCGCCTCCACCCTGGCCTGGTCCGCCGTCGCGCTGCTCCTGGGGCTCGCCGTGGCCGGCGCGGCGGTGCTGTGGCCGGCCCTGACCGATCTGCGCACCGGCACGGTCGCCCGGGCCCGGCGCGAGGTGGGCCGGGCCCGGGCCCCCCGGTGGATGCGCTTCGGTCTGGACTTCGTCCTCCTCGCCGTCTCCCTGCTGGTGTTCAAGGCGGCAAGCGGCAATCAGTACGCCCTCGTGCTGGCCCCGGAGGGCGTGCCGAGCATCTCGGTGTCCTACTGGGCCTTCCTGGGGCCCGCGCTGCTGTGGCTCGGCGGTGCGCTCCTGGTGTGGCGCCTGGCATACCTGTTCCTGGCGCACGGCAGGCGGCCCCTGGCCGCCCTCGCCCGCCCGCTCACCGGTACGCTCGCCGCGACGACAGCGGCGAGCATGTCCCGCAGACGGCGGCCGCTGGCCCGCGCGGTGGTCCTGGTCGCACTCGCCCTGTCCTTCGCCACCTCCACCGCCGTCTTCAACGCCACCTACCGCCAGCAGGCCGAGGTGGACGCCCGTCTGACCAACGGCTCCGACGTCACCGTCACCCAGTCTCCCGGCGCCCACGTCGGTCCCGGTGCCGCCTCCGCCCTGAAGGTGGCGGGCGTGCGGCACGTGGAACCGCTCCAGCACCGCTTCGCGTACGTCGGCGCCGACCTCCAGGACCTGTACGGCGTCCGGCCCGCCACCATCGCCTCCGCCACCTCCCTCCAGGACTCCTACTTCGCCGGCGGCACCGCCCGCGCCCTGATGACCCGCCTCGCCGCCCGCCCCGACGCCCTCCTGGTCAGCGAGGAGACCGTCAAGGACTTCCGTCTCACTCCGGGCGACACGGTCAACCTGCGTCTCCAGGACGGCCGCACCCATGCCTTGCGCACGGTGCCCTTCCACTACGCCGGCGTCGTCAAGGAGTTCCCCACCGCCCCCAAGGACAGCTTCCTCGTCGCCAACGCCGACTACGTGGCACGCAGTACGGGCGACGACGCCGTGGGCGCCTTCCTCCTGGACACCGGTGGCGCCCGCCGGCACGAGGTCGCGGCCGGGTTGCGCCACCTGCTCGGGACCACCGCCTCGGTGACGGACCTCGCGCAGACCCGCTCCACCGTCGGCTCCAGCCTCACCGCCGTAGACCTGGCCGGGCTCACCCGGATCGAACTCGGCTTCGCCGTCGTGCTGGCCGCGGCGTCCGGCGGCATCGTCCTCGCCCTGGACCTGGCGGAACGGCGGCGCACCTTCGCGATCACCACCGTCCTCGGAGCCACCCGTCGCCAGCTCCGCGGGCTCGTCCTGGCGGAAGCGGCCGCGCTGACGGCCGCGGCGTTCGCCGGGGGCGCCCTCGTCGGCTGGGCCCTGTCCGGGATGCTGGTAAAGGTCCTCACCGGTGTCTTCGACCCGCCCCCGGCCGGCGCGGCCGTCCCGTGGAACTACCTCGTCCTCACCGCCGCCGCCACCGTCACGGCCCTCGCCGTCGCCGCCGTGAACGCCGCCCGGCGCTCCACCCGCCCGCCCGTCGAGGAACTGCGCGAACTGTGAGGCGTACGCCTACGCTGCTGACCATGCCCGCGCGCCAGGACCGCAGCTCCGCCCCCGTCCTCCTCGTCATCGAGGACGACCACACCATCGGACGGCATCTCGAGACCGGACTGCGGGCCCAGGGGTACGCCACCACCTGGTGCCGCACCGGCAACGGCGGCCTCACCGCCGCCCACGCCGCACCCCCGGACGTCGTCCTGCTCGACCTCGGACTGCCGGACGCCGACGGCATCGACATCGCCCGCGAGCTCCGCAGCCGGTACCCGGAGCTGCTGCTCGTCATCCTGACCGCCCGCACCGACGAGATCGACGTCATCGCCGGTCTCGACGCGGGAGCCGACGACTACCTCGTCAAGCCCTTCACCCTGTCCGTGCTGCTGGCCCGGCTCCGCGCCCACCTGCGCCGGCTCCCCGCCGGTCAGGACGACCGGGAGACGACGTACCGGATCGGCAGCCTCCTCCTGGACACGCGGGCCCGCCGGTGCACGCTCGGCCACGTCGAGGTCCCGCTGCGCCCCAAGGAGTTCGACCTGCTCGCGGTGCTGGCGCAGCACTCGGGGACCGCCGTGTCGCGCGAGGACCTCATGGCACGGGTGTGGGACGAGAACTGGTTCGGTCCGACGAAGACGCTGGACGTCACCCTCGCCTCGCTGCGCCGCCGTCTCCAAGCGGCGGCCCGAGAGGCCGGACCGCCCGTGGAACCGCCGAGCGTATCCACCCTGCGCGGCTACGGATACCGCCTCGAAGCGGACCCCGGCTGACCGGGCCCGCACGCAGGCCTGCACCGGGATTCCGGGGCACCGGGCGGTGCGGAGCCGGGGCTTTACCGTCCTCTCACCATGAGCGGGCAGGGCGCTAACCGGCCACTGCCCAGCGTCGGAGGAGACCCGCGGTTCCGTTCCGCCTCCCGAAAGGCGCCATGATCATGCGACGCACCCCCGCCCCGGCCCGCGCGCCCTCCGCGGAGCGGCGAGCCGTCCTCGCCGTCGATGCCCCCCAAGTCTGCAGGTCCGACCGCCGGGTCGACCGGCCGGGCCGTGGAGAGGTCCTGCCGTGACCACCGCGGACACCCTGCTCCTGCGCTGCCAGGACGCAGCCCGCACCTACGGCCACGGACCGGCTGCCGTGGTCGCCGTGAACAGCGCGACCTGCCAGGTCCACGTGGGTGACCGGATTGCCATCACGGGCCCTTCGGGCTCAGGTAAGTCCACCCTGCTGCACCTGATGGCAGACGTCGAACAACCCACGGCCGGAGAGATCAGCTGGCCGGGATTGCCCCGGGTACCGGCACACGGACAGGTCGGCGTCGTGGGCCAGGGCCTCACCCTGGTCCCCGCGCTGAACGTGGCGGAGAACGCCGCGCTACCCCTCGTGCTGGCCGGCGTTCCCAGGGAACGGGCGCGACAGAGGGCCCTGCACTGCCTCTCCGTGGTGGCGGCCACCGACCTGGCCCACAAGATGCGGCCGCGGGCGTCGGCCCGTTCGCGCGGCATGCCGCCCAAGGCATCGTTGAAGGTGCGCTCGACGCTCGCGCGCGCCCGGCCGCTCCCCCGCCCGCTCCGTTCGGCCAGCCGGCAGCCCTCTGCCCCGCCGTAGCTGCTCCTATTCTCCTGCCGGCACCCCGGCGGCCTGCGCCCGGGGGACGGACGGGGACCGTTCTGGAGTAAGGAAGAAGGCCATGACCGGAACCAGGTAGAGGCCCCACACGCTCACCTGGAGCACGGTGGGGTCGGGCTGGAAGTTGAAGACGCCCTTGAGGAGGGTGCCGTACCAGGAGTCCGGCGGGACGGTGGTGCTGATGTCGAAGGCCAGGCTGTGAAGGCCGGGCAGGATGTCGGCTTCCTGGAGATCGTGGATCCCGTAGGCGAGGACGCCGGCGGCGACCACGACGAGCATGGCGCCGGTCCAGCGGAAGAACTTGGCCAGGTTGATGCGCAGGGCGCCCTTGTAGAAGAGCCAGCCCAGCACGACGGAGGTGGCGAGCCCGAGGAGGGCCCCGACGAGGGGGCGGACGCCGTCACCGGTGGCCTGGACCGCGGTCCAGATGAACAGGGAGGTTTCCAGGCCCTCGCGGCCGACGGCGAAGAAGGATGTCACAACGAGGGCACCGGTGCCGACGGCGAGTGCGGCATCGAGCTTGTCCTGGAGTTCGCTCTTCAGGTGGCGGGCGGTGCGCCGCATCCAGAACACCATCCACGTGACCAGGGCGACGGAGAGCACGGACAGGGTGCCGCCGAGGGCTTCCTTGGCCTGGAACGTGAGGCTGGAGGAGCCGAACTGCAGGAGGGCGCCGAAGGCGAGGCTGAGGGCGACGGCGGTGCCGACGCCGGCCCACAGGGGCAGAAGCCGGCGGCGGTTGCCGGTCTTGACGAGGTAGGCGACGAGGATGCAGACGACGAGGCTCGCTTCGAGACCTTCGCGCAGTCCGATCAGGTAGTTGCCGAACATGGGTGGCTGTGTCCTTCCGGACTACTTGACGACGGCGGCGGCGAGCTTGGACAGGGGTTCGGCGAGTGCGTTCACCGCGTCGGAGAGTTCCTTGCGCTGCGGCTCGGCGACGGTGTCGTAGGAGGCGTACTGATACCCACTCGCGCCGTAGCGGTACTTGTCCAACAGCGTGGTGAGAGACGCGAACTGCCCGTCGAGATCGTTGACGAGTCGGGGGGCGTTCTTCGCGGCGGCGGGCTTGAGGAGCTCATACGCCTTCTGGGCACCTTCGAGGTTGCCCTTGAAGTCCGCCAGGTCGGTGTGGGAGTAGCGGTCCTCCTCGCCGGTGATCTTGTTGCGGGAAACCTCGTCGAGGAGTTCCTTGGCGCCGTTGGCCATGGAGGTGGGGGTGATTTCGGCGGTGCCGACCCTTTTCACCCAGTCGTTCAGGTCGGTCATGAGCTGATCAGCCAGTTCCTTCTCCCGGTCGCCGATCTTGCCGTCCCGCCACAGCGCCTTCTCCAGGCGGTGCCAGCCGATCCAGTCCTGCGCCGGGTCCTGGCCCGCCTCCAGGCCGTCCTCGCGGACATCGACCTTGGGGTCGATGTCGCCGAAGGACTCGGCGACCGGCTCGGTGCGCTCCCAACCGATGCGCGAGGGGGCGTAGAGCTTCTTCGCTCCTTCGAGGTCGCCGGCTTTGACGGCGTCGGCGAAGGCCCGGGCCCGCGGGAGGGTTTCCTGTGCCTGTTCGAGGACGTAGGAGCGGTAGGCGGCGAGCGCGCCGTCCGCCTCGGGGCTCCGCTTGGTGGCCGCGTTCTGTCCGGTGGCGGTGACGTTCCGGCGGATGCCGTCGCCCTTCATACCGGGCTTGCAGGCGATCTGGTAGGCGCCCGCCTTGACTTCGGCGGTGATGGTGGCCTTGGTACCGGGGCCGATGTTCTCGCGTTCCGCCGCGATCCGGTCGTCCGGGAACAGGACGTACACCTCGGTGACTTTGGAGCCCGTGTTCTCCACGTCCAGGGTGAGATGTCCGGCGGGGAACTCGGCCTTGGAGACGTCGCAAGCCGAGTCCGAGGCCGTCACCTTGATCGCTTCATGCCCGCCCGCGGGCTTCTGCGCACACCCCGGCAGTGAGACGACGGCCGCAACGACGCTGCTCACGCCGAGCAGCAGGCGGCGATGGCTCGCGGACATGGGGCCTCATTTCGCGCAGGGGACGCAGGCAGCAGGGCATCATGCCCGGCCGCCGCGGAGTCTACTCAAAAGTAGACAGTAAGGAAAGCCTGCCCTTAGTAATGGGTCACCGCAATCACGGGGCGGAAAGACCACCGGGAGGAGTCCCCCAGCTCAGCCGGAAGGACACTCGCCCTGGGCGATCTCGACCCCCCGGTGCAACCAGACGGCCCCGGCCACGGAGGAGGCGCCCGCCGCCGTACACAGCAGAGCCATGGCAAGCACGGCGGGTGCGATGCGCCTGACGGGTGCCTGGCCCAGCAGGGCCCGCACCCGGGCCGGGACGGGTCCGGTGACCGCGCCCGCCACGAGCACGGACCGCCCGGGTCGACCGGCACCGTGGGTAGTGGCCAGCGCTGCGCGCCCCACGGCGTGCGCGGCGAGGGTGCGGCTGCCGGTGGCGCGAGCGGCTGATTCGTCCGCCACCCGCTCAGCGGCATAAGACACCTGGGGGACCACGGCGGCCAGCGCAGGGTGGCACCAGCCGGCCAGCTGGGCAACGGCAAGGAAGAGATGATGGCGCGCGGCGAGGTGCGCGCGTTCATGGGCCAGCAGAACCTCACCCTCGCGGGGGTCCAGGGAGCGCAGCATGCCGCTGGTCACCACGACCCGGCCCGGGCCCGCCAGACCGGGCAGCGCATAGGCATCCGGGCGGGGGTCGTCCAATACGCACACCCCTGCGACGTGCGGGAGGTGGGCGACGGCGCCATGGGCAATGCGCAGGCGCCTCACCTCGCAGAGGCCACGCCGGACCACGATGACGCCGGTGGCCCCGAGGATCCCGGCTGCCAGGGCGGAGACGCCCAGCGTCACGTCCGCCGGTCCGGCACGGAGCGGCTGGGTCAGGTGCACGAGCGCGGCCACGGGCGGGATCGTCAGGGCGAACGGCAGCAGCAGCACTCCCAGGCACGCCACGACCCCGACGGCGAGCACCCCGGCGGCGGCGGTGATCGCCCACAGGGCAGCCGCGGGCCTCACCCGGCCCGCGGCGCGCCGGGCCAGCGGCGGCAGGATCCAGGGCAGGAGGAGGGGGACCAGCAGCAGGGCGATCATTGACCGCCTCCCTCCAGGAGCCGCCTGAGCTCTGCCTCGTCGTCGACGCTGAGCCCCTCGACGAACCGGGCCAGGACGACGCTGCGGTCGCCGTCCTGGTCGAGCTCACGGTGCATCCGGCGAGCGGCGAGGCCGTGGGCATCGGCGACCGGGAAGTACACGAAGCTCCGCCCGCCCGGCCTCCGGTCGATGACACCCTTCTCGTGCAACCGGGCGAGCAACGTCGCCACCGTGGTCCGGGCCAGAGGTTGCGGTATCGCGGCTCTGACCTGCGCCGCGGACTGCGGCCTTCCCGCCGCCCACAAGGCCGCCAAAACGCTGGCCTCCAGCTCGCCCGCCGGCCGACGTTCGCTCGCGCTGCCCGTCATGGAAAACCTGCCTCCCACTAGATCGTCTACAGTGAGGTAGACCGACTACTGTTTTGTAGACACCGAGGTGGGTGAACCGCGCCGGCGGCGGGTCCGGGAACCTCTTCGTCTTCGGCGGTGAGCCCCACCACCGCCACCATTATCGACGGGACCGCGCCCATGCCCCTTGCACACCTCGCCTCAGCACCGCCGGTGCAGCTCGCCGTGAACCTCCTCGACGCCCAGTCCCTGCTCGCCGCGTTCGGGACCATCGGCATCGCGGTCATCCTGTTCGCCGAGACCGGCCTGCTCGTCGGGTTCTTCCTGCCCGGCGACTCGCTTCTGTTCACCGCCGGACTTCTGTGCACGGGCTCAGCCGCCTCTCCGGGGCACCTGTCGCTGCCCTGGGTCCTCCTCGCCTCTGCCATCGGCGCCCTGGCCGGCGCACAGACCGGCTACCTGCTGGGTCGCAAGGCCGGGCCCGCCTTCCTGACCCGGACGAAGTCCCGCAAGATCGGCGAAGGCGCCGCCCGGGCGGCGGAGATCCTGCATCGCTACGGGTACGCGAAGGCCATCGTCCTGGCGCGCTTCATGCCCATCGTGCGGACCGTGCTGAACCCCCTCGCCGGAATCTTGAACGTCCCGGCCCGCGCGTTCGCCCTCTGGCAGGTTCTGGGCGGCCTGCTGTGGACCACCGGACTGGTCCTCGCCGGTTACGCACTCGGCGCGTCCGTGCCAAACGTCGACCACTACCTGCTGCCGATCATCGCGGTCATCGTCGCCGTATCCCTCATCCCGGTCGCGCTGGAGGTCCTCCGCGCCCGCCGCGCGGGCAGCACCGACGGCGGCATTTGACGCCCCGCCCGGTACCGTGGCGCCGGCACGACGAAGTCGGCCAATCGCGGCGGAACAAGTCATCGCCATCTGCCGCGGACCGCCCGGCAGCCCGGGCGGCTGGGACGGTGTCGATGGCGTCTGAGCGCAGCGGTGTGCCCAGCGGGCGAGTCTCGATGCGCTGGAGCGCCTGCCAACGGAGCGGGATGAGTTCGGGCGGCTACGTGCGGGGCCTGGCGCTCGGCCACCCACTGCGCGCAGGGCGTCAGCCTCCGGCCGGGCGTCCGCCACTCCACGCCTCGTCGACGAGGTCGGTGGCCTTGTCGAGCAGGTACCGGTCGTGGATCGCTCTTTTCTGTGCACCGACGTGATCGGCCACCACATCGCCGCCGAAGCCGCCCACCGCGGCCATCACGGCACCACGAATTCGCTCGACCACGACGAGTGGCAACAGGCAGGGGTCTTCGACCGGCTGCACCGCATCCTGCTCAGCGAGCTGAACGCGGCCGGCGAACTCGACTGGTCGCGCGCCTGCGTGAATGGCTCCTCCATCCGCGCGAAGAAGGGGACGCCGACACCGGCCCCGCGTCGGCCGACCGGCGGAAGACAGGCAGAAAACACCATTTGATCTGCGACGGACGCGGCATCCCGCCGAAAGGCATCACGGCCGCGGCGCACGTCAACGGCGTCACCCAGACACTCACCCTGGTCGACGCGATCCCACCCGCCGTGGACCAACCCGCACGTCCCTGCCGACGTCTCGAGGCCCTGCTCGGAGACATGGGGCGACGACTCCAACTCACACCGCGATGCGCTGCGCAAGTGCCGGATCCTGCCGCTCATCTCCCGCAGAGGCGCCCCGAGCATCAGGTCATGGGCACGCTCCGCTACATGGTGGAACAGACCTTCGCCCTGCTCCACCACTTCAAACGCCTCACCGTCCGCTGGGAACGCCGCCCCCAACTCCAGGACACCTTCGCCCCCCTCGCATGCAGCCGCACCTCCCGGCGACGCCCCAAAAGGCAGAATTCACGAGCGTGTTACGAGCTCTCATGTCCTTTTCGAATCAGCTCAGGACGACAGATTTCACAGGCTCCTCGCTGGGCCTGCACCTCGCTCCGAGGGACGGACTGGACATCATGGATCTCGTCTCCTCTATAGCGAGCGTACCGCTGCCCGTCTTTGATTCCTTCACAGCTGGGCGTCCGGTGGTAGACGCTCCCGCCTTTGGTGATGTACACCCTCCGGGGGAGCTCCGATCGCAGTGTTCGACAGTGGTCGCACTGGGAAGCGGGCAGGAACATCACTTCACAGAAGTCGTCGTCCATACTCCCATTCTCCTGCACCGATGCCTGCGTGACCACCTCCTATCGGTCAACTGGCCTTTTACCATGGCCCCTTGAAGCCCCTCGCGTAAACAGGATCCACATCCTCCGGCGAAGCGTCCTCGACCGGCTGCTGCGGGACCACTTGGCCGCCACGTCAGGTGTCGATCTGCAGGGCGATCACGGGTGTGGTCGAGGTGAGCCAGCCGTTCTGCACGAGCCGGTGCACGATGTAGATCCGAACGAGGTGAGGCTCCTCGCCTTCCATCTCTTCAGGCGGCGGCCCCGAAAGGGAACCCGGCCGAGTCCGCCGACCCGATGCTCCGACGCGGACCGGATGCCGGACGATGAGGGCATGAACGCGGAAGAGCTCGCTGCCCTCATCACTCAAGCCGGTCACAAAGACCCCGAACTTCGTGCCGAGGTGGCGAGCGAGCTGCCCACGGCCTTGTCCGGGCAGGCGGACGACCCCGTGCCTGCGGCTCTGATCCGGCTGACCTCCGACCACGAGGCGCGCGTGCGCGAGCAGGCCACCTTCGCACTGGGGCAGCTCACCCAGGTGGACGGGCCGGAGATCAGGGCGGCCCTGTGGCGGCGCGTCGGCGACGAAGATCCACAGACGCACGAGGAAGCCGTACGCGGTCTGGCAGTGCGCCGTGATCCAGGCGCCGTTCCGCTGCTCGCGGCGCTGCTCGAGGAGCGGACCGCGTATGTACAGACGTTCACCGCGGCGGCGGTACTCGGCGATCCTGGGCTACTGCCCGCGCTGAAGAGGTACGACCCGGCGGATCCCGGTGTCGGCGAGGCCCTCCAGACCTGCGACCCGGCCGCCCGGGAAGGCCGCGATGCCGCGGCGTGCGCGCTACTGGACGCGGTCTACGCCCTGCTGCCCGCGGCGGACACGGCCCTGTACGCCTCGCGCTTCGAGGCGAACCTGACGCTGCTGCTCATCACCGCCGGCCGGGGCGAGGTGACGTGGAACGCGGACGCCCTGCTCGTCCGTGCCGGCGGGGACCCGCGGCGGGCTGCGGCGCTGGTAGCCGAAGACCTCTGAGGTGACGTCCGGGAAAGGCCTCGTGCCCCCTACGGAAAACGGACGCGAATGGCCCCTGTCGCATCGGCCCGGTCGTCGTAGGCAATCGTCTGCAGGGAGAGCATGCCGGTGGGGCCGGGGGCGGGTGTCAGTTGCTGGCGCGTTTTTGCGAGTTGCGGTCGCCCGAGAGCTCCTCCTCGAAATTCTGCTCTGCTCGGCCGCGTTCAGCACCTTCGGGTCAAGGCAGGGCAGACCAGCTTCGCCGGTTCAGGGCTTCCGCCGGTGGTGGGGGGCAGATCATCGGGTGATGGGCCGTGCGTTGGATCTGTCGGACGAGTTCCACTCCGAGGCCTTCGGAGAGCTCCTCGACTTCCTGCACGGCACCCCCGCTCCGGCGCAGACATCCTGGCTCCTGCGCGCCGTACGCGGTTTGCTTCAACCTCTAGGTGCGGCCACCGGGGGGCCAGTTCGATGGTGAGCTTCATCAAGCGCCTTCGAGCAGCGCGAGAGGCAGTTGAGCCGGTCTGGTCGCTGAGATTCATGGGCTTCCATTCCTTCGACGGCTCTTCGTGTGCGTTGAGACGTTCTGCTTCTTAATACTCCAGCCGTAGATCGTGATCACGACGGGACAGGGTGCTCCCCCACGGCCGTCGGGCAGTGGAGTCGCTTCTGCGGCGCCCACAGGTGCCTGCCCAGCTGATTTCCTGCGACCGTCAGGCTCTGGCGAGTAGCTTCGCCTCCTCTGTAGGGGACAGTCCGTGCCGGAGCGGCGGTTCGCCACGCTGACGGTCCCACGCCAGTACGTCAGCGACGGTCACCGCCAACGGGGTTGCGGGCATGCCGGCCACGCGGGCGCGCGCGGAGCTTCGTTGCTGGGTCGGCCACATCGACTCGGGGCGGGTCAGCGGAAAGAACGGCGACACTGCTTCTGCAGGCACAGGAACGATCTCGACCTGGCTGCCTGCCACCCGCGCGCAGGTGGTGATCAGCTCAGCCATCGTGGTCGGCTCAGCCGGACCGACGGCGTGGAACGCGCCGGGCCTGTTGTCCAGCAGCAGCTGCACCACGAGGCGGGCCACGTCGCGGGAGTCGACCACCTGAACTGGCTGTTCGGGGCTGCTTGGCAGTGCCACCCGGCCGCCGCGCGCGGCCCGGCGAACCCAGTACACGAGCCCGTCCTGCACGTCGTGCGGCCCCGCGACCTTCCCCAGCCGCACGATCGTCGCCCGTGAGCCATACCGGGCCACCACGTCGTCCTCGCAGGCCACCTTGCACGGCCCGTAGGTGTCCTCGTCGAGCTCCTCGGTGTCGCGCACCGGCGGGCGGCGGGGTGTGTCCTCGTCCGAGCCCGGCCCCACGCCCGTTTGCATATACACAGCCTGACTGGAGATGAACAGGTACCGGCCGACCCGGTCGCCGAGTGCCTCCATCGCCTGACCGACATGGCGCGGCACATACCCGCTGACGTCCACGACAGCGTCCCAGCTGCCGTCTTGCAGTGCCGCGTAGTCCCCTGTGTCCCGGTCTCCGATCAGCCGGGGCACGCCCGGGAACAGGTCGGTGCCAGTTCTGCCCCGGCTGAACAAGGTCACCTCGACCCCCTGACGCAGCGCGTCGTCAACGATCGCCCGGCCCACGAATGAGGTGCCGCCAAGTACAAGAAGTCGCATAGCGCCCGACAGTAACGGCGTCCTCAGGCCACCTCCACCGAGATTTCCGCAGCACGGTATGACTTCCCAGCGCGGGCTCGCCTGGCACCATCACCCAGCCCATGGCATGCCGGCGTCGTGATCCTGCGGGCGGGCACCGGCGCGGAGATGGGTGCGGCCACCGCTGATCATCGGTGTGTGAAGACAGAAGATCACGCAGTGGCCGCAGGTCACAGCGTAGACCCGGCGTTGGCAGGAAGTGTTCGAGGGCCTGATGGATCGGATCGCGGGCCGGTTCGCGCGGGTCGAGCCTCGGCGTCGGGTGAGGCAGTTGATACTCGGGCTGTTGGCGGACCTGCCGCGCAAGAACTGCTGGACGATCGCCGAGCATGTCGGGGACGCCACTCCAGACGGGTTGCAACACCTGCTGGGGCGGGCAAAGTGGGACGCCGACCTGGTCCGTGACGACCTGCGCGGCTTCGTGCTGGAGCACCTGGCGGACGACCAGGCGGTGCTGGTCGACGAGACCGGCGACCTGAAGAAGGGCACCCACACTGTGGGCGTGCAACGCCAGTACACCGGCACCGCGGGCAGGATCGAAAACGCGCAAGTCGCGGTGTACCTCACCTACACCTCCCGGCACGGGCACGCCGCCATCGACCGCGCTCTGTACCTGCCCAAGTCCTGGACCAGTGACCCGGACCGCTGCGAACCGCCGTCCCGGATACGGTCGGCTTCGCGACCAAGCCGCACCTAGGCCAGCAGATGATCGAACGAGCACTGGACGCCGGAGTGTCAGCTGCGTGGGCGGCAGGCGACGAGGTCTACGGCGACAACCCGAACCTGCGCACCGCCCTGGAGGCAAGACAGTCGGGCTACGTGCTCACGGTCTCCTGCACCCACCGCGCCCCCACCCCGGCCGGCCCTCAGCGTGCCGACCACCTGGCCAAGCGCATCCCACGCCCGGCCTGGCAGAAGCTGTCCGCCGGATACGGCGCGAAGGGGCACCGCTGGTACGACTGGCACTGGTCGCCGTCACCACGGGCGAACCGACGGGTCATCGGCACCTGCTGATTCGCCGCAACCGCACCACCGGCGAACTTGCCTACTACCGCTGCTACTCGCCCCGTTCGGTGCTGCTGTCCACGCTGGTCAAGGTCGCGGGAAGCCGCTGGACGGTGCAGGAGACGTTCCAGAACTCGAAGGGACTGGCGGAGCTGGACGAGCACCAAGTGCGCCGCTGGGACTCCTGGCACCGCTGGGTCCCCTGGCCCTGATAGCCCACGCCTTCCTCGCCGTCACCACCGCCCTCGAACGCCGCGACCAGGCCCAGTCCGACGACGGGACCAGCCCCGACGGACTGATCCCGCTCACCTGCAACGAGATCCAGCGCCCGTTCACCACCCTGATCACCGAACCCGCCCGCGACCTGGCCCACCGACTTCGCTGGTTCACCTGGCGCCGACGCCACCAAGCTCGCGCCCGCCACAGCCACTACCATCGCCAAGCCTCCCAGCCATGAAGATCACGATCTACGGCTGGAGTATTAACAAAGGTTCCATGGCCGGTCGTCGGACGCGGCGTCCGACACCGGCCGCTGGCTATCGCTTGTTGCTACGTTGCCAGTCGATGTCCGATACGCCGGCCGTCCCGTTCAGGGAGCAGGTCGCCATGGACACGCCCTGGTGCTGCCATTCGCCGTATAGCTTCCGTTGTTGCGCATGCAGGTGACTTTGGCGCGGAACATCGAGGTGGTGCCCACGGTGCAGGTCACGTTGCCTGTCTGACCGGGGCTGCTGGAACCGGTCCTTCCCCTACTGTCCCGGCTCAGCGGCGCCCCGCCGCTCAGCCGCCGAGGCCCCGCCGAACCACTTCCCGTACAGCCACGGCCGGCCGGTCACCAGGCCGAGCGCCCGCACCAGGGCTCCAGGCGGCCGCGCCCGGCGAAACCGGCGAGCAGCAGCGGCGCCGCGGCCATCGGCACCCCGACCAGCCCGATCCACCGGGCGCCCGGGCCGGACGGCCAGACCCCGTCAGCGCCGAAGCGGTGATGGCGTCGGCATGCTACGGGCCCGATCACCTCCAGTAATAGGCCTGCATATCGGCCTGGCCCTGCCCCGGCTGAACGTTCCAGTTCTCAGAGGTGCCCCAGCATCCCCCGCCCCTGCCGTAGAACGTCCAGTCCTGGTCGTCGTTGTTCCATACCGACCTGGTGGCCGCGACGAAGCCGCGCTGGATGGTCTCCACGAGATGGCAGGTGTGCCACTGCGGGTCGTGGTAGTCGAATCGCCGACCCTGGTAGTTCGGTTCGGTGTAGAAGCAGACGAGTTCACGCCCGCAGTCATGCGGGGCCCGGGCGGCTACCGGAGCGGGGGTGGCGGCCACAGAGGCCGGTGCACCGGTGCCGAAGCCGGCGAGGACGACGGCGATCGCCGTCCAGGCGAAAACACTCTTTCGGGTCATGGGTGATGCCTCCCGGAGAAAGGAGCGGCTTGCTTGCCCGGCCCATGCCCTCCCGCACCCCGCTCCGAGCCCGCAACGCGCACCATCACCTGGACGGATGACCGTTTGGGGCACCGGACACGCATGTGGGTTACCTGCCGCGGCGGGTGCAATACGTGCCGCATGGGGCCCTGCCGAAGGCGACGTTGGCCACGCCTGGGCGGCACCATCAGAGACGAACCCCCGCCCAGCACGGCGCGGCCGTCGCAGCCGAGGCCGCCGAGGTGCCTGCACGGACGGCGACGGCGACTGGCTGATCGGCCTGCGCCCCGACGGCTTCGCCCTGCTGGCCGAGCCCGGCCCGGCCGATGCCACGGTCCGCGGAACGGCCGCCGACCTGCTGCTGCTCCTGTACGGCCGCCTCGACCACCGGAGCGGCGCCTTCCAGCTGTCCGGCGACCCGGACCTGCACACCCACTGGTTCACCCACTCCGCCTTCTAGGCGTTTAGGGGATTGTCCGGCTTGTCCCTGAAGTGATCCTGCGGGGTTCCTTAAGGGAGTCTGAAGAACGCCTCCACGGCGCTGTCTGCGCTGGTCACGGGCCTAGGCTCAGGTGAACTTCCGTGTTTTCCCTGCCTTGTGAGGTGTTACCGGCATGAGCCGTAGCCGAACTCCCGTCCCGTCCCGTGTCGAATCGCGGCGGAGGAAGACAGTGCGCACGCGCATCGTTCTGTCGGTCACCGCCGCTGCCGCGGCGGTGGCGGTCGGCGTCGCGGTGGCCGACTCCGACAGTAAGGGCCACCGGGACGCGCGGGCCGACGGGGCCGCGGGCGCGGTGTCGAAGGCGGCGGGCGCCGGCGCCGGCAGCCCGGCGGCTACGGCGACTCCTGCTCACGCCTCCCCCAGTCCTGACGCCTCGGCTACAGGATCACCCACTCCCGCGACGCCCTCGGCGGCGCAGAGCAGCGCCACCACCGAGCCGGAGGCGCCCAAGCCCGAGAAGGTCACGCCCAAGCCGAAGCCCAAGCCTGCCGGGACCACGGCCGGCGGCTCCGGGGGTTCCGGGGGTTCCGGGGGTTCCGGCACCGCCGACAGCGGCACCGAATCCGCGGTCCTGACCCTCGTCAACAAAGAACGGGCCGCGGCCGGATGCGGCCCGCTCGCCACGGACTCCGCGCTGACCGCCGCCGCGCGGACGTACAGCGACACGATGGCCCGCAGCGGCGTCATGTCCCACACCGGTCCGGACGGGTCGACCATGACCAGCCGGGTGGAGGCCGCCGGGTACGGCTGGTCCCGGCTCGGCGAGAACATAGCCCGCGGCCAGGCCGACGCCGACGCGGTCATGAACTCCTGGATGAACAGCCCAGGGCACCGGGCCAACATCCTCAATTGCGCCTTCACGGAGATCGGCATAGGTGTCCACAAGGGCGACGGCGGTCCGTGGTGGACGCAGGACTTCGGCACCCCGAGGTAGGCGGCCCCGCGGCCCCCTCCCGACGCAGCCCCGCCCTCCGGCCCGTACACGGCTCGGAGGACGTCGGTGTTCACCGGCCCTCCATGACGGGGCGCCCGGCGCGTCGTTCACTATGGGGCCGTGCCCCGGATTCCGCGTTACCTGCTCATATGGCTGTCGTGCACGGCAGCCAGCGTGGCCGCCGTGCTCGGCACGGTCCAGTTCGTGGTCGGCACGACCCGCCACACTCCCCCGGTGGCCCGGTCCGCCCTGGTGGTCATCGAGACGCCGCCGGCGTGGCAGGCCGGCGCGAGCCCCGCACCGAGCACGCCGTCGCCGTCCTCGTCCGCCACGGCCTCGCCCACCGTGTCGGCGCAGCCGTCGTCCCCGACAGCTCCTGCCCCGGCCAAGAGCTCCTCCGGGATGCCCCGGACCGCGGCGTCGAAGACCGCCGTGGACTGCGAGAACGGCGGAGCGGGCCTGTACACCGTCCCCTCGCAGGGCGGTAAGGCCACGGTCCGGTACGGCAGTCGGGGCGTGTGCCTGATCTCCGCGATCCCGAGCCGCGGTTTCCGTGCCACCACCTCGCAGACCGCGGACGACACCCTCACGGTCACGTTCACCAACGACGGCCACCGCTCGGTCATCACTGCGACCGTCGAGCCGGCGGCCAAGGCCAGCGTCCGCGAAACGTCGTTCTGAGTCCACCGCCCTCTGTCCCTTCACGCCCCTCATGGACCGGTATCCGGCGAAGCGGAAGGTGAGCTGTTCCTTAGGGCAGCCTCAAGATCCGGCCGAGGCGGTTCCCCCGGCCCCTCGCCGCCCTATGCTCGCGTCACCGAGCCGGCCACGGCGCCGGGGTGCAACATCCCCGGCGAACCGCCCCGCCGCCGACTTTCACCGTGCCGGCGGCGTCTTCTTCGACGCCTCATAGACGGTGGCGTGGCGGCGGACCGGTTCCGGGTCCGCCGCCCGCGAGCTCCTCCGGCCGAGCCCCTAAGGTGTCCCCATGCCGAGCGTCCTGGTCGTGGAAGACGACCCCAGCATCCGCCAGTCACTCATCGAGGTCCTGGCGGAGCACGGGTACGCCGTCCGCAGCACGGCAGACGGGTTCGGCGCCCTGCGGGAGGTCACCCAGTCGCGCGTCGACGCCGTGGTGCTCGACCTGGGCCTGCCAGATCTGGACGGGGCGGACGCACTGCGCATGATCCGGGGTATATCCTCCGTCCCCGTGCTGGTGGCCACCGCCCGGGACGAAGAGACCGAGATCATCGACCTCCTCAACGCGGGCGCCGACGACTACCTGGTCAAGCCCTTCTCCGGGGGACAGCTCATCGCACGCCTGACCGCCGTGCTGCGGCGGACGGGACAGCTTCCCGCCGCCGCGGGTCCGGCGGGCACCCCCGCGGCCGGTCCGCTGCGCCCGGTCCTGGTGGGCGAACTGGCGGTGGACCCGGGCGCCCGCACTGCACACCTGGCCGGCCGGGAGTTGCGCCTCACCCGCCGGGAGTTCGACCTGCTGGCGTTCCTCGCCCACCACCGCGGTCAGGTCGTGTCCAAACGCCGGCTGCTGAACGAGGTCTGGCGCGAGCCGTACGTGGACGACCAGACCGTCGACGTGCACCTGTCGTCCTTGCGGCGCAAGCTGGGCGAACGCGCGGCGGCCCCGCGCTACCTGCTGACCGTCCGCGGTGTCGGCATCAAGCTGGTGGCACCGCGTTGAGACGCTCACTTGCCGGAGTGGCGCTCGCCGTGACCTCCATGGTCGCCCTCTCCTTCCTCATACCGCTCGCCGCCCTGGTGATGTCGCTGGTCAAGGAGCAGGCCGTCACCGCGGCCGAACAGCGCGCCGCCGCCCTGGCGCCGGTCCTGACCCTGACCACGGATCCGGCCGCGCTGCGGGAGTCCGCCGCTAGCCTGGACGCGGCCGACCGCCTCATCGTCCATCTGCCGGGTTCCGGCCCCCTCGGCAGCTCCAGGGCCCCCAGGGCCCTGCTCGATCGGGCGCAGCGCGGGCGGGAGTCCATCTCCCAGGAGATCCCGGGCGGCTGGATATGTCTGCAGCCGGTGGTGCTCCCAGGCGATCGGGTGGCCGTCGTCGAGAACTTCGTGTCCGAGGAGGAACTGACCCACGGGGTCAAGGAGTCCTGGGCGGTCATGCTGTTCCTGGCCGTAGGACTGGTCGGCGGTTCCGTGCTGGTCGCCGACCGCCTCGGCGCGAAGGTCGTCACATCGTCGAAGCGGCTAGCGCAGGCGTCGCGCGCACTCGGCAAGGGGGACCTGGACAGCCGGGTGGAGCCGATGGGCCCGGCGGAACTGCGCGACGCCGGAGTCGCCTTCAACGCGATGGCCTACCGCATGACCGAACTGCTCGCTGTGGAACGCGAACTCGTCGCGGACCTGTCCCATCGGCTGCGCACCCCGCTCACCGCCCTGCACCTGGCGTCGGAACGCATGCTCGGCACGCCCGAGTCGGCGAGGGTCGAGGCGGCGGTCGGCGAGCTGGAGACGGAACTCCAGGCCATCATCGCCGCGGCGCGCACCCCGCTCGCCGTGGGGCCGATGGGCCGGGGCATGTTCGCCGCGGATCCCTCTTCCACCTCCCCCGCCGCCTCAGGGGTGTCCGGTCCCCGCTGCGAGGCGGCCGAGGTGGTCCGTCGGCGCACTGCCTTCTGGTCCGTCCTGGCCGAGCAGCAGAACCGGTCCTGCTCCCTGGACCTGACCCAGGAACCCGCGGCCGTCAGCCTCTCCGACGACGACCTCGCCGCAGTCGTGGACGCGCTCATCGGGAACGTCTTTCGCCACACCGCCCCCGGGACGCCGTTCGCCGTCCACGTCGTACGTACGGTCCACGCCGTGCGGCTGGTCGTGGAGGACGGCGGCCCGGGCATACCCGAACCGGACCGCGCCCTGCCCCGCGGGAGCAGCAGCGGTTCCAGCGGACTGGGGCTGGACATCGCGCAGCGCGCCGCAACCGTTACGGGCGGCTCGATGCAGGTATCCCGCAGCGGGCTGGGAGGCGCGCACATCGCCGTGACGTTCGCGCTGGCCCCCTCGGCCCCGGCCGGACGCCCCTCCCGCATGTCCCGGCGGCGGCCGCGCATACCCCGGAGCTGATCTGTAGCCGGTCAGATCTCCTGAGGCGTCGGGGCGATGCCGGGCGTGGGGGCGATGGTCCGCCAGATCGTCGACCGGGCCGTCGCCAGGTCGACGCGCGGGTCGTCGGGCATCGGGCGGATGCCGGGGCCGTCGCACAGGGCCGGCACCAGGGTGCTGAGGGCGGTGACGTCGCAGTCCGTGAACTCCTCTGCCCCGGTTCCCTGCTCAATGGCCCCGGCGACCCACGCGTGCAGCCGGTCGTACAGGTCGACGGCCAGATGCCGGGCCGCCGTATCGTGCTGGGCCGCGCACCCACAGCTCCTGCCACACTTCCAGTCCTGGCGCAGTTCCGCGTCCGTCGGCAGCATGCTGCGCAGGACGCGGGCGAGACCGAGTCCTGCCGGTTTCAGACCCCCGAGTCCGAACGGCGGCTGCAGCCCTGACGGCACCGCCCTCACAGAACCGGCCCTCTCTGCGGAGGGGGATCCCGGCAATGACAAACTGCGCACATGACTTCGACGACCCGGCCCGAGCCGAGGCGCGCAGCCACGTCTGTGGCCGGGCGTCGCCTGTCCTTCCTCGATTTCGGCGGCCCGGGACAGCCTCTGCTCGCCTTGCACGGGCACTTCGGAGAGGGCCGCACGTTCACGCACCTGGCCCGGGAACTGGGCGCCCACTGGCGCGTCATCGCTCTTGACCAGCGAGGACACGGCTACTCTGACCGCCCCGCCGACTTCTCCCGCAACGGCTACATCCAGGACGCGGCGAGCATCCTGGAAGACCTGGGAATCAGCGATGCTGTCGTGCTCGGGCACTCGCTCGGAGGCGTCAATGCCTACCAGCTCGCCGCCCGGCATCCCCGACTCGTCCGCGCTCTGGTCATCGAAGACATCGGCGCCGAGGTCGATGACGACCTGTCCTTCAGCCTGTCCTGGCCGCACCGGGCGCCGACACGGACAGGGCTGCTGGAAGCACTCGGCCCCTCAGCCGGCTACCTCGTCGACGCCCTCCGCGAGTACCCCGATGGGTGGGGCCTCGCCTTCAACCCGCAGGACATGAACGCCTCCCAGCAACAGCTCAACGGTGACCACTGGGACGACTGGCTCGCCAGCAGCTGCCCCGCGTTGCTCATCCGCGGCAGCCGTAGCCCGGTTCTCAGCGCCGGGCACGCACAGAGCATGGCAGCACGACGCCCCGGCACTCACCAGGCTGAACTTCCGGCGGGACACACCGTCCACGAGACCGACCCGGCCGGCTTTGCCTCGGCAGTTCGAGGATTCCTCAGCTCGTTGTGACCGCGGCGGGCCGCCGCCCGGCGGCGCGTTGGCGGCGGTGTGTAGTTGCCGGGTGGTGAGGCCGATCACCAGGGCCCGGAGCCCGTCCGAGTAGGTGTCCTGGGCGGTCAACGCCTGCCATCGGCTGGCAACTAGGGTCAACTGGGGACGTCGTCCGGGTCGAGGTCGTAGAAGACCTCCGCCCCGTAGGTGGGCGGTCGTCGTCCGCGCGTCGTCGGGCGGACGCCGCCCGGACCACGATCTCTCCGGCTGTGCAGCGCCAGATCGCACGTTATACGTAAGCGGTCTGATTGAGGGTCAGTCCGCACTCGACCAGTCCGTCGACGATCCGCAGAGCGGTCTTGGAGCAGAGGTCGTCGGCGGTCAGGACCGTCACGATCCAGGGGCATGCGGCCAGTACACCGTGGATCACCTCCGCGGCGACGATGACCCGATCGCGGAGCCGGGCGGGCATTTCGCGCGGGCGAACGAACCCTTGGACGACGACGAACCGGCCGTCCTGGCGCTGACACTCCTCCTGAGCGGGAACGACACGACCACCTGCCAGATCAGCAACACTTGAACAGTTCCGTGACGCCAAGCCGACTTGATCAAAGGGCAGGCCAGAGGGTCAGCTCTGGGCTGTGGGCCGGACGACGATCTCGTTCACGTCGACCGTGGCAGGCTGTTCGATCGCGAAAGCGATGGCCCGGGCGATCGCGTCGGGCGGGATCGCGATGTTGTCCCGCATCTTCCTGATCTCTGCTCTGACCTGGCCGTTGGTCGACGCCTCGGCGAAGTCGGTCGCAGTCGCACCGGGTGAGATGGTGGTCACCCGCAGGGAGCCGCCGGCTTCCTGGCGCAGTCCTTCGCAGATCGCGCGTACCGCGAACTTGGTGCCGGCGTAGACGGCCATGGTCGGCACGATGCGAAACGCGGCTGTCGAGGCAGTGGTGATGAAGTGGCCGGTGCCCTGCGCTCGGAAGACGGGCAGCGCGGCTCCGATCCCGTGCAACACGCCCTTCACGTTGACGTCGACCATGTGGTCCCACTCGTCGACACGCAGGTCGTCGAGAGGCGAGATCGTGCCGACTCCGGCATTGCTGACGAGTACGTCGAGTCGGCCGAACCGCTCCCCGGCCAGCGCGACCAGGGCCTGCAGGTCTTCCGGCCGGGTCACGTCGGCGCGGATCTGCACGGCAGCGCCACCCGCCTTCTCGATTCGCGCCACCAGCTCCGCGAGACGTTCGGACCGGCGTGCGCCGAGGACGAGTCGCGCGCCGCCTTCGGCGAGCAGCAGCGCGGTCGCCTCACCGATGCCGCTGCTGGCTCCCGTGATCGCCACCACTTTGCCCTTGATTCCAGACATGCAGGTGTCCTTTCGGTCCTTGGCATCGGGTCCGGGCGCCGAGCGGCAGCAGGTCGTGGTGGATCATCCGCAAACCTGTTTTGCGCACTGGACGGCCGGGTGCCGGTATGCCCCTGAAACCCCGTCGGCAGTGCCCACGGCGCTTGTTCGCCCACCCAGTCTGCGACGACCTTAGCCTGGTATCCAGACCGTACTTATTCTGGAACCAGAGGTGCCACAGTCATGCCTACGCAGCCGGACCAACGCCGTCAGTTGAGCGATTTCCTGCGCAGCCGGAGAGAGCGTCTGACCCCTGACGAGGTGGGCCTCCCCCAGACCGGCCGCCGCCGGACTCCGGGACTTCGCCGAGAGGAACTGGCACTGCTGGCGGGGATCAGCGCGACCTGGTACACGTACCTGGAGCAGGGGCGGGAGGTCCGCGCCTCCCAGCAGGTGCTGAACGCCCTCGCCGCGGTGCTGCGGCTCAGCAGGCACGAGCGCGATCATCTCCTGCAGCTTGCCGGTCATGTGCCTGCGGCCGAAGCCGAGGACAGCGACTCGCTGACGGCCGAGGTGGCCGCCGTCCCCCTGCTGTTCCAGCCGAACCCGGCGTACATCATCGGCGGCAACTATGACGTCCTCAGTCACAACCAGGCGGCCGACGAGTTGTTCCCGCGGCTCATCTCGGAGGTGAACCGGCCGGCCAACTTCGTCCGCTGGGTGTTCCTCGAACCGGTGGCCCGGGACGTTCTGGTCGACTGGGAACCCGAGGCGCGCGGCTTGCTCGGCCGCCTTCGGACGCTGGCCGCACGCCATCCCGGCGACGAGCGGTACACCCGACTGATCGACGAGCTGAACGAGGGGAGCACGGAGGCGCGGGACTGGTGGCCGCACTACGAGGTACAGGCCCGGCACAGCGGTCGGAAACGGCTACGGCACCCGCAACGCGGAGCGATCGACTATGCGTACACCGCTTTTCACCTGGCCGAACAGCCGGAGCAGACGCTGGTCGTCTATTTCGACAGCAGCACACCGCCCGACCGGGCGCAGCCGTGACCGAGGGATGGAGGACGAGGTCGGCGGCGTACCCGTACGTGGTGCGGCGGCGGAGGACCAGACCCGCCCGCTCGGTCCCGCGGGTGGCTCGCAGCCGTCTACCACCAGCGACGATGCGGCCGTCCCGGACCGCGACACGGCCCGAGGTGACGTGGGTGTCACCGGTCCCACTGCCCCTCGACCGGGCTCATGGGGGGGGGTCGGACGGGTCGGCGGGGTGGGCCGCTCCACGACCGTCGTCACCGCCGGCGATGCGCCCGCTTCGGTGCAGGTGAGGATCGTGGTCACCTTCCTGCCTCCGGCGTTGGCGTGCGTCTCCTCGGAGCCGCCCTGGGTGCACTTGCCGGTGTCCACCAGCGTCGGCTTCGGCTTGGATTTATCCGATATGAAGGAGGCGACGGTGTGGGGTGCCGCGCTGGCCGGAGAGGTGGTGACGGGCAGGACGAAGACGGTGGCCGCCGCGGCGAGCACGGGCAGCGTCCGGAGGAGTCGAACAGTCGTGTTCATGGGTGGTGCTCCTTGGGAGAAGGGTCGTGGAGGTCGTGGACGGAGCCCGGTCACTTCGGGCTGGCCGGCTCGGCTGTGCACACCGTCTTGGTGGAGATCACCGGCGTCTGGCCCTTCACACACGAGATCGTGGTGGTGGTCACGCACCCGCCGAGAGACACGACCGACGTGGAGCTCTCGGTACTCGTGCAGACCTGGGGCTTGGGCTTGGGCTTGGGCGTCTCCTGCACGGTGGAGGTCGTGGTCGCGGCCGAGGCCGGTGAGGTCATGGCGGGCAGCGCGAAGGCCGCGGCGGCCGCCGCGAGCACGGGCAGCGTCCGGAGCAGTCGAGAGGTCGGATTCATCGTTACTCCTTGGTAAAGGGTGAGTGGTGCGTTGTCCCGTTCCTGCGGATCCCGCAACACCGGAACCGGTGCTGTCCTGTGGGTGGTGGCGGTGTGGCGCCTAAAAGAAGGGTGTCGCGGGACGTGTCGGCACGACCAGCCACGGCGTTTCGGGTCTTGACGCAGCGGCCATAAGGTGTTGGCCACCCGGCGAGGAGGAACCCCGCGGGATCGTCGAACGAGTCCTGGCGGTAGGCGATCCGATCGCGCTCGTCAGCTGGCAGTTGGCCAGGAGCGCAGCAGCGTGGCGATCTTCGCGGCAGTGCAGGTCGGGTCCAGTAGGAGATCCCTCAGGGCGACGGCGTCATCGCGAGTCGGCTTGACCGCGATTCCGGTGGCTTCGAGGTACATGACGCCGGTCGCGGCGGCGACGGCGAGGTTGGAGCGCTCCAGCCAGCGGCACCGCCCCAGGGTGTGTACCAAGGCGGCCGCCTTGGCGTACGGGCCGTTGTAGACCGGCTGTTCGAAGAGCTCTGCCCTGTGACGGGCGACTGCCGAGACGGGGACGCCGTAACCTTCGGGCGCGGGATCTTCGCGTCACTCGTTCCTCGGATCGCCCCCTATGCGGAATCTTGGTCCACGGAATGGTTCACACGGAGATCCGGCCCATGGCTTTCGGCGCGGTGGCGGTCCCTGCGCAGGTCAAGGGTTGCGCAGTGGAAGGAGCCTCCCAGCGCTTGGACGTTGCGGAAGGGCAACGCCAGAGGCGTCATGCCGTAGGAGAGGAGCAGCGCCTGAAGCTTTTCGTCCCGGATCTCCGTGAGAACGTGCTGGTGGTCGACGACGAGCAGGTTCATGGTGACCCAGGGGCTCGTCATGTAGAGCGGGGGGTTGTCGCGGGGCTCGGGGACAGGGGCGGGGACCAGTTCCCAGCCGTCCATCGGGGACCCGGCAAGGTGGGTGGGGTCGAGCCGGTCGGGGTTGTACAGGGCCAGTCCCTCGCGCAGCGGGCACAGCGTCGCGTCGATGTGCATGGCGTGCGGATCGTCCGGCTGGATCAGGTGGACGTTGGTGGCGGAGCCGAGCTGGGTGCGCAGGTGCGTGACGCCTGAGCGGTTGGTGACGTGGCTGAGCTGGCCGATGATGGTGCGGGGGCCCAGGCGGAGGAAGTCGGCGGCGTCCCACGCTGGTCGGCCCTCTCCGATCACCCATGGGCCCGAGCGGGACGGTCCGCTGGTGAGGGGGTCGACGGCCAGGTCCACCGCTGACGGCAGCCAGTGCGCACCTGATCGGCGGATCTGGCGAAGGAGGGGCCAGTAGGCGAGCAGTTCGTGGCGGCGGCTGCGCCACGCCATCGGTGCCTCGATGACACGGTTGCCCATGACGAGCAGAGAGTCGCGCGGCATCGCGGCGCAGTAGCCGCCCAGGCGCGCCCAGGGCATGCGAGGTGGCCGGTGCACCACACAGCCCAGCCTCTCCAGGACTTCCGTGAGAGTTTGCAGCTCCTGCTCCGCGACGTCCAGGATCCGGGAGGGGAAGGGGCGCCCGGGCCGGAACTCGGCCCAGTGCTCGCGGGGCATGGTCGCCTCGATCATGCGGGGGTCCTCGTAGGGGAACATCGCCCCGGACGCCGTGCCGACCACTACCTCGCGCAGCGGACTCCACTCGTCGCACGCATCCACCACGATCACGCCGACTCCCGTGCGGCCAGGGCACCGCTGCCCGCAGCCAGTGCCATCCGGGCCCCCAACCGACCAGCCGGTGAGGCGCCCGGGCCATCATCAGCGGCCGGCTGCCGCGCCGGCGATCTCCTCGCCGGGAGGCCACCCGAACTGGGGATATTGTCCTGCACTCGGGGACTCCAGTGCGCCGCCCGCGCGAGAATCGCGGTCTGCGACGATCAATCCTTCACCGGGACAGGAGCGGGGCAGGACGTTCAGGGCTCTGGCTCGCCCTGGCGGTTGCGGCGGCTGACTGTCGTCGCCATCCCAACGATGGTCGGCCGTGCTGAAGGGGGGAAGCCTGCCCCACACGAAGTGGGGAGTTGGGGCTCCGGAGGCTCCGACGTGCCGGACCCGGATGCCCGGATGGTGGCGTTCTGGCCTGCGCGGGTGTAGCGGTGGTGGCAGTGGGCGGCCGTCCACGACCGCGGCGCGCAATCGTCGGGGCGGCCCAGCCGGCCGTGCCGGTGCAGATGGTCGAGGCAGTCCGAGGGACGGTAGGCCAGGAGGGAGTTGAGGTCGACCGCGCTGTTGCACATCAGCAGCGGGTCGCCGTCACCGAAGGCCGGCCCCCAGCCGACCGGGTTGGGGTCCACCGGGCTCACCGACCGGATACGGCCGGCGGGAGGTGCCGCGTGCACAGCCGGATACGCGGCCGGGTCGACGAGGTGCAGGAAGACGCTCGTGCCGACAGCTCCGCAGCATCACGACCACGTCAAGGCCCTGTCGGTGGACGGAATTGGATGCGGTGGCCTGCTGACAGGGCCCGGCGGTTTCCGATACGGCGCTCTCGGCCACCGGCGGGCCCTCCTTGTGGGGAGGAGAAGCGGACTGGCGCCACCGGTCATGCGGGCGGGGGCGGGGCGTTCGCGTTCAGTTGCGCCCAGATGATGTCGGGGCGCAGCGGGAGGGTGGGGAAGCGGATGCCCGTGGCGTTGCGCAGAGCATTGGCCAGGGCGGGGCCTACGGGGTTGAAGGCGGCTTCGCCGCCGGGCTTGGCGCAGTGCAGCTCCTCGGGGCCGGGGGCGGGGACGAAGAGGACATCGGTGTGGGGTACGTCGGCTGCGTGCGGGACGGGGTAGGTGCGCAGTTCCGGTGTGGTGACGCGGCCTTGGTGGTCGGTGCGCAGGTCTTCCATGAGTGTGGTGCCGATGCCCTGGGCGACGGCGCCTTCGATCTGGCCGCGCAGCTGTCCCTGGTCCAGGACAGTGCCGGCGTCGCTGGCATGGACGGAGTCGAGGAGGGTGATCAGCCCGGTGGCCGCCTCGACGGCCAGCCGGATCCACTGGGCGTTCGCCGCCAGGCCCGGGGTTGCGGTGGTGGCGTCGCGGGTCGCCGTGGCGGTGAGGGGCCGGCCCGTCTCGCAGGCGGTTCGGTACAGCAAGGACAGGGACAGCGGGTGCCCGGCGCAGTCGACGGCCTCTTGGCTCAAGCGGCAGTGGGCCGGGGGTGTGCCGGTATGGGCGGCCGCAGCGTCCAGGATGGCCGCGCGCAGCGCCTGGCAGGCGTCGTGGACGGCGCGGGCCGTGAGGGTGGAGCCGGTGGAGACGAAGCCGCCGGTGTCGTGGTCGAGCAGATCGGTGTCGCCCTGGCGGACGCGGATGCGGCAAGCGGTGGTGGCCAGGGCGGTCGCGGCGATGCGCCGGTGGACGGTGGTGGCCTGGCTCCCGAACTCCGGGGCGCCGGTGCACAAGTCGTACGTGCCGTCGGCGCGCAGGGTGGCGGTGGCCTGGGCGATGTGGCCGTCGGAGGGCAGGGTGTGGGTGACGGTGACGGCCAGGCCCTCCCCCACCAGCCAGGACCGTCCAAAAGGCGCCGGGGGTGTGGCCTTGCGCTCCGCGCGCGCCGTTTCGATGAGGTCGAGGCAGCCCGTGATGGCGTGATCGGCGACAGGTGCTTCGCCGCCGTCCGCCACGGCCGGTGCGCATTGCCCGGGGCGCAGATATGCCCGGCGGCGCAGGAGCAGGGGATCAAGACCGCACATTTGGGCGAGTTCGTCGAGGGCGGATTCGACGGCGAAGGCGATCTGGCCGATGCCGTAGCCGCGAAAGGCGCCGGCTGGGACGCTGTGCGTGTAGAGCGCCCAACCATCGATCGTGATGTTCGGGCAGCGGTAGAGGCTCAGGGCTTCGGTGCAGGCGTTGCGCAGGACGGCGGGGCCGTGGTTGCCGTAGGCGCCGGTGTCGCTCAGGACGTGCAGGCGCAGGGCGGTGAGCGTGCCGTCGTGGCGGGCTGCGATCTTCACCCGGACCTGGAAAGGGTGGCGGGTGGTGGTATTGGTGAACTCCTCGGCCCGGGTGTACTCCAGCTTCACCGGGCGCCCGGTGCGCAGCGCGGCGAGGACGGCGATGTCCTCGGTAAGCATCTCCTGCTTGCCGCCGAACGCGCCGCCCAGCCGTGCGGCCGTGACCCGCACGTGCTGCGGAGGCAGGTCGAACACCTTGGCCAGGAGCCGGCGGGTCAGGTGAGGGGCCTGGGTGGTGGTGTGGACGCGCACCCGCCCGTCGTGGTCCTGCCAGGCGAGGGTGGCGTGCGGTTCCAGCGCGGCATGCTGCACCCGGTGGGTGCGAAACGTCTGCTCGTAGACATGGTCGGCCTCGGCCAGCCCGGCGTCGATGTCCCCGATGACGGTGTGCAGTTCGTCGACGACGTTGCCGCGGAGGTGGACGTGAGGTGCGTCCCTCGACAGGGCGTCTTCCGGGTTGGTGACGGCGGGCAAGACCTGGTAAGCGATGCGCAGGCGTCGGCAGCCCTCCTCGGCGGCGGCTTCGCTGTCAGCGACGACCGCCGCGACGCGTTGGCCCACGTGGCGCACGATGTCGTCCAGGACCCTGGTGTCGGCCGGGTCGCCCTCGGCATGTTCGTGCAGCGCGGTGGAAAAGCGCACGTCGGGTGCGTCGCGGTGGGTCAAGACGGTCTGGACGCCCGGCACCATGAGGGCTCCCACGCTGTCGATGCCGAGGATACGGGCGTGCCGGTGCTCGGAGCGCACCAGCTTGACGTGCAGCAGTCCGGCGGGATCCGGGCCGTCGAGGGTGAAGCGGGCCTTGCCCGTGACGATGTCCTCGGCCTCCAACGGCACCGCGGCACCGGCATCCGCTGCTGCGGTGGCGACCTGGTCATCACCGGTGCGGTCCTCCTGCGACGACCGGATGGCTTCCTTGATGCACCGGTAGCCCGTACAGCGGCATACGTTGCCCTTGAGGGCCTCGGTGAGATCGCCGTCCTGTGCCTGCTCCAGGGCGGCGGCCGTCATGACGAACCCCGGGGTGCAAAAACCGCATTGGAAGGCGCCGGCGGCGGCGAATGCCTGCTGCACGGGGTGCAGCTCACCGTCCCGGGAAAGACCCTCCACCGTCGTCACCGCCCGCCCTGCGGCCCGCAGGGCCGGGTAGAGGCAGCTGTGCACGGGCATGCCGTCCACATGCACGGTGCAAGCACCGCAGTCACCGCTGTCGCAGCCCTTCTTCACCCCGAAGCAGCCCTGCCGGCGCAGATAGGTGCGCAGACACTGCCCGGGTCCAGGCGGCTCGGACACGACGCGGCCGTCGAGGAGGAACGAGAAGGCCATGTCAGTCCTCAGCCCTGAGTGCCTGCCGTGCTTCCTCGGCCAGGTGATAGATCAGGTGCCGGCGCCACGCCGGGTCTCCGTGCGCGTCATCCACGATCAGCTGCGCATCGACCGCCTGCCCGATCGCGGCGCGCAGCCCGGCCGCCGTGGGCAGCCGGTCGAACGCCAGGTACACGGGACGGGTGGTGGCCGCGGTCAGCGTCCAGGTCACGTGCCTGGTCTTGGGGGCCGAGGTCGCGATGACCAGTGCCGCCGAATGCCCGCCGGGCCGCAGACTCACCCGTCGCATCGCCGTGCACCACGTCAAGGCCTCGGCCGGCAGCCGCAGACAGCGCAGCATCTCCCCCGGCCGCAGATCCGTCCGGCCCGCCCCGGTGACGAATGCACGCACGGGTACGTGCCGTTCACGGCCGTCGGCCGCCCGCAGCACACACACACCGTTCAAGGCTGCGGCCATCGACACCATCGGCGCGGCCGGCAGCGCCAAACACACATTGCCGCCCACCGTGGCCGCGTTCCATACCTTGAAGGACGAGGAGAACGCCCGACAGCAGTCCGCCATCAGCGCACGCGCACCGGGCCAGGAGCCGTTCGGCTGAACGGCGAACGCCAGCAACTCGGCCACTGTGCACGTCGCCGCGATCTCCAAGCCGCCCTCATCGAGGGTCAACGGCTGCCAGCCCATCCCGGTCAAGTCCCACAGACGCCTCACCTCGGGCTGCGGCATGGACAACAGCCAGGTGCCGCCGGCCAGCCACGCGTCTCCCGTCTCCCACCGCACACCACCGCGTGCCTCGAGTACGGATCGAACCGCCAGCAGATCCATGTCCGTCCACCTCCGACCATCGAACGGGCCGCTGCCGCACCGTGACCCGTGACACCCGTGACACCCGTGACTGTGCCAACTCCCCGCCCGCTCTGCGCGTCACGCCGCGTCCGGGTGAGACCACTGAGCCGCGCGGACGACGAGGATAGAGAACATCGTGCGGGCGCCATCCGGGAGGGCGCCTACGCCCGCACCGGTTATGCCTCCGCCTTCCCGGGGCGGAAATGCCCGACAGAGCTCCAGCGTGTGTGCATGTCGCGAAGCCGGGCGAGGTCGGTGGCGTTCCTCGTGAGGGTGACCACGCCCGGCCGGCCCAGGGCGGGCGGGCGTTCGGTGGACGCGACGGTCTCCCACGGGGCCCACAGGGCGTACCGGGTGACTCGGCGTGCGAGCGAGGTGAGGGCCACGGCGCGGTGACGGGCCGGTGGTCGTAGGCCAGGACGCGGCTGCGGCGCCCGGGTGCGATGACGATGCCTCCGATCCGTAGCCGCGTCAGATCGTTGCCGGGGCCGGGCCAGGGCGATTCGATGAGGCACCGCCGGTATCCACAACGGATAGGACACCGAAGTCAGCAGTTCCAGGGCCAGCCCACACCCGGGAACTCGGCGGCCCCAGCCACCGGCGTTGCACCTCGCCCGGGGCGAGAGTGAGGGCGGGGCTGGAGGCACCGTTTGGGGTGCTGGTGGAACCGTGTATCAGAAGGTGCCGGCCGGGTGGTTGGCGGGGACGGCGATGCTCTGCGGTGGGCCGGCGGGGCGTCGCCCCGCGGCCGGGGCGGGAGGGAACGTGCGGAAGATGTTGCCGGCGATGCCGGTGGGATCGACGTGCAGCCCGTGTGTGTGCAGGCCGGGGACGGATTTGCGGGGGTTTCCCTGCCGCCGGAGCGGCACCGGCCGCAGCCGGTGCCGCTCCGAGCAGGACGGCGCCTGCGGCGGCCGGGAGGAACTTCGGTGTGTTGCGCCGGGTGGTAGGTGTCATGAGGCGCCCGGCTTTCAAAGTGGAGGCGGAGTCAGCCCGGAGCGCACCCGGACCTGCCGGCCCCCGGCCAGGGCCGCCTCCACCGCTGAACCGACGGGACGCCAGCCGCCGGCGTGAATGAGGACGGGTTCGGCGACGTCGCTGCGAACCGGGACAACGTGGCTCGGCCGAAGCACAGCCGGCCGGGGGGCGACTGCGGGTCGGCGCGCCGTCGGACCGGGCGATCGGGTGTGGCCGGCGAGCCGTCCGCCCGGGCCGGGCGGTCGCGTCGTCAAGCGACGGAGCGTTCGATCACGAGCAGCGCCGCGTCGTCCTCCAAGTCCCCGCAGCCGTGGCGCAAGAGGTCGGCGCGCAGGCCGTCCACCAGGGCGTCCAAGGACTGCGTGCCGCGTACCCGGGCTTGGGCGACCAGATCGTGGAAGCGCCCGGCCCGGTCCCGGGTCTCGATGAATCCGTCCGTGTAGAGCACCATCCGGTCGCCCTCGGCGAAGGGGACGCATTGGGTGACGGTTTCGGCACCCACGAGATCGGCCAAACCGATCGGGGCACCCGGCGGCTCGGGGAAGTGGGTCTCGACCCGCCCGGCGCGGATCATCAGCGGTTCTGTGTGGCCGCAGTGCACCAAACGCGCCACGGGCTCGGTCGCCGAGATCTCCACGAACAGGGCCGTGGCGAACTGCTCCGTGAAAAGCTGTCCTTGCACGGCCTCGATCTGCCGCTTGGCGCTTTCCTCCAGGCACCGGGCCACGTCCGCCAGCGATTCCTCCTGGTAGGCGGCTTGCCGGAACGAGCCGAGCAGCGCTGCGGACGCTCCCACGGCGGGCAGCCCCTTGCCTCGAACGTCTCCGATGAGCAGCCGGGTCCCGTACGGGGTGTGCAGCGCCTCGTAGAAGTCACCGCCGATCCTGGCTTCCGACTCGGCGGCCAGGTACGTGCGGCTCAGTGCGAGGCAGCCGATTCGGTGCGGAAGCGGACGCAGCACAGCGCGCTGTGCCGCTTCCGCGACCGAGCGCACCTGTCGTAGCTCACGCTCGCGGCGTCGGCGTACCGAACAGGCCAAGAGACTCGCCATCGAGACGACGACCAGCGTCAGGATGCTCACGCCGGAGTCGGGCCGCTGCCAGAGCTCCTGCCGGATCTCCAGGAACGCCGTGGCGCCGAGTGTGGCACCAGCGAGAACCGCGGTGGCCCACACTCCGTTGGTGGCGGCGGCCAGTACGGGCACGGCGGCCATGACCGGCAGTACGTGCAACCGGTCCGGCGTGGCCAAGTCGGCAACCGCGACGGTGGCGAGCAGGACGAGCGGCGGTACCAGGCGGGCCCGCTCCCCCGGCTTCCTACGGGTGTCACGGGGCGCCGGTTCGTGCATGATCGTTTCCTCCCCTCAGGTCCGGGCTGTTCCGGTCGATGGCCTGGACCTCACCGAGGCAGGCCAGTGCGTCATTCAGGTGCTCGATGAGGCGGCCGTCGAGGCCGGCCGGGGCCCCGCCCCCGCCCCTGCCGGTGGTGTGCTCCTCCAGGCGTCGGCAGGCCCGCTGGGCCGCCGGCAGCACGGGATGCGGGCGCCCGCCCCGGCACCCGTATACGCAGAGCGCCGTGCTCCGCAGCAGTGGGGCGCAGTGGACGAGCCCCGGGTCCCCCGTCGCATCACTGGACCCCTGGTCGGTTCGGGTCGGGGAGGCTCCGTCCAGCAGCTGCCCGATGGCCCGTACCCGACCCGCCACGTTGTCGAGGGTGGCCAGGACGGCGTGGTCGAGGTGCCACGGGGTTCGACGGGCGGTCGGACGTACGTTCCAACGCTTGCTTTCGTGCGCTTCCGAGAGGGCGGCGCCCGCTCGGGCGACCGCGTCGTCCAGCTCCGTGCTCCACCCCGGCCCGAGTACGGCTTCGGATGTCCGCCCCTCATGTGCGGAGGTCGCCAGACCTTCCAGGGCAGCGGCCAGGCGCGTCCGCAGGGTATCCAGTGCCCGTTCGGCGGGGCGCAGCCGCAGCGGTGGGAACAGCAGTGCGTTGAAGACGATGCCGACGACGACCCCTACTGCTATTTCGAGCACGTGAGGAACGACTTCGTCTCCCAAGTGGTCGCGGCCGAGCACGAAGGCGAAGAGGGCCGTGATGGGCACGTGAACGCCGTGGTGGCCGAATCGACCGTGCTGTGCGGCCACCACCGAGAGGAACACCACCACGCACAAGCCCACCCAGGCCGGGCCGATGAGCAGGGTGGCGGGGAGGCCGATCAACACGCCCACGGCGCAGCCGACCGCGTACTGGGCCCCCGCCACGAAGGAGCGCAACACCGTCGATTCGGCGATCAGCAGCGCGGCCAGGGCAGCCGGGTAGGGGCGCTGCTCAGCCTGTACCGCGCAGCACACCCCCCAGGCGAGCCCGGCGGCCGCGGTGGCCCGCGCCGCCCGTTTCATCGTCCGCCCATCGATCCCGGCATGCGCGAGCGCCGGCACCGACCGGTACAAGTTCGTCGCATGCTGCTTGATGAAGACCGTCTTCGCGGCGATCACCTCTCATTCTCCGTTCCCGAAGCGCCGGAGCAATCCATGGGTTGCCCGGTCGGCGGGCCCCTCTGCGGATTTCCTCCCCACCAGACCAGACACGGGGCAAATAGTGTCTTTTCCTGCCAATATCTCGTAAAACCAGATCCGCGGAAGAGGGGACTTTCGCAAGCTCGTACAGGGCGAAAGTCCCTCGGCGGCGGCAGGTCGGCCCGCCACCCGCACAGGCGGTGGTGGTGCGCGACACACCGGGCCGGAACCAGCACACGCCGGTGGGGAAACGGATGATGGGACGTAGCTGGGAAGTGGGACGTCAGCCCATGGACAGCAGATCACCATGTGGGGTGAAGTGATGGACGACCCCGAGCTTGGCGGCGGCATCGACCGGTTCGCCGAATCGGGCGACGAGGTGTACGCCGTCATGGACGATCGGGGCGCGCTGACCGCCTGGAGTCCCGGGGCGGAGCGCCTGCTCGGCTACTCGGCACAGGAGGTCCGGGGGCGGCGGGGGACCGACCTGCTGGAGACCGGGTCGGATGGTGCCGGGCTCCTGGCGCGATGCGGGAACGAGCGGTTCGGTACCACGGGCGCCGATGTGGTGCGGCTGGGTGTGGTCGGCCTGCGTCACCGGAGCGGCCACTCGGTGGAGGTCGCACTGCAGGCTCGTCGCCTGGTGTCGACGGCCGGTGACCTCCAGTGGTTGGTCCAGGCGGAGGATGCGGGCACCGCCCGGCGCCGGGAACTCGGTCGTGCGCTGCTCAGGAGCTTGTTCACGGAGTCCCCGTTCGATTTCGACGTCTACGACACGGAGCTGCGGTTCCTGGCTCAGAGTGCCGGGCGACGCCGTGTGGGGTGGTTCGCGGGCAAGGATTTCACCGGCCGCACGATGGCCGAGGTCGCGCCGCCGGGCCTGCTGGACACCGATGCCTTCCAGGCGCGGCAGCGGCAGGTCCTGCAGAGCGGTGAGGCACTCTTCCAGAACGAGGTACGCGGCCGGCTGCCGTCTGACCCGGATCGGGAGTACGTCTGGCTGGAGACGATCCTTCCGCTCCGTGATCCTTACGGCGAAGTGATCGCCCTGGCCCATGCGTTGACCGATGTGACGGAGCAGGCCAGGGCCCGGGAGCGGCTGGCGCTGGTGAACGCGGCCAGCACACGGATCGGCAGCACACTGGATGTGCTGCCGACCGCGCAGGAACTGTGCGACGTGACCGTCCCGCGGTTCGCCGACCACGCCTACGTCAACCTGCTGAGTCCCGTGTTCGGCGGCCAGGAGCCGGTGACCGGTCCGATCGGCGAGGCCATGCCCCTGCGCCGCACGGCCATGGCCACCATGCCCGGCACCCCCGCCGCATCGGTCGCCGCCACAGGTGAGGTCGACCCCTTCATCTCGAGTGCCGCGCCGCTGTTCACCCGTGCCATGACAGAGGGCCGACCGCTTCTGATGGCGGGCGAGGAACTGGCCGCGGCGCTCTCACCGCTCGATCCCCAGGCGGCTGCGGAGACCTTGGAGGAGGCGATCTGCTCGTGGCTGCTGGTACCGATGTCCGCGCGGGGCGCCGCCTTGGGCGCAGTGGAGTTCGTGCGCTTCACGCCGAGTCGCCCGTTCGAGCAGGACGACGTGCTGCTGGCCGAGGAACTCGTGGCGCGCGCCGCCGTATGCATCGACAACGCCCGCCGCTACCAGCAAGAACGCAAGACGGCTCTGGCACTTCAGCGCAGCCTCCTCCCGCAGGGTCTGCCTGCCCTGGCAGCCGTGGAAGCGGTGTCCCGCTACGTTCCCGCCAGTGGGCACGTGGGACTGGGGGGAGCCTGGTTCGACGTGATCCCGCTGTCCGGGGGGCGAGTCGCCCTGGTGGTGGGCGACGTGCCAGGCCAGGGTCTGCATTCGGCGGTGACGATGGGGCGCCTGCGCACCGCGGTACGGACCCTTGCCGATCTGGACCTGGCTCCCGAGGAACTGCTCACGCACCTCAATGATCAGGTCAACCGGTTCCACGACCAGCACGGCGAGGACCTCGCCGGCATGGCGACCGGCACGACGTGCGTATACGCCGTGTTCGACGCGATCTCGCGGTCCTGCGCGGTGGCGCGAGCCGGCCATCCACCACCCGCGAGGGTCTCGGCCGACGGCAGGGTCGACCTGCTCGACGTGCCGGGCGGTCCTCCCCTCGGTCCGGGCGGCGCACCGTTCGAGAGCGGCGAACTTGCCCTCGGTGACGGGGATGTCCTCGTTCTGTACACCGCTGGACTGCTGCAACTCGGCGGCACGGAGGCGGGGAGCCGGCCGAACACCGGTCCGCTCGCAGATCGGCTGCGCGAGGCCCTGGCGGAAGCAGTGGCGGCGCCCCGTCCCTCCCGCCGCGCACCCGCGCTCGACGACATCTGTGACCACCTGGTCCGTCGAGTGGTGGGGGACCGGCCCGACGACGATGTGGCGCTGCTGGTGGTGCGCGTACGCGGACTCCCACGGGACTGCTACGTCACCTGGGACCTGGAAGCCGTACCAGAGAACGTCGGCCGTGCTCGTGCGCTCGCGACGGGCAAGCTGGCGGAGTGGGGGTTGGAGGACCTCGGTTTCACCACGGAACTCCTGGTCAGCGAACTCGTCACCAACGCCATCCGCTACGGGACTCCACCGATCCAGCTCAGATTGATCCGCGGCCACACCCTGATCTGCGAGGTCACCGACGCCAGCAGCACCTCGCCCCACATCCGTCGCGCGCTGGAAACCGACGAGGGGGGACGGGGACTCTTCATGGTCGCCCAACTCTCCCAGCTGTGGGGCACCCGCTACCACGCCCGCGGCAAAACCATCTGGGCGGAACAACCCCTCCCCGACAGCAACGTTGCCGACTCCCCCGGCGCGCATCCGGAGACTCCGCACCCGCACGAACCGTAAACCGTGCGGAGCACCTCACCATCCCGGCAGCGTGACGTCCACGGGGCCTCGAAGCCGACACCCTCACCTCGCGCCGGACTCCCATTTCCTTCCGTCCTCATCCGGCCGAGCGAGACGATCCGAAGAAGCCGCCTAGTGCAACGGGGGGAGGAGTGCGAGGCGGACAGCGGCCTTCCCGGGTGCGGGGCCCATTCTGAGCTCTGGCGAGAGGTTCGCGAGGTCGGCAGAGGAACGCTCGCCCGGCCACCCGAACCGCCGTTCGATCCCGCCCGCCGAAAAGCTACGGAGACCCATGTCCGTACCCGCCGTCACCGAAACCACTGCCTCGGCCCTGTTGCGCCGTCCCCAGCTGTGGCTGATCCCCACGATCCTCACGGGGCTGCTCGCCCTTCTGCTGTCCCTGCTCTACATGGGCGGCATCGTCAACCCGAACGCAGACCTGCATGACCTGCCCATCGCCCTCGTCAACGATGACATCGGCCAAGCGCCGACCGGGCAGCAGCAGAACCTGGGGGCACAAGTCACAGCCGCCATCGCCGCCGACCCCGCAGGCGGCAAGGCCGACTGGCGCCCGCTGACCCGCGCTCAGGCCCAGGACCAGCTCGACTCCGGCAAGGTGTACGGCGCACTGGTGATCCCGGCCGGCTTCACGGACTCCGTCACCGCCCTCACCACGTCCGGAGCCACGCGACTACCCACGATCACCGTGCTCACCAACCCCGGCAAGGGAAGCCTCGGCTCCTCCCTTGCCAGTCAGATCACGACCCAGGCCGCCCACCGCGCATCCCAGTCCGTCGGCCAACAGCTCACCGCAGCCGTCGGTGCCCAGGGCGGCCCCACCGCAAAGCTGCTCCTCGCCGACCCCGTCCACGTCGTCACCCAGGTCGGCCACCCCATCGGCACCCACAGCGGCCTCGGTCTGACGGCCTTCTACTACACCCTGCTGCTGGTGCTGGCCGGCTTCATGGGCGGCAACGTGATCAGCAACGGCGTCGACACCGCCCTCGGCTACGCCGACAACGAGATCGGTCCCTGGCACACCCGCCGCCCGACCGTGCCGATCAACCGCACCCAGACGCTTCTCCTCAAGATGGTGATGACCGCAGGCATCACCCTCATCAGCACCGCGCTGGTGATGCTGGCCTGCGTCGCCGTCCTCGGTATGGACGCGTCCCACCTGCCACTGCTGTGGATCTACTCCTACTGCGCGGCCCTCGCCGTCGGCCTGGGTGTGCAGGCCATCAACGCCGCGTTCGGCGGGATCGGCCAGCTGGTGTCGATGTTCGTGTTCATCGTGCTCGGTCTGCCGTCGTCGGGTGCCACGGTTCCGCTGCAGGCGGTCCCCGGCTTCTATCGCTTCCTGTCCCACTTCGAACCGATGCGCCAGCTCAGCGACGGCGTGCGCGCGATCCTCTACTTCGACGCCCGCGGTGATGCCGGGCTCACCCGCTCCTGGATCATGATCGCGGTCGGCACCGTTCTGGCCCTGTTCTTCGGTTTCGCCATGACCGTCTACTACGACCGCAAGGGTCACAAGCGCCTCACCCCCCAACCCGCCTGACCCTGCTCCCCGGCAGCGGTCGTCTCGACCGCCAACTCTCCCGTCACCGGCAGCAGTCGGCGCCGACGTGTTGCGCACCGAGACGGTGTCACACCTGCCGCCCCGGATGCCCGCCGCAGAGCGGTCAGGGAGTGTCCAAGAGGTCGGCCGCATCCTCCGGCGACGGTCTCCCCCGCTACTGCTCCGGACACGGCGGACACCGCCACAGCCGCGGGTGGCAAGTGGGGCGGGGCCCCGCGTACCCGTCCGGTACTGCCTCGGCACGGGTCGGCCAGGTACGGCGAAACCACCCGTTTTGGAGGTCGGCGGCCCGGTCGACTTCGAGGACCGGCCTCAGTCGCCTCAAAGCGCCCGCGATGAGACCCAGTTCCCCTCGAACGTTGTCGAGTCCGAGCTCATCTGCACACCACCGAGGCCGTCACCGGCATCCGCTGCCCGGTCCACGAACCCGCCACCTCCTCCGGACGCCTTCCCGGCCACCGCCGGCGGTTGCGCTTCGGCAGCCGCTCGCTCACGGGGTGCGCCGCACCGGCCCCCACTCGCCCGGTTGTTCCTCGATCTCCCGGACCGCCTGATCGATCACCTTCTTGTCGATCCACGCCAGCGGTCGTACCGCGCACACCAACGGTTCGTTGTCGGGGCCACGGTCGCACTCACTCCCGTGCAACAGCCAGGGGCGGACATCCGGGCCACGCAGGTGCGGGAGGTGGCAGTAGTCGTACAGCCGGCGGGCCGCCCACGTCCGCAACGGCCGGTCCTCCCACCACGACGCCACGTCCAACGGGCTCGCGGACAGCCCCGGCAAAGGCACCCCGGTCAGATCATCCGTACTGGACGACTCCACGAGGTCGACCACAGGCCCCCGCGACCAACGTACGTACAAGTCCGGCCCCTGCCTGATCCACCCGACGACATCATCGAGGTCGTACAGAACGGGAAGGTCCTCACTCACGCACACCTCCGGGAACCCGTCGAACGCGTGGAGCCTACGTCGCCTGCCCTGCGTCGACGGCCGGCAAACGGTGACTGCGCCGAGTCGGCGGTGGACCACGCCGTTCGGTCCCGGCACCCGGCCGTGCGGAGGGTTACACCGCAGGCGCGGAGCGCGTGCCCGGCGCGGACCACCAACCAAGATCCCGCCCCGCTGCATGAGCGGGGCGGGACCGGAGCGTTCGGCATCAGCTCATCGGCGTACCAAGACGTCGTCCAGCGGCGCACTTACGTGTACGGATGGCGTGCTACGGGTGGTCGGGCTGCTGCTCAGGCGGTACGGCGCCACCCGCGCCGCCACCCTTGGCGCCCTTGTCGGTGCCGTGCGGGTGGGCGCCCTCGGCTCCCTTCTTCGTCACTTGCGATGCCTTGAGCGATCCGGCGTTCTCGGGTGTCGAACCGCCCTTCCCGCTGCGCCGCATCTCCGGCTGCTGTGGGTTCGCCATGTTTCCTCCTCCTACCGGTTTCGACGTAGGTCCGTGCGCTGCGCCTACCCCCACGCCGGCGTTTTCATCCGCGGCCCGTTCTGCCGCCTGCCGTCGGCGCCGCGCCGCTGTGCCCGCCGCGGCCGGACGCCCATACCGGCGGCGGGCGCCATGTGGGCGCTTCCCCCGTACCGGCGCCCGCCTTCCTGGCTGTGACACCGGGTCTCAGGCGTCTTCCGGTTCTGCCTCCACGACGTGCACCGCGGCCTCTTCGGCACTCGCGGCGCCGGCGTCGATGCCGTGGTCCTCAGCGACCAGTTCCTTCGTGGTGTCGGTGTGCACGCCCTCATCAGGAGCGGTCAAACGTCCCGCGCGAGGCGTGCCGGTTTCCGCTCGTCCACGGCGTTCTGAAGGTCCAGCGCCGCCGCGTCCCCCTGCTCCTCGTTGCCACCAGTGGGCTGATATACGTCATCTGCCATCTGGTCGTCACTCCCGAGCGCCGAGCCCGTTCACGGGCGAGGATCGGTGCGCTGCCATCGGGGGCGCGAGTCCTCGCCACGGCGCCCGGCGACCACCGCGCAACGGCGGCACAGCCGCCGCACCCGGTCCGCCGAGCCTCCGGATTCGGGGATCGCATCCGTCCAGGAGACGTGGGGGAAGCGAGTCAGCTGGGAGCGACTGAGGGAAAGGCCGCACACGGTCTCGTTCCGGCCTGGCTCCCATGCGTGGACCTCACCGGCGGGAAGCCTGCGCCGGCCTTGCCCCTCATCCTCGATCCACTGACCCGTGGCGGCGACCGTGTACCTCTTGCGCGTTGTTGCCATGCCGTGCGGCTACCACGCCGACGGCCGAGCATGCGGACGCGCGGCAGCGCAGAGGAGGTGATGAGGTTCCGCCGCCTCGGCAACACCACGCGGAGGTGATCGGACTGACGGATGCACCGTGGCCGGTGGACCGGTGGCAGAGGTGGCGCCTCGGCTCGACGCGCTCACGGTCGCCATCGACGCACGGCCCCCGGCTCAGCTCCCACCGCTACCGCACCGTCTCCCCGCGCATGCCCCCGCCGGGCGGCTGGCCCCTGTCCGGCTGAAGGAGATGATCGCCGCGCCCGATCGTCTGCTGATCATTGCGGCCGTCGCGACTGCGGTGCCGGTCCTCCGCCCACCCGGCGGGGCACGGGGGAAAGCGGTCCGTTGCAGATCACGTACGGCATCGACGGACGTCTCGAGCTGCCCGAATACGAGCTTCCGCACCTGGAGGGATACCTCGGCTCCGCACCGGTCCGGGTGGGCAACGCCGCCCCCTGGCATGCCCGCAATTCACCCGCGCACCGCACCATGGCGTCCGACGCATCAGGTCATGATCAGAAGGCGGGTGTTCGGCACCAGCTTCCTGTTCACGCTCGTGCTCTGCACGAAGATCGTGAAGTCGTCGTTATGATCCGGCTTCACGCGCACCTCCGCGTCCGGAAGGCCGAGCAGGGCGCGCGCCTCCGGCCCCGCATAGAGCTTGTCCGACTTCTTCTCCAGCACCGCGACCTGCTTCCGTGCCTGGATCTTTTCCGACTTGCTCAACTGATAGAAAGCGCAACCAGTGCGGTAGCCGTGCCCGGATTCGACGACCCGCTCCCGGATTGCCGCGTCGCGTTCCACGGGAACGAGCTGGTAGCGGGACGGATCCACCGCCTGGAGACCGGCCGCCTTGATGGTGTCGCTGTTCACCGCGTCCCCACCCGCACGGAAGACGGCCCGCGATCCCCGGATTCCCCGGGTCCGGCCGACCATGAACTTCTCGGTTGCATCCTTGATCACCTGCCCGGCTTCCTGCAGGCCCTGTGTGCTGGTGGCGTCCCAGATGGCGATGTTGTCCTTGGGGAAGCCGTACTGCATGGCTTCGCGCTTGCCCATCTGGTCCGGGACCAGGACGGCGAGCGTCCAGTTCTCCGCCTGGGTCTCGATCATCGAGGCGACGGCCTGCACCAGGTCGCGGGGATTCTTGGAGGGGGCATCCGGGCAGCGGTGACTCGCGTTCTCCTGGCCGTCAGTCAGGACGAAGGTCAGGAAGCTGTGGTCACCGTAGAGTTGGGCGGTCTGCGAAAGCTCATGCTGTGACTTCAGCGTGGCGGACAGCAGAGCGGTCATGCCGCCGGTCCTGTAGACCTCCTGGAGGGACGGCATGCGCAGCACGTCCTTGTCGTAGACGACGCACTCCACCTGGCTCGAGAACACGTACACAGTGACGCGGGTTTCCTGGTCAAGCTCCTGCGAGCGGCGGGCCAAATAGGCAATCTGCTGGTCCGCGACCTCGACGACCTTGCGGCTCAGGTGCGACATGGACGAACTGGCGTCCAGGACGAGAGCAACGTGATTGATGTAGTTCTGGTTGCCGGACATGGCGAACTCCCCGTTTGTGTTCTCCGATTCGGTACTCCGATCCTCGCAGCCACCACTGACAATCGATCCGGACCTCCATGCGGGCGGCCGCAGCGGCCACCCTTGGCACATGGAGGTCGGCACGTGCCGACGAGGGATCGCAAGGGCGCCGGCACCCTCAAGAAGCCGGCCACCCCCCGCGTGGCCGATTCTGCCGATTCCCAAGCGGCGGACCACATGCACTGCTCATGGGTGACTCAACTGGCGCGGTCAAGAGGCCGGTCACTTCCGTCCTCGTCCACGGCGCGGGCAACCACTGCTACAGCCGGTCCCGGTGGGCGTGACGCGGACGCTTCGCGGCATCGGTCCGCCGGTTGACCGGATGGCTCCGAGCTCCGGCGGGGACGGCACGGCAGTGGCTCCTCCGTTGACATCAGCCGCTCTCGCCGAGCAGGTCGGCGCGGTGGTGCGGCGCGCCCGCGGTAACGGCCCCGGGGTGCTGGTCGGTCAGGGCATCGGCGGCGTGACCTGAACGTGGTAGTCGACCGGGAATCCGGCCCGGTCGTGCATCTCGTTTACGTCGCCGCCTTCTCCCGAGAAGCGGTCGACCAGGCAGAAGTTGATGGTGCCCCCCCGAGGCCGGCTCCAGCGCGATCTTTGGGCCACACGTTGCGCCGGCACCGGCCTGCGTTGAGCCGGGGGGCCGTCAGCGCCGGTCGTCCGCTACGGTCTTTCGAAGGCCTGGAGCACGCCGCCGATCGAGAAGCACAGGGCGCCGGCGAGCGTCCCCAGGTTGGCGATGTCGGCGTTGACCGGGCTTCCGGTGGCGGGGCGGGTGAATGCGGCCAGCGCCGAGACCATGAAGAGGACCGACCCGAGCTGATTCACCGCGACCACCCACCAGCCGAGGCTGCGCGAGCGGACGCAGGGCCGGGGGCGATGGCAGATCTCGAGGAACGCGAGATGCCCCGACAGCAGGAACAGCACGCACCCGACCACGTCGGGAGTCCAGATCAGCCGGTCGGCCTGCTGGACGGTGAGCCCCTGGAGGAAGGAGTTGAGCAGGTTGACTCCGAAGACGAGCGTCCCGACGAACAGGACGAACGCGCTGAGCCAGTCCGAGCGCATCGGCTCGTACCCCCACCACCTCCAACGGGCGGTGACCAGTGGACCGCCCCCCGGCGTGTGGCGGGGCGCGTTCAGCACCTGCAACAGCGAGGTGTTGCCACCGGTGTTGAAGAACAGGCCGCCCACGAAGTAGATCGAGGCGCTCTCGAGCGCGTCCGCCGAGCCGAACTGGTCCGCGGCCGCACCCAGGGAGAAAAGAGCCCCGCCGATGACGAACGCTCCCGAGGCGATGCCGTTGAGCCTGCGGAGCCGGCCGAGGGCCTCGGCACCGGCACGGCGGGGCGTGCCGGCCGCATCCCCCGGGCCCTGTACCGACAGCACCCCGCGCCTGCGTGCGAGGCGCGATTCCCACACCACCGTTTCCCCTCCGGGGCGGTGCCAAGTGAGCCGGGTGGTGAAGGGTCCCGCGCCTTCGGCGCGCTGCTCGGTCTGTCCCACGGCCCGAGCCTAGTCCGGCGTGCGGTGCCCGCCGGTCAGTGAAACGAACGGGCGTACCGTAAGGCTCTGGCCTGGCCGCGGTCGAGTTCGCCGTTGACGGCCATGGGGTCCACCATGGGGGTGCTGATGGTGCCGGGGCAGACTGCGTTGATGCGGACGCCGCGGGAACCGTAGTCGAGGGCCGCGCTCTTGATCAGGCCGATCACGCCGTGCTTTGTGGCGTGGTACGCGGCGCGGCCCGGGGTTGCCGTCGGCCGCCGAGGGAGGAGCAGTTGACGATCGTGCCCGCTGCGCTGGTTCCGCATTGGCGCAGTTCGTGCTTCATGCACGCCCAGACGCCGCGCAGGTTGTTGTTGCCCCGGGGGGGGTTCCCTGTGTGACCGCCGCCGGCCGCGGCAGCCACCCACAGCTGAGGCCTCGCCTACCGCTCGCGGGCGGCCTTCGGGCGACCAGCCGGACGTCTGTCCAGTTCGTTGCGGCGCTGACGGCTGTGGTCCGGGAGGGGCCGGCGGTGTCGGCAGCCTCGCTGACGTCGGCGGGTGGGATGTGGCCGTCCTGGCCGGACTTCGAGGTGAAACCCCAGATGAAGCCGCGGTCGTCCAGGTTGCCGATGGCACCGGTAAGGGCATCGACGAGGTCGCCGGCGCCTTCCCGCCAACCACTGGGTGTCGTCGCGATCTGCCCGGACGGCCTGTGTTCCTTCGGCCAAAGAGCCGGAATGATTGCGACATGGACACGACGGATCAGCTGGTGCGGTCGGCGGGTGACGGGGACGTACTCGAGGTATCGCGGCTACTGGGGCAGAATGCCGCAGTGGACGGGCCGAACAGCGACGGGCGTACCGCCTTGGACGTTGCGGCGGAACGAGGCCATGCCACTGTTGTCCGCCTGCTCGTCGAGGCGGGGGCCGGTCCGGAGCAGCCAGCCGGCGAATACCGGGAGTCGACGCCCCTGTGTCTTGCGGCGATGCACGGACACACAGCGGTGGTCGCGGTTCTGCTCGATGCCGGTGCCCAGCTCGGAGCCCAGGGCCGGATGAGCCACCTGCCGCTGGTGCTGGCGGCCACGTCCGGCGCCGAAGGGTACCCGGAGGTTGTCGACCTGCTGCTGGACCGTGGAGCGGACATCAACGCGGCGATGAAACACAAAACCGCCCTGGACTGGGCCGCCGGGTTCGGACAGCAACGGATGGTCCACCACCTGCTTCTCCGCGGCGCCGACCCCTCGGCCAAGGCCCCGGCCACCGAATGTGAGCATGCCGAACGCCGTCCGGAAGGGTGATAGAGAATCGAGCCCATCGCACCACCTGCGCGGCCACACCTGCGGCCCACGCTGCACGAGGGGACCGGAGCCTCAGGCGCTCCGGGGTTTACGGCCGGCTGTCTTCGTCACTGGAGCCTGCTTCACGGCCGTCTTCTTGGCCGTTGTCTTCGTCCCTGACGCGGCGCGCGGCCCCGACCGGCCTGCTGCCTCAGCCCGTAGTTGGGTCCAGGTCCACCTCGAACCGGGGTACATCGCGCGCCGTGAGGTCCAGGCGTAGGCGATTGCAGCGGAGGGGTGTCGGTGGACGCCGTGGTCGACAGCAGTGTCGGCGCTGATCTCGGCGACCAGCTCGGGGCGGACCAGGGTGACGTCAGGACGTCGCTGCTGCCCCATGCCGAGGGGAGCCGCATGCCGGTCCAGGGGTGCCCGGGGTCGGTCTCGGTGATGTTCATGCCCCGCAGGATCGCCATGCACCCGTGCGGGGCGATCCTCTCCCCCACCAGGATGCTCGCGGCGTCGCCCGGTGGCGGCCGTTCCGCCCGTCCGGGAGCAGTCGGGTTCTTGCCGGGCCCGACGAGTTCTCCGGCTCAGCGGGCGCCGGCCCTGGCTTGGGCGGCGGAGACGTAGCGGACGGTGAAGAGCATGGGGGCCACGAACCCGGCGGCCTGGACGAGCGTGCCGGTTGTGGAGTGACCGTGACCCGCGTGGGCGAGGGCCGCAAGCGCGCCGGCCGTGACGGCGAAGGCGACGGTCCACACGGCGGTGATGACTACGTTGATCCGGACGAAGGCCGCCTGACCCCATATCTCGCGGGGGGTGGTGCGCTTGGCGATGCCCAGGGTGAACGGCTTGCCCACGAGAAGTGAGGCCCCGGCGATGAGAGCGAGGGTGGCCGAGGAAAGGGCCGCCGAGTACGGGTGTACGGCCGAGCGCGGATCGGCGAAGGCGATGACCGCCAGGGCCGCGAAGAAGGCCGCCGAGCCGCTCTCCATGATCAGCGCGTCGAGGTGGACCCCGGTCCGGCGCTGCTGGACGGTCACCACCACCGCCACCAACAGTCCGGCGAGCGCGCCCCATTGCCATTGGGCGGACGGAAACACCGCGAAGACGATCCACGGAAGAAAGGTGCGGACGTACGACATCGAGACCCCCGGAAGTGACGTTCCTACTCTGACATGTCTAAAGTAGAATCCCACTCGCGACATGTCAAGAGTGGAAGGTAGGCTGAGGGGCATGAGCCTTCGACACGCCCTCCTCGGACTTCTGTCCGAGCGCCCGGCCAGCGGGTACGACCTGCTGAAGCGCTTCGAGACCTCGCTGGCCAACGTCTGGCCCGCCACGCAAAGCCAGATGTACACAGAGCTGACCAAGCTCGCCGACGCCGGGCTGATCAGCGTCTCGGCCCAGGGCCCGCGCGGGCGCAAGGAGTACACCCTCACCGACGAGGGATTGACGGAACTGCGCCACTGGCTGACGGAGACCAAACCGCAGCGCAACACCCGCAGCGACATCCTGCTGCGGGTCTTCTTCCTCAACCTGATCACCCCCGACCAGGCCCGGGGCTACCTCACGGAACTCGTGGAACTCTCGCAGCAGGAGCACGAGGACCTGCGCCGGTTGGCGGACTCCATCGACTGGGGGGACGACCCGTTGTCGGTGAACGGGAGGATCGCCCTGGAATACGGCCTCCGCTTCAATGTGATGCGCCGCGAGTGGGCCGCGTGGGCGGCCGACCAGATCCGCTGAACCACCAGAACCAGGAGAAGTCACGGACCCGCTCGCGCATCGAGCGTCCCGCCCCCAGCCGGAAGGAAGACCAGGGTCCGTCTTCAAGTGACCGTTCGCTGATGCCTGGTGTCGCGATTCGTCGTCGTGAACTGTCCGATGCCGGAGCGGGAGTTGCTGGGTCCGCTGCTACCGAGTGCCGGCAGCGGCCGGCCGCGTGCGGAGGACCGCCGGGTCATCAACGGGATGGTCTACAAGATCCGGACCGGGGTTTCCCGGCGTGACCTGCCGGAACGTTACAGCTCACGGAAGTCGGTCTACACCTGCTTCCGCCGCTATGCCATCGACGGAGTGTTCACCCGGGCCCCGCAGCAGATCCAGGCCCGGGCCGATGCAGCTGGTGACATCGACTGGCCGGTCCAGATCGACTCCACCCTCGTCCGCGCGCACCAGCATGCCGCCGCCACCGGGCGAAAAAGGGGGAAACACCGGACGGACGAACCGGACGATCACGCCCTCGGCCGATCCCGCGGAGGCCTGACCACCAAAATCCACCTTGCCTGCGACGGCCGCGGCCGGCCCCGCTGCCGACCGGACCACGTCATCGCTGGCAGGGCCTACAGTTCCCGCGACTTCCGCGCCTACCTGCGCAAACGCGGTATCGGACACACGATCCCGGAGAAGAGCGGACCGCTTGATTTCCGGGGTTGACCTTGACCCAAGGTCAGGCTTCACGCTGAAGGCATGACGAACTCGAACCCGAACTCGAAGGCCACCACGGACTCCACGTGGACCGGCATGGTTGCGGTGGAGGACACGGCCCTGGCCGTCACCGACACTCAGGGGCTCGGTCAGCCCGTGGTCTACCTCAACGGCTCCTACGCGACGCAAAGAAACTGGCGCCGGGTCACCACCGAGCTGGGAAGCGATTACCGGCACATCACCTACGACGAACGCGCCCGCGGCCGGTCGAGGCGTTCGGCGGACTACTCATTCGAGGCGTGCCTGCGGGATGTCGACGCCGTCCTGGATTCGACCGCGGTGCAGCGGCCTTTGCTGGTGGGCTGGTCCTACGGGGCGGCGCTGGCGTTGCACTGGGCAACCCGCAACCCGGGACGCGTCGCCGGTGTCGTGATGGTCGACGGCGGCTACCCGTGGGACTACCTCGCCACCGTCGAGGGTGGTCCGGAGGCGGGCCGGGAGGAGATCCGAAAGATGTTCCGGCGCTTCGGTTGGATCATGCCGCTGGTCCGCCCGCTGGGCATGGCGGCACGGATGAGTGCCGAGCAGCACGCCGAGATCAACATCGAGTTGAACGAGATCGTCGCTGCCGGCGACCCGGTCTTCGACCTCGTGACCTTCCCGATGCGCTTCCTCGTAGCCTCGGGCGCCAGCCTCGGCGGCACCGCCGAAGGGCTGGCGGCGATGCGCGCCACGCTGGAACCGATCCTCGCCCGGAACCCCAACGTGAAGGTGAGTGCGACAGTTGCCAGCAAGCACACGACCATCGTGCGCGAGGACTTCCGTGCCATCGCCGCGGCCGTTCGAGAAGTTGCCGACCTGTCACGTAGTGCGGCTAACTGACGCCATGACAGACGGAATCACCATCAGTCAGGCCGCAGCCTTCGCCGGCGTCACGGTGAAAACCATCCGGCACTACCACCAAAACGGCCTGGTCGACGAACCCCGCCGGGACAGTTCGGGCTACCGACGTTACACATCGGCCGACCTCCTGCGGCTGGTTCAGGTCCGGACGCTGGCCGGCGCTGGGGTACCGCTGGCCGAGATCGGCTCCCTACTCGATGCCGATCCCGACCGGTTCGTCGCCGCGCTCGTCGAGGTCGAAGAGAACCTCACCAGCCGGATCGACGAGCTGATGGCACGGCGCAAGACGCTGCGCCGACTCGCCAACGGCGACCGGGTCCTGCTGCCCGACCGCGCCTGCGCGCTGCTGGACCGGATGCCCGCGCTCGGATTCTCGACGGACGACGTGGCAACGGCACGCGAGGGCCTGATCCTGGTTCGGGCCCTGATACCGGAGGGCTTCGACGACTACCTCTCCCAAATCGAGTACGGTCTCGACGATCCGCGGCACGTCGCCATGATCAAACTCACCTGGAGCGCCGGCCACTGGCAACCCGACGACCCCCGGATCGAGGAGCTCGCCGAGGAAGTGAGCGCCCACTTCCTTGCCGACCCCTCGCTGCTGCCCGCGCTGACCGGCCTCCAGAACCGCAACGACGGCGCGACCCGATACGAACTGCTCACGCACCACGGAGAAGACGACAAGCCCGGCTGGACCCGACTGACCACCCTGATACAGGAGAAACTGCGCTCGGCCGGCCTCGACACCCCGTGAGGGGACATGCCAAGGAGCGGATCGCCGTCTGGCTCGCGGGCGCGCAAGGAGCGCTGCCAATCCTGAACATCGCTGACGACGCGGCCCAGGCGGTCAGCAGAAGGACGAGGCCGAGGCCGGCGAAAGGTTCTTGTCGCAGCTGGACGTGTTCCGGAAGGGCGGCCCGGCCAGGGTGGCGCCGACCCGCAACCCCTCGCCGCCGCGGCCGACATAGATGCCTCCCCGCGCGAAGGCCACCGCAAGGTGTGCTCCACAAGGCACGGCAGCCTCTGGCGGCGGCGAACAGCCCTCCGGTCGTGGAAGGGGAAGCCCGCGGCCCGCACGCGGCCCGTCTCGGGCGGCCGAACGCCCGCAGCCGCCCGCCGCTCCCCGGTGGCACAGCCACCCGCCGCCCGCCACCCGCATGAAGCCACCGATGAACCCGCCGTTCCGCTCCCGGCCTTACCAAGGCGGCGGGCGATCTCGTTGCGGGCGAGGCCCTCGTCGTGAGCTTACGGACATCGGCACGGGTTTCCTCGGTGACGGGGAACGGTGCCCTTGGGGGCATGACGTCACCTCAGGTGAGGGACTGATCAGCCGGGGCTCCGACGGCGGCCCTGTGCCGGGAGGCGCCAGCCAGGCGGCGGAGTCGATGGGTCAGGGACAGGCCTCTTCGGACTTGCTGACGGTGAAGGAGACGGGCTGGCCGGTGAGCGCTGTCCCAGGCTTCGGGTCCTGGCTGCACACCTTCCAATTCGACTCCTGGAGGACCATGCGGCTCTGCACCGCGTCCTTCACGGTGATCGAGGCGTTGGTCGGGAGCGCGGAGCGAACTGCCTTCATGCCCTGGCCAACGAAGTTCGGCATGGTCTCGCCCACCGGCTTCGGCGCGGGTGCGTCGCTGGCGGGACAAGCCTCTTCCAGCTTGACCGCGCCGAAGTCGACGGTGGTGCTGGTGTCGATGCTCGCGCCGGAGGCGGGGGTCTGGCTGCACACCTTCCAGTTCCGATCGAGGGCCTGGAGCCGGTCGCGGCCAAGCGCGTCATGGGATTTGAGGGCAAAGAACCCTGCCGCCTGCGCTTCGTCTTGGGCGGTCTGGAGGCCCTTGCCAACCATGTTCGGGAGCGTGGCCGTCTTCGCGGCGGGTGTGGGGCTGGAGCGGGCTGGGGCGCCCGGGGCCGTGGCACTGGGCGTTGCCGGCTTCGCGGTGCCGGCTGTCTGGGGGTTGCAGGCCGTCAGGGCGAGGACGGCGGCCGCGGCGATCACTGCGGCGGTGTGGTGTGTGCGCATCGGGTCATACTCGCTGGCCGGTTGCTGCTGTGCGGTGGCTGTGACCGGTCTGTGACGTGCGCAAGCCCCCGCGCGGGCGGGGCTTGGTTCGGGGCACGCCGAAGTCGCGACCGGTCATCACGGGGCACCGAAGAGAGGCTACGTAACCGGGCGCAAGAGGAGCTCCGCCTCGTGCTCACGAATGTGCGCAGGCAACCGACACGGCGATCCATCCGGTACCAGCGTCCTGCGGGCCATGGGCGAGCAAGAGCAAGATGGAACGGACGAAGGCAGCGGCCCGTGGCCGTACGGGCTCGACCCGGGCGGAAAGCCCTCCGCACCCTGGGCTCCAGTGCTCGGAGGGTAACGGGCTTCCGTAGCCTCTCGTTGCCACCGTCCGGGGAGCGGCTCTTGCGAACGGTCCGGGTACGGGTCACCTGCTGCGCGAGAGTCCCTGTGACAGCGCTGCGGGTATGGGGGATCCCGGGAGTCTGCGGTGGCACCCTGTCGAGGCCGATTCGAACGGGACACGTACACCCCATGAGCGCTTCGGCATGACGAACGCCTCGTGGTGGCGCCTTCGACGCCACGCCCGTGACAACGTGGAGGTCAACGAGCCGTTGCGGAATTCACCGGTGCCGGTCATCTCTCCGGGCAGGTGGTACTTGGTGATGGCGTCCTCGTCGCGGCCTACTCCCCTGGTTCCCGTGGGACTGGACCGGCCAGGCCGTTCTCCCAGGCCCAGGCGGCGATGCCCACCCGGTTGCGGGCCTTCAGCTTCGCCTGGACGTTGGCTATGTGGGTCTTGACGGTGCCCGCCGAGATGAAGAGCTTCTCGCCGACCTCGGCGTTCGTGAGGCCCTGGGCGACCAGGCGGGCGATGTCGACCTCCCGGGCGGTGAGAGGCGACGGGAGCGTGGGCGCTGCCGGGGCGGGGGCAGGGGCGAGGGTCTGGAGCATCCGGACCGTGACCTGGGGGCTGATGAGGATGTCCCCGGCCATCGCCGCCCTGACCCCCTCGATGAGGAGCCCCGGGCCCGAGCGCTTGAGCAGGAACCCGCAGGCGCCGTCGTGCAGTGCCGTGCGTACGTAGTCGTCGTGGTCGAAGGTGGTGACGACGAGGACGCGCATCGGGTCGGGCACACCGGATCCCGCGAGGCGCCGGGTGAGTTCGAGGCCGTCCAGGCCCGGCATCCGGATGTCGGCGAGGATCAGGTCAGGCCGCAGGGTGCGGGCGAGGTCAACGGCGGTGAGGCCGTCCGCCGCCTCACCGACGACGGTCATGTCGGGCTGCGAGCCGAGAATCAGGCGGAAACCGCTGCGTATGTCCTCCTGGTCGTCGGCGATCAGGATGCGGGTCGGGCCGAGGTGCGTCGTCATGAGGTCTCTTTCGGGAGCGTGGCGGGCAGGACGGCGGTGAGCTGCCAGCCGCCGTCGCCGTGCGGCCCCGCCGCGAGGGTTCCGCCGAGGGCCTCGGCGTGCTCCGTGAGAGCGGGGAGGCCGAGGCCGCCCCGCCAGGCGCGGCGGCGGACGGGGACAAGCCGGGCGCCGCGGTCGTTGGTGACGCGGATCTCCACGCTGGTGGCGGTGGGGGTGAACGTGACGGTGGCGCGGCGGGCGCCGGGGGCATGCCGGCGGATGTTGGTCAGTGCTTCCACGACGATGCGGTACGCGGCGGAGCCCGCCTCGCGGGAGAGCGACTCCATGGTCAGGGGAGGCAAGTCCAGAAGTGCCTCAGTGGCTCCCGCCGAGGTGAAGTCCGCGACCAGCGAGTGCAGTTGCGACACGTCGGGGAGGGGGTGGGTGGCGGCTGGCTCCGGTCCGTGCAGCATCTGTACGGTCCGGTCCATCGCGGCCAGGGCGCTCAGGCCCGCCTTTTCGATGCGCTCCAGGGCGAGCACCGCGTGGGAGGGGTCGGTGGAGGCGACGAAGCGGGCCGCCTGAGCCTGGACGACGATCCCGCTGATGTCATGGGCGACGAAGTCGTGCAGGTCACGGGACAGCTGAAGCCGCTGGGCGGCGCGGGCCTCGGCCACCGCGTTCCGGCGACGCAGTTCCTGGCGGCGGGGGTAGGCGCCGACGGCGACCGCGGCGGCTACCGGAAGCAGCCAGAAAGTGGCGATTCCGATGCATTCCAGGAAGGACTCACCGGTGACCAGCGGCAGCGGCCAGAGACACACCGAGAGGGCGGTCAGCGGGAGGGCGGACTTGAGTTCGCGCAGCGGTGACCAGCGGGTGACCACGGCCAGCAGAAGCAGCAGGACGGCGATCTCCGCCAGCTTCCAGCCGGAGCCAGAACCGGAACCGGCCTCCGGCAGGGCGAAGCTGGTGCTCAGGGAGAGGGCCGCGCAGATCGTGGTCGGGCGGGCGAGGCGGCCGAGCCGCTGAAGGGCTGCGGCACGGGGGCGGGCAACGGCCCACACCAGCGTGCCCGCGGCCGCGAGCGACGGCAGAGCGCCAAGCACCGTGACGACCGGGCCGGTTGATTCCCACATGATGATCAGCGTACTGGTGTGCGACGGGCGGGGGTCTCCGCCGAACGGCATAGAAGGGCCGCGCAGCGGCGCGATGTTTGTGCCGATCGGCGGATGGGATCGCGGGGGTGCCGGGGGTGAAGCTTGAGCCGTTCAACCGACCACGGAAACACAAACACCTCTGGAACACGGGAGTCCCTCATGCGTAACAGCGCAATCGGCGCTACGGCAGCCCTCGCCCTCCTCGCCGGACTGGTCGCCGCGGGCCCGGCTCCCGCAGCCTCGTTCCCGTCCGTCTCCGCCTCGGCCTCCGCCGCGAAGAAGGGGGCGAAGGCCGCGAGCGTCCACGGGGAGGCGCGGATCTCCTACATCGAGTCGATCAACGACGACATCCGCTTCACCATCGATGCCGAACAGGTGCCGTTCAGCCGGCCGGTGCTCCCCATCGCCCCCAGCGGGATGGCCACGGACGCCCGGGGAACACTGAAGGTCTCCCACACCCCCCAGAGCGGAGCCGCGGGGTGGGCGGAGGCCCGGGTGGACTGTCTGGTCACCAGCGGCCGGACGGCGACCCTGACCGCGATCGTGACGAAGTCGAACGTCGAGGAGGTCGGCACCCGGCTGGGCGTCAGCGTCCAGCAGGGCGGCGAGGGCCAGCCGGACCGGCTCGGCTTCTCCTGGGGCGTGGTGAACCTCGACCCCGAGCACGTCGACGCGGAGGGCGTGCCCATCAGGCCGCAGGCCGGTACGTGTATGGCTCCCGCACCCTTCACGACCGTCATCAAGGGCGGTTTCAAGGTGGTCCACGCCGAGATCACGAAGGCCCCCGCGCAGCCCCAGGCGGCGATCCGCCGTGGCTGACACGCTGGTCACCGGGCCGACGCCCGTCACGGTCCCGCCCCGACTCCCCCGCTGCGTCCGCCTGGCGGCGCACGCAGCCGCACTCACCCTGGTGCCGTCGGGGCTGTGGCGTACCGCCATCGCCCTGGGCTGGAACTCCGGATTCACCGAGGACTTCCTTCGCCCGGAGAATTTCCCCGGCGCCGGGTCCTTCTACCTCATCGGCCTCAGCCTGCTCACCGAGGCACTGGGACTGCTCACCCTGGGCTTGGTCCACCAATGGGGCGAGGAACTCCCGCACTGGGTACCGGCCCTGGGTGGCCGGAGAATCCCCGTCATGGCGGCGGTGATCCCCGCCTCGCTCGGCGCGGCGCTCGTCACCCTCATCACGATCACCGGCGCGTTCAGCTGGAACGATGCGGACAACATGGGCGGCGCGGGATCCCCTGACGGCAGCCACTACTGGCTGATGACCGCTTGCTACATGCCACTGCTGGCCTGGGGGCCGCTGCTCGCGGTAGTCACAGTGGCCTACTACCGCCGTCGGCGTGGGGGCCGCTGAGTGCGGGCGTCGGCAGATCGTGGTACATGTGCGAGCGGGGTTCGGGGCCGGCTCCACGAGGCGATCCTGCGCCGCCTCGACGACGTCGGCCTGCTCGTCCTCTTCCTCGCGGTCCTCGGCTCCCTCCACGTTCCGGCTAACCGATCGTGTCAGAAAGCCCGCGCCCGACCCCGGAATCGCGCGGATCTCGAGGCTCGCTGGCACATTCCCCGGGCTTCTCGGTCACCGGGCGAAAATCGGCATGGGAACTGCGCAGCTCGGAGCCCTGCCCGGCCCTGCGGAAATCGCGGCGGGAGCGCTCGACGGAACCGCATTCGGCCTCGCGACGGGACCCTTCCGAGGGCGCAGAAGACCAGCCGTTCGACGAGGTGCCCCTGTGCCGTGGCCGGCCCCCGCTCCCCAGCCCAAGAGTGGCCGGCCTGGTTCGCGGGTTCGTACGGGCCGATCCGTACCGGCTCCGGGTCCGGCCGACACACTGCCGCCGCGGCCATTGGCATGGGCATCGCCACCACCCTGCGCTGCCACTTCAGCCGCACCGTCCGCGTCCCGCCCGACACCTATCGGCGCACGTTCCGCACGTATGTCCGCACCGGTCGGCCCGGCGCCGCTGACTTGGCCGGAAAGGCACTTAGAGGGTGCTGTTGCAACGTCATCTCCCGTGCGAAAGTTGGTGGTTCGGGTGCCGCTTGAAGCGGCATGCAGGGGATGCGCTACGTCTGGGGGGACGAATGGGATCCGGAACAGAGGTGTCCGGGGACGGCCCGCTGCCCGTGGCCGTGCGGGATCTGGTGCGATCGGTCGTGGCTGCGCTCGCTCCGGAGGAGCTGCCGCTCGTGGACGGCCTGCGGCACTTCGATGACGCCACCGTAGTGCGGCGGCTGAGCCGCGGCGGCGGGCGCCGCGAACCGCTGGGGTTCGGCATCGGCGAGGTCGCCGCGCTGATTGCCCCCGTCGTGTGGCTGGTGCTCGACGGGGTGGCGCAGCAGATGGCGGTAAGGGCCGAGGAACGGGCCTCGCGATCGGTGACGAGCATGGTGAGGCGGCTGCTTCGGCGCCCGGCCCCCGTTGCCGAGGTCCCAGCGCTCACCCGGGAGCAGCTGGCCGACGTACGTGCCCGCGTGCTGGCAGTGGCCGGGCAGCGGGGCCTGCCGCCGGGGCGCGCCGAGGAGATCGCCGACGCGGTGGTGGCCCGCCTGATCCTCTCCGACGGGCCGGAGGCCCCCGCCGTCCTGGCACCGACTCCCGCAACCACACCAGACGGACCGCACCCGACCGCTCCGACTGTCCCGGCGCCGCCGCCCCCTCCCGATCCGGTACCTGCGGACCGTCCGGAACCGGCCGCCGGGCCGGCGTAAGTGACGGCCGGCAACGAACTTGACGGACGGCCGCGCATCGACGAGCGGGTCCTGGGCGCGGGCACGGGCCCCCGGTTCGTCACCCTGCTGCTCCTGATGCTGACCGCGGGCGGGTCCCTGATGCTGTCGGTGTACAGGACGTTCGGAGCCGGATACGAAGCGAAGTGCTCGCTCGCCGCGGGTGTCGACCCCGCCGACGGCAGCTACTGGGCAGCGACGCTCAGCATCACCGGCCAAGGCACTGCCTACCGCTTGTGCATGCACACCTGGGCACCGCCACCGCCGGGGTGGCAGCTGGCCATCTGGCCCCTGGTGCTGGTGCTGGCGGCAGGACTGCTGTTCGCCGTGCTGCCGCTGTGGAGGACCCGCCGCGGACGGGTCGTCACGCTGGAGTCGGTCGATCCGGACGGCGACATCCGCACCCTGCTCGGCGAACTCTGTACCGCGATCGGCCTCGCGCGGCCGCCCAGCGTGGTGATCGACCCCGCGAACAGCTCGGTCGGCGCCGTCGTCTTCGGGCGTACCCGCCGTCCCGTCGTCTGCCTGCACGGCGGGCTGGTCGCGATCAGGTCCACCGATCCGGAGCGGTTCCGAGCCGTGCTCCTCCACGAACTCGCCCACATCGCCAACCGCGACGTGACCCTGACGTACCTGACCGTCGCCCTCTGGCGGGTCTTCCTCGCCCTCGTCCTCCTGCCTTACACGTGCTCCTGGGCCTACGACGTGTCCGGCATCGTGGCGGACGGCGGCACGCCGAGGCTCTCCCGGAACGCGGCGTTCGCCGTCATCATGGTGGTGATGGTGCACCTCGCCCGCGCCGACGCGCTGCGCAGCCGGGAGATCTACGCCGATCTGACGGCGCTGCGCTGGGGGGCGGATCCGCACGGCTGGTCCGTGTCCGTCACGCCACCCGGGAGCAGGGTCCGCCGCGCTCTCGACGGCGTCCTCGACCTATGGCGAACCCATCCGCGGTGGGGTCTGCGCCAGGGGGCCCTGACCGACCCCGGGCCGCTGTTCCGCACCTCGGCCCTACCGGTCTTCCTCCTGGGCACCATACCCGTCCTGACCGTACCGCAGGTGTTGGGTCAGATCGCCCCCTACCGGGTCAACTTCACCAACAACCTGATGGCGGTCCTGGTCGTCCTGCCCGGCGCACTGGTGTCCGGCGTGATCGTCGTCGCCCTGTGGCGCAGCGTCGTGTACGCCGTGCTGACCGGCACCAAGGTCCCCTCGGGCGCCTGGACGGGCGGGTGGCTCGGTGCCGGGATGTCGGCCGGCCTGTTCCTCAGCGGCTTCGCCGCGGGCTGGTCCTGGCTGCCCCTGCGACCGCAGGTCCTCCTGCTACCAGTGGTGGTGGGCGCGCTCTTCGCATGGTGGACCACTCAGTGCGCACGCCTGTGGATCGGCACCGCGCGGGGCCGGACCTTGCGCCCCGCGCTCGCTCTCTGCCTGGCTGCCGCTTGCCTCGGCATGACGTCGTGGCTGGCGTGGTGGATGCTCACCGGAACCACAGCCCTGAACGTACCCCTGTTCACCGCACAGTTCGTCGCCAAGGCCATCCTGCGATGGCTTCCCTCCGCTGCTCCTACCGGCGACCTGGCCGGGATCCCCGGCATCGCCGTAGTGCATCCCCAACTGTCGGCCCTGGCCGACACACCGATGGCCGCGATGGCCATGACCGCACTGTGGGCCGTACCGCTGCTCGCCTGGGCATCCGGGCCGGTGGCGGGCGCACCGCGCTGGTTGCCTGACGCAACGGCCGCCCCCGAGCGGGCCCCCGCGCCCCTGCGCGCGGTCTTGCTGCCCGGCCTGCTCGGTGGAGCGCTCGCCTGCCTGGCCGTCATCGGCGTGCAGGCCTACGTCCACACCGCACAGCCGGCACCTGACGGCCGGGGCGGGCTCTACGCCCTGCGGTACGCGGTCCTCCTGCTGCTCGTGCTGTGCCTGCCCGCAGCCGCGGCGGCCGTCGTCGCGAGCACCGCCGACCGGCGATTCCGGCTGCTGGGAAGCCTGATCGCCGCCCAGACGGCCACCCTGATCGGGCTGGCAGCCATGAGCCTGCTCGTGTCCGTCGACGGCTGCATCACCTCCCTCAACGTCCTTTCGGAGAGCTGCGCCTGGCGCCCGGCCTGGTCCCGGCCACTGTTCCCGTTCGTCTACGTGATGACCAACGCGCTGGTCCTCGCCTCGGTCCTCGCCGTCGCCATCGCCCTGGCGGCCGCATCAGTCGGCCACCGACGGCCGCGACGCGCACGGGTCACCGGCCGTACCGGGATGCGCACCAGCCCGAGCACGACCGGCCGGCCCCGTGCCCGTCGCGTCGCGGCAGGCGTCCTGGCTGCCCTGGTGATCGCAGCGACCGCGACGGACGGTGCCGTACAGCAGTACAGACTCGGCTTCACCATCGACGCACTCGCGGCCGAACGTAAAATCGTGCAGGACTGGAACCTTCCCGACCCGCCGGTTTCTGACTCCACACGTCTGCGACAGATCCGGGCCTGGTACCGCCTCGGCGGCTACGCAGTCATCGGGCTCGTGGTCTCGTACGACGACCAGCTCACCAACACGCTCCGGGAAGCACAAGCCGCCAAGGACTCAGGGGACGTGTTCGAACGGCGCCTTCGGCCCACGTGTAAGAACTCGGGCGGGGCATCGCTGTTCGAGACCGTCTGGTTCCGTGTTCCCGCCTATCCCCAAATACGGGCGGACTGGCACGCCGTGGTCACCTTGTCGGAGACCGGCAGCCGCGACTGCACCCGGGGACTGGACGCACACGACGTCCAGGCCGTCGGTGCCGCGTTGGCCAAACTGCGTACCGCCCGTCGCTGCGCGGAAGCCGTCAACGCCCAGATCGACAGGATCCTGCGGGCAGGCGGCTACGAGGGCACCCGCCGCCCACCCGCGGCGGGGGCCGCCGCCCTCTGCGACGGTTCGGCTTGAGCCGGCCGGTCCCCCGCCCCGGCTGCGCCGCCTTCTCGATCCGGCCTATCGGATCGGGTGCCGTCACCAGCACGGGCAGGAGCCCGACCACAAGCCAGACCCGCACCGCCCGCACCTTGCGCTCCGCGGGCCCGGCGAACTCCCGACCGTCACCGATGCCCACGGCAAGGGCCTGCCGGCACGTCACGTCGGCCATCGATCCGGCGCCGGGATGGACGCCACGGCCTCGTCCAGGACCAGCTCCCGCAGCTGGACGGCGAGTCCACGGAACGCGTTGACCAGGGCCAGGACGATGCCCTCCGGCTCCCCGGAGTCGATTGCCGCTTCGGCGCCCTCCAGGAGCTGGAGGGTGCCACCGGCAAGCTCCGTGCTCGCAGCGCGTTCCTGGGCTGACGCGGCCAGTTGCTCATGAGTGAGGACCGCGGCGAGTCCCTCCCACTGCTCTTGCGAGCAAGCCAGTTGCTGCATGCCTGATACGAGGTGTGGCTGCGTGGCTCAAGTGACCATGGTGACGGCGCGTCGTTTCAGCACAGTGCTGTCCCAAATGGTGCACCCGCTATGGTCGCACTGACCGCTTCTGAGCTGCGAGAACTTGACCCGCACGCTCGCAGCGCCCCGGAGAGACGTCGGTGACTTCGACGCCTCGGGGTGCTGACATCGAGCGGGCTGGGTGGCCAGGACGTCCTGCCGGAGCGTGTCCTGCTCGCGCTGCCCAGGCCCGTGAGTACGGACTGCCTGCGGCCGTACGGCCAGCGGTCGCCGGGTACGTGCCCGGCGCTTGATGGGCGCGCTGCCAGGCAGTCTCCGACGTCCACGCCGGCGCGTTGTCGGCCACCCTCTCGGCGTCCACCCTGATCATGGCGTTCACACCCTGCTCGCCCAGCCATTCCAGGATGAGGAGTGTCACCTCCTCGATGCCGGCATCCTGGTCGGTCTTCGGCTACCGCCACAGGCCGCCGACGGCAGGTATTCGGCGGCGCCGAGCCGGTCGTCACCGCGCCCGTACGGCTTCGGCGCGCAGGGACATGGCGTGCGCCGCACGCACCGCCGGGTCACCGGCCTCCAGCAGCTCGGCCATGGTCCGGCCGTCGGGGACCTTGAACCTGACTGCTTCCGGGGTCGTCCCCATGCGCAGGACCCCGAGGCCCTCGTGGCACGCCGCCATCACGGCGTAGAAGCGCATCTCACGGTCGTACGCGGCCTGCACGGCGGGCATGCTCCGCGGGTCGTAGTGGAGGGACGACACGGGAACGGCGTTGTACCCCTTCGGCACGGGCCCGAACTTTCCCCTGACGGCGTCGATGTCCAACCCGTTCAGACCGAAGGCGCAGTGCACCCAGCCCTGTTCCTCCAGGCGTGGCCACATGCCGTAAGTCTCCGGCTCGGCGGCGGAGGTCATCGCGCCGGCGACGGAGAACACGTGGCGCCGGACCATGGGGTGCGCGTAGATGCCTTCGGCGTACGACCCCATGTGCATGCGGTGGACGTCGAACAGGGCGTACAACGCGGTCACGGCGTATGACAACCTGAAATACGCCGTGGCCGGACTGAATTCCCAGCCCTGCTCCCGCGCCGTGAGCCGTCCGATGTCCTGGGCGAGCATCGCCCAGTGCGTCGCCATGACGTCCGCGTCCGTCTCGGCGAACCGTCTGAAGTACCGCTCGTCTTCGGGTGTGCGCACCACGTCGAGATCCTTCATGGCCCGCAACTGCGGGCCGTGCTGGCGGTAGACGTGTGCGGCTTCGTGGCCGATGACGAACATGAGGGCCAGGGACGTCATGGAGGCGACGTCGTAGGCGGCATCCGGCGTGCGGGTAACGGAATGCAGCGCCGCCAGCTCCTTTCGCCAGTCCGTACGCGCCCCCGCTGCCCCGAACAGCGGATGCAGTCCCGGGGGCAGTCGCCACAGGGACTCCCACTCGGCGTCCACATCACCGAGCACCAGCATGACCTTGCTGCCCAGCAGGTATCCGCACAGGAGGTCGGCGAGGACGTAGAAACGGCAGACGAGGCCGAGGGGAATCGTGATGACGTGGTGGTCGGGGGTGATCTCCTTGGCCCGGCAGGTGAAGAAAGGGGAATCGACCAGTTCCACGGTAGTCCGGATACCGATGGCGGTGTCGAAGGCCGACAGTTGTATACGCATGACCATGAGCGACAGTCGGCACGCCTCGACCGCGTCCTCGGACACGAACGAGGGGAAGTCAGCGGGCTTCACCGGCCCGCCCATGGCGTCGATGAACTCAGCGGCTTCCACTGCGCCCGTGCCCCCGCGTCCCGGTACCGCACAGCCGGTGGAGTCCCGCATGCACGACCTTCACGGCCAAGACGGTGGCCGGCACGTCCAGCCCGAGCTGCGCGTGCAGGATGGCATCGACGACCGCGGCGGCCAGCAGCCGGTTTCCCTCACCGGGGTTCTCCGCGGCCCGCATCACGGCGGCATTCGCGCAGACGGCGTCGCGCAGCCGTCCTTGAAGGGAGGCGAACCACCGACGTGCGATGAAGAGGCGCTCCTCGTCGTCGTCCTCCCGGCTGCCGAAATCCTCGCCGACCAAATGCTGGGCGATCAGAAGATCGATCTCGTGTTCGGGCAGTTCCAGAAGCTCTGCCAGCCCGTTCGGCATGTTCCCCCCAGAGGCGCGCGTTTCCCCCAGTGTGCCGTTCACAGGCAGGCGGGCGCGGGCGATTCAGCGAAACCGCCGGCTCCCTCCGACCACCTCCACAACCTCATCCGCGGCCGGAGGGAGTTCAGGAAGGGCGCATGTGCTACGAGGGTGACATCGCGGACGGCGGCCCGATCGGCCGGGTCTCGTTGCAACCGGACATCTCCGCCGTGGTGCACTGCGGGGCGCCGATACGGCCCGCGAACCGCGGCACCCGTAATAGGCCTATCGGCAGTTCGCCCCTATACTTTTGCCATGGCACCCGTGCACATCGTCCGTGCCGTCGCGCAGGACGCCGAGCGGCTCACCGCGTTGATCCAGGCGTCCCGCGCCTACCGGGGGCGGTACGCCTCCATGATCGCCGGCTACCACGTCGCCCCCGAGTACGTGTCGCGGCACCAGGTCTTCATGGCAACCGGCCCAAGCGGGCGCCTGCTGGGCTTCTACGCGCTCGTGCTGGACACGGCGGAACTGGATCTCGCTTTCGTGTCCGATCAGGCCCAGGGGCTGGGCGTCGGCCGTCTGCTGGTGGAGCACATGATCGTCCGGGCCCGACTGGAGGGCCTGGACGAGGTGCGCGTGGTTTCGCACCCGCCTGCCGAGGGCTTCTACCGGCGCCTGGGTGCGGAGCGGATCGGCACAGTACCCTCGTCGCCGCCCAAGGTCACCTGGGAGCGACCGGAGCTGAGGTTCCGGACGGGGTGAAGGAGCGATGCGGCAGGTCGTGTGCGAAACGGTGGTGGGGGCCCCCCCCCGGGGCGGGCGGCGCGGGGGGGCCCCCCCCCCCCCCCCACCCCCGGCGCCGCCCGCGGGGCGGGCCCCCCCCCCGCCCCCCCCCGCCCCCCCGGGGCGGCGCCGC
>NZ_JBSGYT010000039.1:0-74719 GCF_053610645.1 Streptomyces sp. NPDC054883 | reverse complement strand
GCCGAGAAGCGACACGCGCACCTCCGCGCCCCCCGCCCCTTTCCGCGCGTGGCCGGACCGGCCGACTACTCGGCCAGGGCGACCGCCGGGGCCTCCTGGACACCGCTCGCCGCGGCCGGGGAGTGCGCCGCCGGCTTCGACTTCAGGGCGACCTCCTTGATGAAGAGCACCAGCAGCAGGCCGAGCAGCGCACACGGAGCGGCGTAGAGGAAGACGTCGCCGACGCCGTGCCCGTACGCGGACTCGATGACCGCGCGCAGCGGCGCGGGCAGCTTGTCGATGTCGGGGATCCCGCCTCCGCCGGCGCCCGCGTGGGCCATGGCCGCCCCCTTCGGGCCGAGCGTGGTCAGCCCGTCCTCGACGTAGTGCGTGACCCGGTTCGCCATCACCGCGCCGAGCGCCGAGACGCCCATCGCGCCGCCGAGCGAGCGGAAGAAGGTGACGACCGAGCTGGCCGCCCCCAGGTCCTGCGGGGCCACTTGGTTCTGGGTGGCGAGGACCAGGTTCTGCATCATCATGCCGAGACCGAGACCGGTCAGCGCCATGAAGACCGCGATGTGCCAGTACGGGGTGTCGTAGCGCAGCGATCCCAGCAGGCCGAGGCCGGCCGTCAGCAGCACACCGCCGGCCACCAGCCAGGCCTTCCAGCGACCCGTCTTGGTGATGACCTGACCGGAAACGGTGGAGGAGACGAAAAGCCCGGCGATCATCGGAATCGTGAGGATCCCGGACATCGTCGGGGACTCGCCGCGGGCGAGCTGGAAGTACTGGCTGAAAAAGACCGTGCCCGAGAACATCGCGATGCCGACGAACAGTGAGGCGGCCGATGCCAGCGAGATGGTCTTGTTGCGGAACAGGCGCAGCGGGATGATCGGGTCGCTCGCCCGGGACTCGGCGAGGAGGAAGAGCAGTCCGAGCACCACCGCGCCGCCGGTCATCGCCAGCGTCGTCCAGGAGATCCAGTCGTACGAGTCTCCGGCCTGGGTGACCCAGATCAGCAGCAGCGACACCGCCCCGCTGATCAGGAAGGCGCCCAGCCAGTCGACCTTGACGTCACGCCGGACCACCGGGAGCCGCAGGGTCTTCTGGAGCACGATCAGCGCGATGATCGCGAAGGGCACGCCGACGTAGAAGCACCAGCGCCAGCCCAGCCAGTCGGTGTCGGTGATGACACCGCCGAGCAGCGGGCCGCCGACGGTGGCGACGGCGAAGACCGCGCCGAGGTAGCCGCTGTAGCGGCCGCGCTCGCGCGGGGAGATCATCGCCGCCATCACGATCTGGGCGAGGGCGGACAGGCCGCCGACGCCGATGCCCTGGACCACGCGGCAGGCGATCAGCATGCCGGTGTTCTGCGACATGCCCGCGACCACGGAGCCGAGGACGTAGACGACCAGGGATATCTGGACGAGCAGCTTCTTGCTGAAGAGGTCGGAGAGCTTGCCCCACAGGGGGGTCGCCGCGGTCATCGACAGGAGGGCGGCGGTGACGACCCACGTGTAGGAGGACTGCGTCCCGCCGAGGTCGCTGATGATCTGGGGCAGGGCGTTGGAGACGATCGTGGAGGACAGGATCGCCACGAACATGCCGAGCATCAGCCCGGACAGCGCCTTCATGATCTGCGGGTGGGTCATGGGCGCGTCGTCGGACGTGGCCCCCGACCGGCCGCCTCCCCGCACACCGGTGGGTGTGGTCGTAGCCATGTGGTTCCTTAGGTGTCAGAAGCTCGATCGGAGCCTGGCCAGCAGGGTGTTGAGGGCGTCTATGTCCTCGGCCGGCCAGCCGGCCAGGGCCCTTTGGAGGGCGTCCGTGTACCGGGCGCCGAGATCGGCGAGCAGGACGCGTCCGGCCGGGGTGAGGCGCAGGATCCGGCAGCGGCCGTCTCCCGGGTCGAGGACGCGTTCGATCCAGCCGCGGGCGGCCGCGTGGGCGACGTGCCGGCTGCTCACCGAGATGTCGATGGCCATGCACTGTGCCAGCCGGCTGAGCCGCATCTCGCCGTGCCGGTCGAGCATGGTCAGGACGGCGGCCGAGCCGGCCGGGCAGTCCGCGGGCAGGATCCGGGCGAGGTCGCGCTTTACCGCACCGATGCCGGTGAGCTGGCGGGCCAGCTCCTCGTAGCGGGTGGCCGGCGTCGTGCCGGCGTTCCGAGTCGGCTGCGTGGTCACCCGTCGCCCCCCATGTTGTTGCTTAAGGCAACCATAGAAGCGGTTGGTTGCCACAGGCAAATGGATTGCCCGGGGTGGGCGGCAAAGGAATCGGAAAACCCGCTAGGGTGCGGAGCCATGGCTGCGAACCACAACTCACCCGGCCCCGAGGGCAACTACGACCCCGCGGGCAGCACCCAGATGTTCCGCGCGTTCGTCGAGGAGGCGGAGCCGGTGCGCGCCACCGTGCCGGGAGCCCGGCGGCGCCGACCTGAGAAGGCGGCCTCGAAGACCGGCCTGTGGGTCGGCCTGGGCCTCGCCGCGCTTGTCGTCGTCGCGGCGGTCGCCTGGCTGGCGCTGGGCTGATCCGCCCTTGCGCGGGCGTCTCGGCGTCAGCTCCAGCCGGCGGTGACCGTCCGCGTCTCCACGTGCATGCCCAGGGGCACCCGCCAGGACTCGACGCAGACCGGGTAGGTCTGCGTCTTGGTCGTGCCGCCCGCGATCGGAGCGGGCAGCGGCTGGGTCGTGGTGATCGTGGCCCAGTCCAGGCCGAGCGCGCCGATGATGTGCGTCGCGAAGCTCACGGTGCCCGAACGGGCTGCCGCAGTGCCTGTGTTGGTGAAGCCGACCGTCACCCGTTCACACCAGCGGTCGGCGGCCGCCGACCGGAGCGGGGCGCCGAGCGTCAGCCGCGCCGGGGTGGCCGGCGCCGGGGTGCCCGGCCTGCCCGGCGTCGCGGGGGGTGTGGAGCCGGGCGGCGCCGGTGACCCCGGGGCTTCGGGGATGTGGGGAGTGCCGGGGGTGGTGGCGGCGGGGGCGGGATCCGGTGGGATACCCGGAGGTGCGGAGCCGCCGGGTGAGCTGGACGTGGCTCCGCCCCGGGCGGAGCCGGCCGGGGTCTGCGAGTCCCCCGCACCGGGCGACGTACCACTTGGGGCCGACGCCGCACCGCCGTCCACGGGCGGGGCTCCGAGCTGCTGGAACTCCACCTCGCCGGGCGGCGGTACGTTCTCTCCCGGGCCGGCGGCCGCCGCGCCCACGGCGACGTAGCCTTCGCGGTCCTGGCCGCCGCAGCCGTTGAGGGCCACGGCGGCGAGCGCGCCGCAGAGGGTGAGTGCTGCCGCCCGGCGGGTTCCCGTTCGCATCGCGCCAGTGTTACTGACGACCCGTCACTTGGGAAGCGGGCGGCAGCGGCCGTTCGCCGGGTTACTCGCCGATGAGGCCCACGCGCAGCTGCGCGAGCGTGCGCGTGAGCAGCCGGGAGACGTGCATCTGCGAGATGCCGACCTCCTCGCCGATCTGCGACTGCGTCATGTTGGCGAAGAACCGCAGCATGATGATCTGCCGCTCCCGGGGCGGGAGTTTGGCCAGCAGCGGCTTGAGGGACTCCCGGTACTCGACCCCTTCCAGCGCGCTGTCCTCGTACCCGAGGCGATCGGCGAGGGAGCCCTCGCCGCCCTCGTCCTCGGGGGACGGCGAGTCGAGCGAGGAGGCCGTGTACGCGTTGCCGACGGCCAGACCGTCGACCACGTCCTCCTCGGAGACGCCGAGCACGGCGGCCAGCTCGGGGACGGTCGGGGACCGGTCCAGCTTCTGCGCGAGCTCGTCGCTGGCCTTGGTGAGGGCCAGGCGCAGCTCCTGGAGCCTGCGCGGGACGCGCACGGACCAGGAAGTGTCCCTAAAGAATCGTTTGATCTCGCCCACGACCGTCGGCATGGCGAAGGTCGGGAACTCCACGCCGCGTTCGCAGTCGAAGCGGTCGATCGCCTTGATGAGCCCGATGGTTCCCACCTGGACGATGTCTTCCATCGGCTCGTTGCGGCTGCGGAAGCGGGCCGCCGCGTAGCGCACCAGGGGGAGGTTCAGCTCGATCAGGGTGTCGCGTACGTACGCGCGTTCGGGGCTGTCCACGTCCAGGGCGGCAAGTCGCTGGAAGAGGGAGCGGGAGAGCGTGCGGGTGTCGATGGCTTCCGAGCGGTTGGACACTGCCGGCAGTTCACGCTTGACGAGCGTGAGCACCTTGGAGCTGCCCTGGTCTACGGACATGCCACCCCCTTGAGGTCGCGGACGGTCGCGCTTCTCTGCGCGCCCGTCGGAGGAACGCAGCCTCCACCTGAATACCGGAGGCGGGGCTGCGGCAAACGCGGTTCCAGCAGAATGTCACATGTCGGCAACACGCTGTAGCGCCATGTCGACATGTATCTCCAGCGACAGAGCGGAATGAGCCCGGTCTGTCGGGAAACGCGTCAGGTGATCTCCACCCGTTCCGGTTACGCCTCGATCCTGTTTGCGGATCGCAGGCGTGCGAAGCTCCGGGCGAGCAGCCGGGACACGTGCATCTGGGAAACCCCCAGCTCAGCGCTGATCTGCGACTGCGTCAGGTTGTTGTAGTACCGGAGCAGGAGAATCCGCTGCTCGCGCTCGGGCAGCTGTACGAGGAGGTGCCGGACGAGGTCGCGGTGCTCGACACCGGCCAGCTCGGGGTCCTCGTAGCCGAGGCGGTCCAGCAGGCCGGGCATTCCGTCGCCTTCCTGGGCGGCTTCGAGCGAGGTTGCGTGATAGCTCCGGCCGGCTTCGATGCAGGACAGCACCTCGTCCTCGGTGATGCGCAGCCGTTCGGCGATCTCCGGGGTGGTGGGGGTGCGTCCGTGCAGCGTGGTGAGGTCCTCGGTGGCCGCGTTGACCTGGACCCACAGTTCGTGGAGGCGGCGCGGGACGTGGACGGTGCGCACGTTGTCGCGGAAGTACCGTTTGATCTCGCCGACCACCGTGGGCATCGCGAATGTCGGGAACTGCACCCCGCGGTCGGGGTCGAACCGGTCGATCGCGTTGATCAGCCCGATCGTTCCGACCTGGACGACGTCCTCCATCGGTTCGTTGCGGCTGCGGAAGCGGGCGGCCGCATACCGGACGAGGGGAAGGTTGGCCTCGATGAGGGCCCCGCGGACCCTGGTGTGGTCGTGGCTGCCCGGCTGGAGGTTCTTGAGCTGTCCGAACAGCACCTGGGTCAGGGCCCGGGTGTCGGCACCCCGGCTCTGCGGCCTGGGGGCGGCCGGGGGCTCCTCCGGGGGGTCGGGCGGCGACTCCTGCGGGGATTCCTGCTGCGGCGGGACCTGGGGGTCGTGGTGGCCGTGGGGGCCGGCCTGTTCCGGCGGTTCCTGCGCGCTCTGGGGGCTCTGGGGGTCCTGCTGGGGTGGCACCTGAGGCGCAGTACTGGCCGGCACGGTCACGCCACCCCTTCAGTCAACTATCCGTCAAAAGCGGTCATAGCATCACAAGAGATGTGCACTGTGCGCAAGCACCCGATATCGCCGTGTTGAGGGCAGATTGGGCAAGAGTGGGTATATCTGGATATTCGCCATGAACACGGATAACACAAAAAGCCCCCCACCCGTCGGAGTGGGGGGCCGGAAGTCCGGAATCCGCTTCAGCGTACGGGTTCAGCGCACCAGTTCGGTCATGAACTCGCCGATCCCGTGGGCGGCATCCGAGATCCCTTGGAAGCCTATTTGGACCATATCGGCGGCTTTGACGGGTTGAGTGATGATCACGAAGAGTACGAAGACGACGAGCGCGCCCATGACGATCTTCTTGGTGTCCACGAGCGGTGTCGGCCTCCCCAACCGGTCCTGCTGAGTCGGGTGAGTCTAACCGGTCGCGTTCGGACACTCACCTGCCCTTTAAGGACCAATGGCCCGGTGGTACGGGCCTTTTGTCGGTCCCCGGACAGGAGGGGAAGACGCAGGATGGAACGCGAGCCCACCGGTTCTGGCAGGAAATCGGTGGGCGCGGGAAAGGGCCTCGCTGCGGGGTCCGCGCCGTGGGCTTCCCCCCGACCGCGGTTCGGACTGGCAGGTTCCGTCTCATCGGGGGGAGCGGCTCGTCCCCCGACGCCGCTTCCCCCGTCCACGCGTGAAGGTCCCGGCTCCGGCCGGGGCCTTCTTCGCGTTGGCGGGCGGGGCGGCGGGGCGGGTCCGGGCCGGGCGCTCGGCCGGGTCAGCCGATGGCGCCGGCGAGGTCCGTGATGGGCTGGACGGGCGCGATCACCGGCGCGAGGTCGTTCGGCAGGTCCATCAGCCGGTTGAGCTGGTTGAGGTCGTTGAGCTTCGCGCCGATCTCCTGGACGGAGCCGGGCGTGGCACCCTTCGGCATGCCCGGGGCGGCCTGCGGCAGGTCCGGAAGGGTGAGCGGGGCGATCGGCGCGGCGGACGCGGCGGGTGCGGCGAGGCCCGCGGCGGCCCCCGCGAGGGCGAAGGCGGCGAGCATGCGCTGGGTCTTGGTCATGCCGTGACAACGGCCGAGCGGGCAGCCGGTCACGCCGGGGCCCCCGGAGGGCGGCCGTACGAGCGCTACGAGCGGGCGCGCCGCAGCCGTACGAGCGCATGAGCCGGGACGGCGTACGAGCCCACGGGCCGGGCCGGCCGCCGCGGGCGGGAACGACGAGAGCCCCGACCCTTGCGGGGCGGGGCTCTCGTTCAGAGCGGTAGCGGTGGGATTTGAACCCACGGATAGCTTGCACCATCACACGCTTTCGAGGCGTGCTCCTTCGGCCGCTCGGACACGCTACCGAGAGAGAGCTTAGCCCAAAGAGCGCCGTGCTCTGAAATCCGTATCCGGGACGGCGCCGCGAAGGGCCCCGGGCGGGACGGAGGTCGCGTCAGAGGTCGCGGAAGAAGTCCGTCAGCTGCTGCGCGCACTCCTCCGCGAGCACGCCGCGGATCACCTCCGGCCGGTGGTTGAGCCTGCGGTCCCGTACGAGGTCCCACAGCGACCCCGCCGCGCCCGCCTTCTCGTCGTCCGCGCCGTAGACGACCCGGGCCACCCGGGACTGCACCAGGGCGCCCGCGCACATCACGCACGGCTCCAGGGTGACCACCAGGGTGCACCCGGTCAGCCGCCACTCGCCGAGTCCGGCGGCCGCCCGGCGCAGCGCGAGCACCTCGGCGTGGGCCGTGGGGTCGCCGGCCGCCTCGCGCTCGTTGTGCGCGGTGGCGAGGAGCTCCAGGTCCGGACCGAGCAGGACGGCGCCGACCGGCACGTCGCCGGCCGGCACCGCCAGGGCGGCCTCCTGGAGCGCCAGGCGCATGGAGTCCCGCCAGGGGTCCCGTACGGGGTCGGGACCGGGGTGGTGCGTGTGGTGCTCAGCGATCACTAGCGGACGGCCTCCAGGACCTCGGTCGCACCGAGCGAGTCGGCGATCTCCGACAGGGCGTCTCCGTCGAGGGTCATGAGTTGCTTGTGGCTCACACCGAGGTCGTCGAGCAGCCGGGGGTCGCCGAGCGGACCGGCCGGTACCGGCTCGGCGCCGCTGCGGACCCCTTCGTCCGCGTCGTCATCCTCGGTGGTGAAGGCGGCGATGGCGTCTTCCTCGCCGTCCTCCGTGCCGTCCAGGTCGAGTTCGTCGAGTTCGTCGTCCTCCTCCTCGCTGCCCAGCAGCTCTTTGGTCAGCATCGAGCCGTAGGAGCTGCGGTCGGCCGCGGAGGCGTTCGATACGAAGTACCGAGGGTCCTCCTCGCCGTCCACGCGGATGACGCCGAACCAGGCGTCCTCCTGCTCGATGAGGGCGACCACCGTGTCGTCGTCGACAGCGGCGGACCGGGCGAGATCGATCAGATCACTCAAGGACTCGACGTCGTCGAGTTCCATGTCGCTCGCTTCCCACCCGTCTTCGGTGCGCGCGAGCAGTGCGGCGAAGTACACCGTGACTCTCCCACTGGTCGTAGGCGTGCCGGTTGGAGGTCCCCCCGGCCTGAGGTTGGGGGGCGAAGCGGCCGTGTGCGCGCCGTTCGTACCCCGCCCCATCGGCATCGTGGCAGAAACAGCGGCTTTGCGAGAGGTCTTCCGCGCTTGCGTCGTCCCGTGCCGTGCGCTCCGCGGGTTGTGCGGGGGCGGCGTTGGGCTGCCGGGAGCCGGGTGCGTGGGCGGGCGTGTCCCACCGCGGCCCGGTCCCCGGGCCTGCCGTGCCGAGCGGGGGCGTGGGGCGGCCGGGGCCGGTGGACGGGCGCGGCGCCGGGTGCCGGGGCGCCGCCCCGGACCCCGTGCCTCAAACACCGGCGGGGCTGTTCTCGGCGGCCCCCGGCCGTCGGCGGCGCGGGCTGCGCCCGGGCTGTCTGCCAGCGGAAACCGTGGGGCTGACTACCAGCGGAAGGTGCGCATCCGCATCTGTTGGCGCATGCGGGCCGCGCGGGCGCGCCGGGGTTGGACGCGGTCGCGCAGTTCGCGCGCCTCGTTCAGGTCGCGGAGGAACTGCGCGCGCCGCGCCCGGCGCTGCGCCGTGCTCTCCGGATCCCCCGGATCCCCCGGTTCTTTCTCTGGCACCATCGCCCACCGCCCCGACTGCTCTTCTGCGGTTGTGCTACCCACCTTCCCCCGGACTTCCGAGTTGATGCCCCCGAGGTCCCCCGAGGTCCCCCGGAGTCGTCCCAGCTCAGGCCGGTTCGTCGTGGGTCGCCGGGACGACCGCCACCGGGCCGTGCGCGTGCTGGAGCACCGCGTTGGCGACGGACCCCGTCATCAGCGGCCCGAGGCTCCGCCTCGGATGGTGCCGCCCCACCACCACCAGCGCCGCCGACCGCGACGCGCTCACCAGCCGCCCCGCCGCCTCCCCCGGCACCGCGGCCTGTTCCACCGGCACCTGCGGGTGCCGGTCGCGGAACGGCGCCAGGCGCTCCTGCTGGGCCCGCAGCGTCTCCCGCTCGGCCGGGGCGTCCTCGTCGCCGTCCCCCGCCAGCTCCTCGGGCGTGATCACCGCGAACGGCGTGTCCAGCGGCGGTACCGCCGGCGACGGCGGTACCGGGTACGCCGAGACCACCTGGACGGCCGTCCCCCGCGCGGCGGCCTCCGCGAACGCGAAGGCCAGTACGTCGTCGTGGGTCTCGGTGGTGTGCAGCCCGAGCACCACCGTTCCGGCGCCGGAGCCCCGCCCCGCCGACGGCACCACCACCACCGGGCACGGGGCGCTGGCGGACACGGCGCGGCTGTTCGACCCGAGCAGCAGCGCGGCGAACCCCCCGCGGCCCCGGGACCCCATCACCAGCGCCAGCGGCCGCGTCTCGGCCCCGATCACCCGCAGCGCCTCCGGAACCGACCCCTCCAGCGCCTCGTACCGCACCTCGGCCGGCCGCTCCGGAGCCGCCGCCAGCACCTTTCGTACCCGGTCCCCCACCGGATCGGCGTACTCCTCCGGCGCCGAGGCGTCGTGCAGGGCCGCGCGCCGGCCCGCGTACAACTGGGCGCTGTCGGAGAGCACATGGGCGACGAGCAGTCCGGTGCGGTGGCGCAGCGCCGCCAGCCGGGCCCACTCCAGGGCCGCCAGGCTGTGCTCGGATCCGTCGACCGCCGCGATCACCAGTCCGCTGCTCATCAGTCCAGGGTGCTGGGCCCGGGTGCGGTCCGCAATCCCGAGGCCGGGGCGGCCGGGGCGCCCCTTCGGACACGGAAGGGGCCGTCCAGCGCGTAGCCTTTTGGGTGTGGGTCGCACACCGCGGCCGTTTTCGCAGGTCGCAGGTCGAAACCCGGCAGCTGGCGGCAGTTGAGGTCTTGGAGGAAGTTGTGCGTTTGCAGGTCGTCGATCACCCCTTGGTGGCGCACAAACTCACCACCCTGCGCGACAAGCGCACCGACTCCCCCACCTTCCGTCGCCTCGCCGACGAGCTGGTGACCCTGCTGGCCTACGAGGCCACCCGCGACGTGCGCACCGAGCAGGCCGACATCGAGACCCCCGTCGCCGCAACGACCGGCGTGAAGCTCTCGCACCCGCGCCCGCTGGTCGTACCGATCCTGCGCGCCGGTCTCGGCATGCTGGACGGCATGGTGCGGCTGCTGCCGACCGCCGAGGTGGGCTTCCTCGGCATGGTCCGCAACGAGGAGACCCTGGAGGCCTCCACGTACGCCACGCGCATGCCCGAGGACCTCTCGGGCCGCCAGGTCTACGTCGTCGACCCGATGCTGGCCACCGGCGGCACGCTGGTCGCCGCGATCCAGGAGCTCATCAAGCGCGGCGCCGACGACGTCACCGCCGTGGTGCTGCTGGCCGCGCCCGAGGGCGTCGAGGTCATGGAGCGCGAGCTGGCGGGCACGCCGGTGACGGTGGTGACGGCAGCGGTGGACGAGCGGCTCAACGAGCACGGCTACATCGTGCCGGGCCTGGGCGACGCGGGCGACCGCATGTACGGCTCGGCCGAATAACGCCTCGGGCGCGGATCAGCACTTCTTCACGGCGGGCGCGGGCTCGGGGTTGGCCAGTACGGCCAGCGCCTTGTCCGCGTCCTCCTTCGTGCTGAGCTCCTTGAAGGCGTCGCCGAGGATCAGGTCGATGTCCGCGCCCTCGCGGGTGTCGGTGTGCTGCGTCATGCCGGCGAGCTGGGTGCCGAGTACGGAGTAGGCCGCCTTGTCGGTCTTCGGCGAGCCGAGCAGTATCCCGGTGCCGGGGATCTTCTTGTCGAAGTCGGCGGGGGCGTTGCCGACCTGGCCGACCACGAAGCCGCGTTTCTTCAGCTCGTCCCCGACGGCTTTGGCGAGGCCGGCGCGCGGGGTGGCGTTGTAGACGTTGACCGTGATCTGGCCGGGCTGGGGCAGTACCACCGCGGGTTTGGACGGGGCCGCCGCCGGACCGGCCTTGGGGGCCCCGGTCGGACAGTCCTTGGCCGCGGCCGTCTTGTGCTTGGTGTCGCCTCGGAAGACGTCCATGAGCTGCAGTGCCCCGTAGCCGAGCAGGGCCAGCACGAGGGCGGAGCCGAGCAGGGCGAGGATGATCCGGCGGCGTCGCCGCGGGCGGCTCATGCGGGGGAAGGCAGCTCCGGTGACGCGGTACTTTCCGCCCATGCCGGGGGGAGTGAGCATGCTCATGGGCGCAGCGTAGTGCCGTACCGGAACGATGCCTACTAAATGATCTATTGATCGGCAAAGGCCGACCCGAAAGGCGCAATCGGCCGGTCAGGACGGCTCGCGCCCCCGTGCGGGGAGGCGGGTCAGTCCATTTCGAGGACGCGCGCGTGCAGCACCTGGCGCTGCTGGAGGGCCGCCCGCACGGCGCGGTGCAGTCCGTCCTCCAGGTACAGGTCGCCCTGCCACTTCACGACGTGCGCGAAGAGGTCCCCGTAGAAAGTGGAGTCCTCGGCGAGCAGTGTTTCGAGGTCCAGCTGTCCCTTGGTCGTCACGAGCTGGTCGAGCCGGACCGGCCGCGGGGCGACGTCCGCCCACTGCCGGGTGGTTTCCCTGCCGTGGTCGGGGTACGGCCGCCCGCTTCCGATGCGCTTGAAGATCACACGGAAAGCCTACCGGGCCGGTGCCTGCGGGCGCAGCATCGTGCCGATGGTGCAAAAGTGGCAGACAGGGCCAATCCGGGAGGGACTTATGAGCGAGAGCACCGACCCCGTGTCCCCGGCCGACGAGATCGCCGCCGGGTACGCCTTCACCGGTCCCGCACTCGACCTGGGGGCCCTGCTCTGGGACGGACGGTGCCTGCCGGACCGGCAGGTACGCGTTCCGCTGGCCGTGCTGAACCGGCACGGACTCGTCGCGGGCGCCACCGGCACCGGCAAGACCAAGACCCTCCAGCTCATCGCCGAACAGCTCTCCGCGGCGGGCGTGCCCGTCTTCCTCGCCGACATCAAGGGCGACGTCTCGGGGATTTCGGTGCCCGGTGTGCCGAACGACCGGATCAGCGAGCGGGCGGGGGAAGTGGCCCAGGAATGGTCGGCCGCCGGCTGTCCCGCCGAGTTCTACTCACTGGGCGGGATCGGGCCCGGCATCCCGGTCCGGGCCACGGTCACGGGTTTCGGGCCGGTCCTGCTGTCGAAGGTGCTCCGGCTCAACCAGACGCAGGAGCAGTCGCTCGGGCTCATCTTCCACTACGCCGATTCCAAGGGCCTGGAGCTGATCGACCTCAAAGACCTGCGCGCGGTCGTCGCCTTCCTGGTCTCCGACCAGGGGAAAGCCGAGCTCAAGGGCATCGGCGGCCTTTCCACCGTGACCGCCGGGGTGATTCTCCGGTCACTCACCGCCTTCGAACAGCAGGGTGCCGCGGATTTCTTCGGAGAACCCGAATTCGACACCGCCGAATTCCTCCGGACGGCCCCCGACGGGCGGGGGGTGGTATCCGTACTCGAACTCCCGGCGGTTCAGGACAAGCCGCAGCTGTTCTCCACCTTCCTGATGTGGCTGCTGGCCGACCTCTATGCCGACCTGCCCGAAGTCGGGGACGTGGACCGGCCCAAACTCGTCTTCTTCTTCGACGAGGCACACCTGCTGTTCCACGACGCCTCGAAGGCGTTCCTGGAATCCATCACCCAGACGGTCCGGCTCATCCGTTCCAAGGCGATCGGCGTCTTCTTCGTGACGCAGACCCCGAAAGACGTGCCGGCGGACGTACTCGCGCAGCTCGGCAACCGGGTGCAGCACGCGTTGCGCGCCTTCACCCCCGACGACGCGAAGGCGCTCAAGGCGACCGTGAAGACCTTCCCCCGCTCGGCCTACGACCTGGAGGAGCTGCTCACGCAGCTCGGCACGGGCGAGGCGGTGATCACCGTGTTGAGCGAGAAGGGCGCCCCCACCCCCGTGGCGGCGACCCGGCTGCGTGCCCCGCGATCGTTGATGGGACCCGTCGGGGCGGACGACCTCGAACGGGCGGTGACCTCCTCGCCGCTCTACTCCCGGTACGCCCAGCCGGTCGACCGCGAGTCGGCCTACGAGAAGATCGGCGCCGAGCAGGCGGCCGCCGAGGCCGCGGCGGAGCGGGCGGCAGCGGCGGAGGAGGCCGAGAAGGAGGAGAAGCGGGCTCCGACGGCGGACAGACAGGGAACGAAGGCGGACCGCGGCGGACCCGGCCCGGAACCGTCCCTGGCGCAGCAGGTGGCGGGGAGCGGCCTGTTCCGCTCGCTGGCCCGGTCCGTCGGCACCCAGCTGGGCCGGGAGATCTCCCGCTCGCTCTTCGGGACGGCCCGCCGCCGCCGCTGACCCGGGCACCACCCCCGCCCGGACGGTCCAGGCGGAGTCCACCGAACCGGTTGCCATATCCATGGCCTTCGCTGACAGACTCGGACCATGCGGACAGAACTCACAGACACCACGTCCGGCAAGATCGACCGGGCCCTCCTCGAAGCGCGCCGAGCCGTCGGCAGCCCCGCCATGGGGCTGGTGCTCACGCTCGTCGTGGTCACCGACGAGGAGAACGCCTACGACGCGGTACGCGCGGCCTCCGAAGCCTCGCGCGAGCACCCCAGCCGCATCATCGCGGTGATCAAGCGGACCGCCCGCGGTCCGCGCAAGCTCCACCAGACCCGTCTGGACGCCGAGCTGCGCGTCGGTTCCGACGCCGGGTCGGGGGAGATCGTGCTGCTCCGGCTGCACGGCGAACTGACCGAGCACGCGAGTTCGGTCGTGCTGCCCCTGCTGGCGCCGGACGCGCCGGTGGTGGCGTGGTGGCCGGCCGACGCCCCCGCCGCACCCGCCCGCGACCCGCTGGGGTCGCTGGCACAGCGCCGGATCACCGACGCCCAGGCGGCCGCCGACCCGGTGGGCGTACTGGGCCAGCGGGCGGCCTCGTACACCCCCGGCGACACCGATCTGGCCTGGACCCGGCTGACGCCGTGGCGCTCACTGCTGACCGGCGCCCTGGACCAGGCGCCGCTGCCGGTGACGGGCGCGGCGGTGGAGAGCGAGGCCGACAACGCGAGCGCCGAGCTGCTGGCGCGCTGGCTGGAGGTCCGGCTCGGGGTACCGGTGGAGCGGGTGGTAACCGACGGGCCGGTGGTCACCCGGGTCCGGCTGGAGACGACCGGCGGCGAGATCCGGGTGGACCGGCCCGACGGGGTACTGGCCACCCTGTCGCTTCCGGGGTGGCCGGACCGGAAGGTCGCCCTCAAGATCCGCAGCCTCGCCGAGCTGATCGCGGAGGAACTGCGGCGGCTCGACGCCGACGTGATCTACGCCTCGGCGCTGCGCGGGCGCCCGGCCCAGGCCTCGCTCTCCGCGTAGTGGTTGTCGTAGACGGGCTGGCTGTCGATGATGTCCTGCACGGTGGCCTCGCCCGCGCGCACCCGGCCCAGGAGGCGGTAGTAGTCGAAGCGCGCCATGCCGGGGGTGAAGCCGACGAAGACCTCGGCGGTGTGGCCGGCCGCCGGGGCGAAGGCGTGCTTCACGCCGGGCGGGACGCTGAGGAAGTCGCCCTTGGCCAGGGTGTGGACCTCGTCTCCGACGAGCACGTCGAGCCGGCCGTCGGTGACGTGGAAGAACTCGGTCGCCTTGGTGTGGAAGTGCACCGGCGCACCGCCCGCACCGACCTCGAAGACGGCGGTGTTGCAGGTGAGTTCGGGGGTGTCGGTGAGCAGCGTGATGGTGCTGCCCGGGCCGTCGGTGACGGATTCGGCGGTGGTCGCGCGGACGGGGTGCTGGATCATGCGGTGAGCGTAGGTCAGGCGCGGATCGCGCCCGAGCCGCGTACACCCGGGTCCGTCAAGTCGTCCGGCCCATGCCGGTCCGCGTGTTGCCGGGCTTGCCGGGGCCGGCCTGCGCGGCTTTCTCCGCCTTCGCGGCGGCCTTGTGCTCCTGCTTGTACGCCCGCACCGCGGCCAGCGACTCCGGGCCGGTGATGTCCGCCGCCGAGCGGTGTACGCCGGCCTCCCCGTAGCCCCCGGCCGCCTCCCGCCAGCCCTCGGGCCGCACCCCGAACCGCTTGCCCAGCAGGGCCAGGAAGATCTGCGCCTTCTGTTCCCCGAAACCGGGCAGGTCCTTGAGCCGTCCCAGCAGTTCCGCGCCGGATCCCGCGTCGCGCCAGATCCCCTCCGCATCCCCGTCGTAGTGCTCGACCAGGTACGCGCACAGCTGCTGCACCCGCTTCGCCATGGAGCCCGGGTAGCGGTGCACGGCGGGCTTCTCGGACAGCAGCGCCGCGAAGGCCTCCGGGTCGTGGGCGGCGATGGCGTGCGCGTCGAGATCGTCCGCATCCATCCGCCGGGCGATCGTGTACGGCCCCGAGAAGGCCCACTCCATCGGCACCTGCTGGTCGAGCAGCATCCCGACGAGCGCGGCGAGCGGGCTGCGGCCGAGCAGGGCGTCGGCCTGCGGATGCTGGGCCAGCCGGATGGTGATGTCCTTGTCCATGGCTCCAGCCTCCCCCGTGCCCGTCCTCCGCGCGCGGGCGGCGCACCGGCCGCCTAGCGTGTCAACCGAGACGGGTCACGACGACGTACACGACACGGGAGTCGATCGATCATGACTGAGTACCCGGAAGGCGCTCCTTGCTGGGTGGACGCGATGTTCGCCGACGTGGAGGGGGCCAAGAGCTTCTACGGCGACGTGCTGGGCTGGACCTTCGGCGAATCGTCGAGCGAGTACGGCAACTACACGCAGGCCTACTCCGACGGCAAGGCCGTCGCGGCCGTCGTGCCGCCGATGCCGGGCGTCGACGCGCCCTCGCAGTGGTGTCTGTACTTCGCTTCGCCCGACGCGGCCGCCACGGCGGAGAAGATCCGGTCGGCGGGCGGCGAGGTGGCGATGGGGCCGATGCAGGTCGGCAGCTTCGGCACGATGGTGATCGCCAAGGAGCCGAGCGGCGCCGTCTTCGGTGTCTGGCAGCCGGGCGACCACAAGGGCTTCGAGAAGCTCGGCGAGCCGGGCGCCTTCGCCTGGGCGGAGGTCTTCACCCGGGACGTGGCGAAGGTGGACGGGTTCCTGCCGCGGGTCTTCCCGTACAGCGGCCGGCAGATGGACCTGGGCGACGACCCCGGGGCGGCGGGGATGGACTACAAGATCTTCAGCCTCGGCGGCTCGGAGAACCCGGTCCTGGGCCGGATGAACATGGGTGACGAGTTCCCGCCGGAGATCCCGCCCTACATCCAGGTCTTCTTCGGCGTCCCGGACTGCGACGAGGCGGTGGAGAAGACGAAGGCGCGGGGCGGCCGGCTCCACTTCGGGCCGATGGACAGCCCCTTCGGCCGGTTCGCGGCACTGACGGACCCGCAGGGCGCGGCATTCGCCGCGATCGACATGTCGACACGGGTCGGTGAAATGCCGAAGTTCGCGTAGCGCGCGACCGCCGCCGGTCGGCGGGTGTGACACGGACACCGGAAGGGTCGCGGGGCCCGAGTACCGCCGGTGCGGGGGCGAGCCGCACGGGTGGATCCGGCCGGTACGGCTGCGGCGGTCCCACACCGGTCGGCGGAAGGCCGGTTGACGTCGGTCTTGTGCGCCCCTACGGGCCGTCCGAGGTGTCTACGTGAGAGGTCGAGCACCCATGAGCCTGAGCATCCGCAACCAGCTCGCCGGTACCGTCACCGCCGTCACCACCGGCGAGGCCATGACGACGGTCAAGGTCCGGCTCGAAGGCGGCCAGGACGTCACCGCCGCCATCACCAACGACGCGGTCGAGGCGCTCGGCCCCGCCGCGGGCTCCTCCGTCGTCGCGCTGATCAAGTCCACCGAGATCAGCCTGGCCACCGTCTGAGCCGGCCGGCGTCCCGCCCCGTCGGGGCGCGACGCCGACCGCTCCCGCGCCGCTACCGGACGGCGGCGGCCGGCTCCAGGACGCGCGGCGCGAAGCCGTCGTTCTTCTTGCAGCCGAGGTTCTCGTAGGAGTTGACCTTCGTCTGCGGGTCGGTGGAGACCAGGTGGTACTTGCAGGCGCCCTTGATGTAGCGGCCCTCGACCCCGCCGGGGAAGTCGATCTCCTTGTTCCAGAGGTAGGGCGACTCGTAGTGGTTGAGGTGCGCGGTGGCGTTCACGTCGATGCCGCCGGGGGCGTCGATCTCGTAGACCCAACCGGTCTTCGCCGCGCCGTAGGTGGCGAACTTCTGCGCCACCCACTGCTCGCAACTGGTGCTGAGGTGGGCGCTGTTCTGACCGCCGCCCTTGACGATGTACTCGGAGAGCGGGATCAGCTCGTCCCCGCGGGGCGTGAAACCGGTCTTGAAGAGCTCCTCGACGGTTTCGCGGGTGTCGCCGCGCCAGAGGGTGTTGGTGTCGTCGCGCCACTGCCAGTTCTCGTCGAGGGCGGTGGCGGCGACGGCGTGGGCGATCAGTGGGTTCGTCGTCGTACGCCACCAGTCCGCGGCCCGGTACTCCGTGACGGGACCGCAGGGGGAGGTCAGGTCGGCGGTGGGCGCGGTCGGCGCGGCGACGGCGGGGGAGACGGCGACGGCGGAGACGACGGAAACGGCGGCGAGTAGACGCAGAGCGGCCTGCAACATGGTGGGAGCCCATCGGTCGGTCAACAGGACGGGCCCTTTATAGACGCGCCTCCTCCCGCCCCGGCCGACCCCGGCCCGCGGTCCACCCGCACGGGGGGAACAGTCGTACTGGCGAAAGGATTTGCCGCCCCACCGCGCCGCGCGGTGGGAACCGGGTTCGGCCTACGCGGGCATCACGCCCTGAACCCGGGAGGGCGAAGACGCGTTCGACGTCCCGCAGGTGGCACCAGGCTTCGAGACAGGGCGGGTCGCGGACGAGGCTCTCCAGGATGCGCACGGTGCGGGCTCCTGCAGTGGCGACGTAGTCGACCGTGACGGCCGTGCCCGAGTCGATGGCACGGGCCGGCCGGCGGACATCGCTGTACGACGGTTGCTCCGCGTATCCGGCGACGATCTCCTCGGTATCCGTCCCGAAGGGAACCCCGCCGGGTCCGAACGGGCCGGGTTCCGGTGCGCTCGGCGGGACGGTCAGGAGCCGGGCGGCCAGGGCGGGCGGTCGGGGCGGCGGCGGGAGCGCCGGCCGGCCGGGCGGCCGCTGGTCGAGGCGTACGACGGCAGAACCACCGAGCAGCGCCGGGACCGGGTCCTCTCCCGGCCCAAGGTCGCCGACACCGGTCATCGGCGACGTCGCCGCCTCGGACGCACCCCGGGCCGCGAGGTCGAGCCGGGTGATCACCTTCCGGTCGCCGCGCACGGTCAGGGCCGGGGTTCCGCAGTCGGCTGACGGTGAACCGGCCGGCGCAGTGGACAGACCGCGTGGCCGGGCGCGCGGTGCCGTGGAAGGCGCGGCTGGTGTGCCGGGAACGGTGGACCGCCGCGCCAGGGCGGACGCCCGCCGGCGCCCGCGCGCGGCCTCCGGCGCGACCGGTACCGCGCCGATCCTCCCGTCGTAGCCGCAGAAGGCGCACTGACAGTCGTACGCCGTCGGTGGAACGCAGAAGGCCCCGGCCGGTTTCCCGGTCGGGGCCTTCAAGTGCCCGGTGAGGCACTGGCGGAGGATACGAGATTCGAACTCGTGAGGGGTTGCCCCCAACACGCTTTCCAAGCGTGCGCCCTAGGCCACTAGGCGAATCCTCCGCCGCAAACAATACAAGACGTTGAGGGGTGCTCGCGAACGTGATCGTCGGCCGGTGGTCCCGCAGGGGGGCGGGTCGATTCCGGGGGGTTCCATCCGCTAGGGTGGGGCCCAGCCCCTCACGTGGCGCTATCTCACCCAACTCCCCCAGGGCCGGAAGGCAGCAAGGGTAAGTGGGCTCTGGCGGGTGCGTGGGGGGCGCTTTGCGTTCCGGGGCCGGGTCGCGGAGTCGGGTGGGCCGCCGTTGTCGGTGGGCCCGGATAACCTCGTAGACGTGTCGTCCCTTGCGCTGTACCGCCGCTACCGCCCCGAGTCGTTCGCCGAGGTCATCGGGCAGGAGCATGTCACTGTCCCCCTGATGCAGGCCCTGCGGAACAACCGGGTCAATCACGCGTACCTGTTCAGCGGGCCGCGCGGCTGCGGCAAGACCACCAGTGCGCGGATCCTCGCCCGGTGCCTGAACTGTGAGCAAGGTCCCACTCCCGAACCCTGCGGGGAATGCCAGTCCTGCCGCGACCTCGCGCGCAACGGCCCCGGGTCCATCGACGTCATCGAGATCGACGCCGCCTCGCACGGTGGTGTGGACGACGCCCGTGACCTGCGGGAAAAGGCGTTCTTCGGGCCGGCTTCCAGCCGCTACAAGATCTACATCATCGACGAGGCCCACATGGTCACCTCGGCGGGCTTCAACGCCCTGCTGAAGGTGGTCGAGGAGCCCCCGGAGCACCTCAAGTTCATCTTCGCCACGACCGAGCCGGAGAAGGTGATCGGGACGATCCGGTCCCGGACGCACCACTACCCCTTCCGGCTGGTGCCCCCCGGCACCCTGCGCGACTACCTCGGCGAGGTCTGCGCGCGGGAGGAGGCCACCGTCGAGGACGGGGTGCTGCCGCTCGTGGTCCGGGCGGGCGCCGGGTCGGTGCGTGACTCCATGTCCGTGATGGACCAGCTGCTCGCGGGCGCGGCCGACCAGGGTGTGACGTACGCCATGGCGACCTCCCTGCTCGGTTACACGGACGGCTCGCTGCTGGACGCCGTGGTCGACGCCTTCGCCGCCGGGGACGGGGCAGCGGCCTTCGAGGTCGTGGACCGAGTGGTGGAGGGCGGCAACGACCCGCGCCGGTTCGTCGCCGACCTGCTGGAGCGGCTGCGCGACCTGGTGATCCTGGCCGCGGTGCCCGATGCCGGGGAGAAGGGGCTCATCGACGCCCCCGCCGATGTCGTCGAGCGCATGCAGGCCCAGGCCGCCGTCTTCGGCGCGGCCGAGCTGTCGCGGGCCGCCGACCTGGTCAACACCGGGCTCACCGAGATGCGGGGGGCGACCTCGCCCCGGCTCCAGCTGGAGCTGATCTGCGCCCGGGTGCTGCTGCCCGCCGCCTTCGATGACGAGCGGTCCTTCCAGGCCCGGCTCGACCGACTGGAGCGGAGCGGGTTCACCGCCCCCGGCGTCGCCGCCGCGCCCGCCGCGATGCCTGCCATGGGGTACGTCCCCGGCCCCGAGGCCCACCCGATGGCGCCGGCCGGCCCCGCCGGCGGTGTCGCCGCGGCACGTGCCGCGGTACGGGCCCCGGAGCCCGAGCCGCAGCAGCCGTCGCCCGTGCAGCCGGAGCCCGGCCCCGCACCTGCGGCCCAGGCCGCGCCCGCCCCCGCACCGCAGCCCGCCGCGCCCGCGCCCGGCGCCTGGCCGGGGGCCGCCCAGCCGGGCGGTGGCGCCGCCGCACCGGGGGCCTGGCCCGGAGCCGCCGCGCCCGCCACCCCCGCGGCCGGGGCCTGGCCGACCGCCGCGGCCACTCCGCCCGCCGCGGGCCCCGCCCCGGTGCCCGCACCGCAGCCCGCCGCACCGGCGGCGCCCGCCGGGCCCGCCCCCGGGATGGCCGCCGGCGTCGGCCAGGTGCAGGCGATGTGGCCCGGCGTGCTGGAGGCCGTCAAGAACCGCCGCCGTTTCACCTGGATCCTGCTCAGCCAGAACGCCCAGGTCACGGGCTTCGACGGGACGACCCTCCAGCTCGGCTTCCCCAACGTCGGGGCCCGCGACAACTTCGCGAGCAGCGGCAGCGAAGACGTCCTCAAGGCGGTCCTGGCCGAGCAGTTCCAGGTCCACTGGAAGATCGACGCGGTCGTGGGCGGTGGCGGAGGCCAGCCGTCCGGGTCGGCCCCGGCCCCGTACACGCCGCCCTCGGCCCCGGCGCCGCCCTCGCAGCAGTCTCCGGCCCCGCAGCAGCAGCCCTGGCACCAGTCGCCCCAGCAGCAGCACCAGCAGACGCCGCCCGCACCGCAGCCCCCCGTGCAGCAGGCGCCGCCGCCGGTCGCCCCCGAGGACGACGTGCCAGAGGAGGACGATCCCGACCTCGTCGAGAGCGCGCTGACCGGACACGACCTGATCGTGCGCGAGCTCGGAGCCACCGTCATAGAGGAATATACGAACGAGTAGAGGCCCGTAATTGGGTGGCCGCACGAAGCCGGCCCGGCCACCCGGGCTAGGCTGCATGACGTGAAGGTCCTCGTCATCGGCGGCGGCGCCCGCGAACACGCCCTGTGCCGCTCTCTGTCCCTCGACCCCGACGTCAACGCGCTGTACTGCGCTCCCGGCAACGCCGGCATCTCCGAGGTGGCCGAGCTGCGCCCGGTCGACGCCCTCGACGGCGGGGCCGTGGCCCGGCTGGCCACCGAGCTCGGTGCCGACCTGGTCGTGGTCGGCCCGGAGGCCCCGTTGGTCGCCGGCGTCGCCGACGCCGTCCGCGCCGTCGGCATCCCCGTCTTCGGCCCGTCCGCCGAGGCGGCGCAGCTGGAGGGCTCCAAGGCCTTCGCCAAGGACGTGATGGCGGCGGCCGGGGTCCCGACCGCGCGCAGCTACGTCTGCACCACCCCGGAAGAGGTGGACGCCGCCCTCGACGCCTTCGGCGCGCCCTACGTCGTCAAGGACGACGGCCTGGCGGCGGGCAAGGGCGTCGTGGTCACCGAGGACCGGGCGGAGGCCCGCGCACACGCGCTCGCCTGCGACCGCGTCGTCATCGAGGAGTTCCTCGACGGCCCCGAGGTCTCCCTCTTCGCCATCACCGACGGCGTGACCGTGCTGCCGCTCCAGCCGGCCCAGGACTTCAAGCGCGCGCTCGACGGCGACGAGGGCCCCAACACCGGGGGCATGGGTGCGTACTCCCCGCTGCCCTGGGCCGACCCGAAGCTGGTCGAGGAGGTCATGCAGAGCGTCCTCCAGCCGACCGTGGACGAGCTGCGCCACCGCGGCACGCCCTTCTCCGGCCTGCTCTACGCCGGACTGGCGATCACCTCGCGCGGTGTCCGGGTCATCGAGTTCAACGCCCGGTTCGGCGACCCCGAGACCCAGGTGGTCCTGGCCCGGCTGCGCACCCCGCTGGCGAGCGTGCTGCTGAACGCGGCCCGGGGCACCCTGCACGCGGAGCCCCCGCTCAGCTGGCGCGAGGACGCGGCCGTCACGGTCGTCATCGCGTCGCACAACTACCCCGGCACCCCGCGCACCGGCGACCCCATCGAGGGCCTGGCCGAGGTGGCCGCCGAGGACGCCCCCGAGGCCTACGTCCTGCACGCCGGGACCCGCCGCGAGGGCGACGCGGTCGTCAGCGCGGGCGGTCGGGTGCTGTCGGTGACGGCGACCGGTTCCGACCTGGCACAGGCGCGCGAGCGGGCGTATAAGGCCGTCGCGCGGATCGGGCTCGACGGCTCGCAGTACCGGACGGACATCGCGGCCAGGGCGGCCGAAGGCCGCTGACCAGCGGTTCCACGTCCTTCGCGGGCCCGGGTGCGCAGAGCGCGCCCGGGCCCGCGCGTGCGAGTGCAGCCGCCCGCGCTCGAAGGCGGCCAGCTTTACCCAAAGCCATTCCATCGGGTGATCGTGTCGCGGTCTGCCTGACGCCCGGCCCCGCCCCAACTAGGGTGCGGCGCAAGCATTCCGGCACATGGCCCACCGGCATTGCGATGTCAGTGGCGGGTGTCACAGTGGGGGAGTGAGCAAAGCCGCCGCAGGGCAGAGGGGGTGAGGTCCGGCCGTGTCCGGAATCGGTTCGATCGCTGAAGTGGGCGTGCCGTCCGCGCGTTCCCGCGCCCTCGCCGTGCTGCGCGTTCGCAGCAGGGCGCTGGCCGTCGTGCTACTGCCGGCCGCCGTCGCCGTGGTGCTCCTGACCGGGCTCACGACGGGCCGGCTGGCCGGTGACCCGTGGCCCCTGGTGACCCTCGTCGTCTGTGTGGCCGCCGCGCTGGTGCTGCTCGTCGGCGGGACGTTCGCCGCGGTGGTGCTGCGCGCGGGGCCGGCCCTGACGCCGACGGTGCCGCTGTCGGAGGCGGCCGCGCCCGACCTCTACCGGCTGGTGCGGGACCTCGCCGACCGGATGGACGTCCCCGCGCCCTCGGCGATAGCCCTGACCCCGGACTGCGACAGCTGGCTGGAAGACCGTACGCACCCGGCCCACCGCCGGTCCGGGATAGCGGCGGGCCGGCCGGAGTCCGCGCCCGGCGCGGCCCCCGTGCTGGTGATCGGGTCGCCGTTCCTGTGGTGGATGCGGGTCGCGGAGCTGCGCGCCGTGCTCGCGCCGGTCGTCGCGGGTACGGGCCCTTCCGCGCACCCGGACATAGCCGACGCGCGCGGCTTCGTGCGGGGGCTGGACGCCGCGGTGGACGTGGCGTCCCGCCGTGGGATGGGCTGGATCGCCCGGCCGGCCGGGCTGCTGCTGAGGCTGTGCCGGGTGGACGCGGCGGAGATGGAGCGCGGGGTGGCGGCCGCCGCCTCCGACCGCGCCCAGGACGTGGACTACGGGCTGCGCATCATGGCCCAGGAGCAGGTCGGGCTCGCCTACGCGGGCTGGGACCGGCTGCTCACCCGGGTCGCGCTGCCGGCCTGGCGGATGGGCCGGTGGCCGGCGCGGCTCGACGCCGGGGTGGTTTCCGCCCTGACCGAGCTGTCCCGGCGGGACCGGCTGGCCGAGGGGTTCACCTCCCGGCTCGGCGAGCGGCCCGCCTGTGACCTGCTGGAACAGCCGGGCGCGGTGGACGAGGCGGCTTCGCTGCTGGCCGCGCGGCTGTTCCACGGCGGTCCGGCCGAGGCGGGACCGCAGTGGTCGCCGGTGGACTGGGCGGAGTACCCGCAACAGGTCGTGGACCGCAAGTGGCGCCTGGAGGCTGCCCGGCTGCACGCGGCCCTCGACGCGCTGGCGGTGCCCGCGGGGCCTCCGGTGGAGCGGGTGCTGGGCTTCCTCACGGACACCGGCGGGCAGGGCGCCGCCGGGGAGTCCCTGGCCGGTCACCTGGCGCGGGAGGAACGGTCCGCCACCGGCGGCCCGGAGCCGGGCGCGGGCAAGGCGCGGGCCGCCGACGCGGTGCCGCTGTTCCCGCTCCAGGAGCCGAGGAGCGGGCGGGACCTGCTTGCCGACCACGTCACGGCGCTGGTGTGCTGCGCGGCGGTGGATTCCGCCGGGGCGGAGCCGGGCCTGGACTGGCTGGACGGCCCCGTGTTGCGGGTGGCGGGCGAGCGGCGTTCCGACCTGGCGCCGAGCGTGCTCTGCCTGGTGGAGGACGGCGACCCGGAGCCCCTGCGGGCGTGGCTCGCGAAGATCGGCCTCCGACCGGAGAAGCCGGTCCGGCTGGTCTGAGGCCCCGCACCCGGGCTTCCGCCGCGCCCACCCCGGCGCGCCGACATCGGCGGTATTCCCCCGCAAGTTGGTTTCCGGGAGGTCTTTTCGCGACGAACGGTGATGGAGTGCGTGCGTTATGTGATGTGCTGGGGAAACGTGGATGTGCGTTCGGGGGAGCGAGGGAGGGGAACAGCGGTATGGCTACGGACCAGATCCGGCGGTGGGAGTCAGGTGCGCTCGCGCACGCGGTGACCGACCCCTTCGGCCAAGGCCCGCTGCCCTGGTTCCGGGGCAGCGAACTGTACTTCGACGACACCGGCCACGTCGTGCCCTGGTACGTCGACCCGGCCGTCGCCCCCGGCCAGATCCCCCGCGCCCGCAGCAACGGCGGCCCCCGCACCGCGGACGACGTGCACCGGCAGATCAAGGGCTTCGCCTCCACCGGGGCCGTCGCCCCCGGCGAGGCCATCGACTTCCACATCACCGTCGACCCGCCCCAGCAGTTCTCCGTCGACATCTACCGCATCGGCCACTACGGCGGCGACGGCGCCAGCAAGATCCACTCCAGCCCCCGGCTCTCCGGCATCGTCCAGCCCGCCCCGCTCACCGCCGACCGCACGGTCTCGTGCCACCACTGGTGGCTGTCCTGGCGGCTCCAGGTGCCCTCGTACTGGAGCCTCGGCGCGTACGTGGCCGTCCTCACCACCGTCGACGGCTACCGGTCCCACATCCCGTTCACGGTCCGGGACGACCACCGCGCCGATCTGCTCCTGCTGCTCCCGGACATCACCTGGCAGGCCTACAACCTCTACCCCGAGGACGGCCGCACCGGCGCCAGCCTCTACCACGCCTGGGACGAGGAGGGACGGCTGCTGGGCGAGCAGGACGCGGCGACCACCGTCTCCTTCGACCGCCCGTACGCGGGCGCCGGCCTCCCGCTCCACGTGGGCCACGCCTACGACTTCATCCGCTGGGCCGAGCGCTACGGCTACGACCTCGCCTACGCGGACACCCGCGACCTGCACGCCGGCCGCGTCGACCCCGCCCGCTACCGCGGCCTGGTCTTCCCCGGTCACGACGAGTACTGGTCGGCCCCCATGCGCCGCACCGTCGAGCGCGCCCGCGAGCACGGCACGTCCCTCGTCTTCCTCTCCGCCAACACCATGTACTGGCAGGTCGAGCTCGGCCCCTCGCCCTCCGGGGTCCCCGACCGGCTCCTCACCTGCCGAAAACGTCGTGGCCCCGGCCGCGCCAGCCTGTGGCGGGAGGTCGACCGCCCGGAGCAGCAGCTCCTCGGCATCCAGTACGCGGGCCGGGTCCCCGAACCCGCGCCGCTCATCGTGCGCAACGCCGGCCACTGGCTGTGGGACTCCACCGGGGCCGCCGAGAACGACGAACTCGACGGCCTGGTGGCCGGCGAGGCCGACCGGTACTTCCCGCGCACCCAGTTGCCCGAGCACCAGGACCGGATCCTCCTCGCGCACTCCCCGTACCGCGACAGCGAGGGCGCCAAGCGCCACCAGGAGACGTCCCTCTACCGGGCGCCGAGCGGGGCCCTCGTCTTCGCCTCCGGCACCTTCGCCTGGTCGCCCGCGCTCGACCGCCCGGGCCATGTCGACGAGCGCGTGCAGCGCGCCACCGCCAATCTCCTCGACCGGATCTGCAAGCGGGACTGACCCGCGCCCCGGGCGGTGGCGCCTGGGCTCCCCCGGCCGCGCCCCGGAGTCGGGCCGTCCGGCCGGGTACGGGACAATGGGGTTGCGCTCGTACAGAACCACAGGGAGATCCCGTGTCCGGATTCGTCGAAAAGCCCGAGCCGGTTCAGGTGCCCGGCCTCGTCCACCTCCACACCGGGAAGGTGCGCGACCTCTACCGCAACGAGGACGGCAACCTCGTCATGGTCGCCAGCGACCGGATGTCCGCCTTCGACTGGGTGCTGCCCACCGGGATCCCGGACAAGGGTCGCGTCCTCACCCAGCTCTCCCTGTGGTGGTTCGACCAGCTCGCGGACCTGGTCCCGAACCACGTCATCAGCACCGAGCTGCCCGTCGGCGCCCCGGCCGACTGGGCCGGCCGCACGATGGTCTGCCGGAACCTCGACATGGTCCCCGTCGAGTGCGTGGCCCGCGGCTACCTCACCGGCTCCGGCCTCGCCGAGTACCGGCAGAGCCGCACCGTCTGCGGCCTCGCGCTCCCCGAGGGGCTCGTCGACGGCTCCGAGCTGCCCGCCCCGATCTTCACCCCGGCCGCCAAGGCCGAGGTCGGCGAGCACGACGAGAACGTCTCCTACGAGGAGGTCGCGCGCACCGTCGGCGCCGACACGGCGGCGGCCCTGCGCCAGCTCACCCTGGCCGTCTACAGCCGCGCCCGGGACATCGCCCGGAACCGCGGGATCATCCTCGCCGACACCAAGTTCGAGTTCGGTCACACGGCCGACGGCACCCTCGTCGCCGCCGACGAGGTCCTGACCCCGGACTCCTCGCGCTTCTGGCCCGCCGACCAGTGGCAGCCGGGCCGCACCCAGTTCTCCTACGACAAGCAGTACGTCCGGAACTGGCTGAGCTCCCCCGAATCCGGCTGGGACCCGAAGGGCGAGCTGCCGCCGCCGGCCCTGCCGCGCGAGGTCGTCGAGCAGACCCGGGCCAAGTACATCGAGGCCTACGAGCGGCTCACCGGCCAGAGCTGGGCCGCCCACAGCGGCGCCGCGACCCGGCCCGCGCCCGCGACCACCGAGTCCTGAACACGAAGAAGCCCCCCGGTCCGAGGACCGGGGGGCTTCTCACACTGAGCGGACAACGCGACTCGAACGCGCGACATCCACCTTGGCAAGGTGGTGCTCTACCAACTGAGCTATGTCCGCATGCGCCGTAGCGCGGTACCCACTATACCCAACCCCGCTCGCGCGCGAGACGCACCGCCGTGTGCCGGTTCTCCGCCCCCAGCTTCGTCGCCGCCGAGGACAGATAGTTCCGTACCGTCCCCGGGGACAGGCACGCCCGCTCCGCGATCTCCGCGATCGGCGCCCCGTCCCCGGCGAGTTCCAGGACCTCCGCCTCGCGGGCGGTCAGCGGGGAATCCCCGGCGCTGATCGCGTCGGCCGCCAACTCCGGGTCCACGTAACGCCCCCCGGACTGCACGGTCCGGATGAGTTCGGCCAGCCGTTGCGCCGAGACGGTCTTCGGGGCGAAGGCCCGTACGCCCGCCGCCAGGGCCCGCTTGAGGTGGCCGGGACGGCCGTGGCTGGTCACGATCATGACCTTGCAGTCGGGGAGTTCGGACCGCAGCGATGTGGCCACACTCACACCGTCCGCCCCCGGCATCTGGAGGTCCAGGACCGCCACGTCCGGCCGGTGCGCCCGGGCCATGGCGAGCGCCTCCGGCCCCGAGGCCGCCTCCGCGACGACCAGCAGGTCGTCCTCCAGGGCAAGCAGCGCTGCCAGCGCCCCGCGGATCAGGTGCTCGTCGTCGGCCAGCAGCACGCGTACGGGGTTCACGCCCCCACCTCCGTCGTCCTGCCCCGCGGGCGGGGAACCTCCGCGACCAGCCGGAACCGGCCGCCCGGCGCGGGACCCGCCCGCAACGCGCCGTCCACGGCCGCGAGCCGCTCGCGCAGCCCGGCGAGCCCCGACCCGGGCGGTCCGGAGGGGGCGCCGGCCGGGGCGCCGTCGTTCTCCACCAGCAGCGTCACCGGGTCGGCGGCCCCCTGCCCGGTCGTCAGCCGGATCAGGCAGCTGCGGGCGTCACCGTGCCGCAGCACGTTGGTGGTCGCCTCCCGGACCACCCAGCCCAGCGCGGACTGCACCTCGGCCGGGAGCGCCCGCCCGGCCTCGAACTCGACCCGGCAGTCCATCCCGGCGGCGCTCAGCACCCCTCGGGCGCCCTCCAGTTCCACCGCCAGGTCCGCTTCCCGGTAGCCGCGCACGACGTCCCGTACCTCCCGCTGGGACTCGCGCGCGATCCGCTGCACCTCGGTCATCTGCTCCACCGCCTCCGGGCGTCCGCGCCGGGCCAGCTGGACGGCCAGCTCGCTCTTGAGCGCGATCACCGCCAGGTTGCGGCCCATCACATCGTGCAGGTCCCGCCCGAACCGCAGCCGCTCCTCCGCCACCGCCAGCCGCGCCTGGTACTCCCGCGAGCGGTCCAGCTCGCGCACGGTCTTCAGCAGCCACGCGGAGAAACCGTAGGCGACGCTGAAGAAGAGCCCGCTGGCCGGCACCCCTATGACGTACCCGAGGACGGAAGCCGCCGGGAGGCCCGTGGCGAGCGCCGCCCCGCCCATCAGAACGGCGGCGCCCAGCGGCGCGTACGTCATGTGCCGGATCCGCTTGACGCACAGGGCGAACGATCCGCAGGCGAAACCCGTCATGCCGATGACCGGGGCCGGGGCCACGGCCGCGTCCACCCGGCCGGTCCGCACCAGGACCAGGGCGGTGAGGCAGGCGGCGCCGGTGACCAGGGCCGTCACCACCGGGAGCCGGACCGGGCGCTCACGGCGCTCCACGAGCCAGTCCAGGGCCCGGGAGGAGAGGAACCCGACGAGGACCGACTGGGCGCAGAGCAGCAGGAACAGCCCGGTGGCCACCGGCCAGGAGGACCGGGCGGAGTCGTCCCCGGCCGCCGACGCGAGCGCGCCCAGCCCGAACGACGCGATTTCGAGCACGACGAAGGAATGGAACGACCAGCGGGTGTACAGCTCGACCTTGCCCGCGCTGCCGCGGCTGCGCCACCACCCGGTCATCTTCGGCACGTCCCGCCCCCGGCTTCCTGGACATACGACAAAGGCCCTGATCGATGATCAGGGCCTTTGTCCTCTGAGCGGACGACGAGACTCGAACTCGCGACATCCACCTTGGCAAGGTGGTGCTCTACCAACTGAGCTACGTCCGCACGCTCGCGACGACATGAATGCCGTGCCGAGATGCGAGCATCACTGTACCTGATCCACGACCGTGGCCGGTAAAGCGTGCAGAGCGGGTGACAGGGATTGCACACTGCGCCTCCCCCCTGGAAGGGGGGTGTTCTGCTACTGAACTACACCCGCACGACCTTCGGGGCTCTGACCTGCGGTCTGGCCCCTCGGCGTGATCCACACACTAGCCGATCGGAGGGGGTGGATGGCAAATCCGGGGTCAGTGGGCAGCGTTGTAGGCCTCGTAGACCCGCTTCGGGATGCGGCCGCGCGGCGGCACGTCGTGGTCGTTCGACCGGGCCCAGGCCCGTACGGCGGCCGGGTCGGGGGCGATGCTGGTGTGCCGGTACGCCTTGCCGGAGCGGGCCTGCCGACGGCCGGCGGCCACGTAAGGGGCCAGGCTCTTCCGCAGTTTCTTTGCGTTGGCCGGATTGAGGTCGATCTCGTACGACTTACCGTCCAGGGCGAACGAGACCGTTTCCTCCGCCGCTCCGCCGTCGATGTCATCGGAGAGCGTGACTACTACGCGCTGCGCCACGGATATCGGTCCCTTCGTGCGAGGTCACCACGTGCTGACGTGCGGTGATGTCGCCTGTGTGGATGTTTCGGAGCAATGCGTCAATCGGCCGGAATCTCAGCCGATTCCTTTGTACCGCGATTCCCATTGAATTGCGAAGCCCAGTTAATTATCTCCGCGTGTCCGGCCGCAATGGCGGGCGAGTGGTTTTCCGGTGGATTTTGCGAAGCGTTGGTGAAGCCCAAACGCCGCCCCTCCGGACGCCTGCGGATATCTACCCGCGTAGAAATTTCGGACGGGTACGCTGGAGGAACCGCCTCGCACCAACCACCACACGGGAGTGCCCGATGGCACGCGTCGTAGTCGACGTCATGCTCAAGCCGGAGATCCTCGACCCCCAGGGCCAGGCGGTGCAGCGTGCACTGCCGCGCCTGGGCTTCGATGGGATCGCCGACGTCCGCCAGGGGAAGCGCTTCGAACTGGAGGTGGAGGGACCGGTCGACCAGGCCGCCCTCGACCGCATCCACAAGATGGCCGAAACGTTCCTCGCCAACACCGTCATCGAAGACTTCACCGTGAAGGTCGAGGCCTGACGGTGACCACTCGCATCGGAGTCGTCACGTTCCCCGGAACGCTGGACGACCGTGACTCGCTGCGCGCCGTGCGGCTCGCCGGAGCCGAGCCCGTCTCGCTGTGGCACCGCGACAAGGACCTCCACCAGGTCGACGCGGTCGTCCTCGCGGGCGGCTTCTCCTACGGCGACTACCTGCGCGCCGGGGCCATCTCCCGCTTCTCGCCGGTGATGGAGACCGTCATCGAGCAGGCCAGGGCCGGCATGCCCGTCCTCGGCATCTGCAACGGCTTCCAGGTCCTCACGGAGGCCCACCTGCTGCCGGGGGCGATGCTCCGCAACAACCACCTGCACTTCATCTGCCGCGAGCAGAAGCTGCGCGTGGAGAACGCGGAGAGCGCGTGGACCGGCGACTACAGCGCCGGCCAGGAGATCTCCATCCCGCTCAAGAACATGGACGGCCGCTACACCGCCGACGAGCGCACGCTCGACGAACTGGAGGCCGAGGGCCGCGTGGCCTTCCGGTACCTCGACGGGAACCCGAACGGCTCGCTGCGTGACATCGCCGGCATCACCAACGCCGCCGGCAACGTCCTGGGCCTCATGCCGCACCCCGAGCACGCGGTCGAACCGCTGGTCGGAACCGGCCGCACCGACGGCCTCCCGTTCTTCACGTCGGTCCTGAAGAAGCTGGTTTCCGCATGACCCTCGATACCGTCAAGAACGCCACCGGGACCCCGGACGCGGCGCAGCCCTGGAAGGAACTCGGCCTCAAGGAGGACGAGTACGCCCGCATCCGGGAGATCCTCGGCCGCCGCCCCACGGGCGCCGAGCTCGCCATGTACTCCGTCATGTGGTCCGAGCACTGCTCGTACAAGAGCAGCAAGGTGCACCTGAAGCAGTTCGGTGAGAAGGCCCCCGAGAACACGGCCATGCTCGTCGGCATCGGCGAGAACGCCGGCGTCGTCGACGTCGGCCAGGGCTACGCGGTCACCTTCAAGGTCGAGTCGCACAACCACCCTTCGTACATCGAGCCCTACCAGGGCGCGGCCACCGGCGTCGGCGGCATCGTCCGCGACATCCTCGCCATGGGCGCCCGCCCGGTCGCCGTCGTGGACCCGCTGCGCTTCGGCGCGGCCGACCACCCCGACACCAAGCGCGTCCTGCCGGGCGTGGTCGCGGGCATCGGCGGCTACGGCAACTGCCTGGGGCTGCCGAACATCGGCGGCGAGGTCGTCTTCGACGCCTGCTACCAGGGCAACCCGCTGGTCAACGCCGGCTGCATCGGCGTGATGAAGCACGAGGACATCCACCTCGCCAAGGCGTCCGGCCCCGGCAACAAGGTCATCCTCTACGGTGCCCGCACCGGCGGCGACGGCATCGGCGGCGTGTCCGTGCTGGCCTCGGAGACCTTCGACGCCTCGAAGCCGACCAAGCGCCCCGCCGTCCAGGTCGGCGACCCGTTCCAGGAGAAGCTCCTCATCGAGTGCACCCTGGAGATCTTCAAGGAGAAGCTGGTCGCCGGCATCCAGGACCTCGGCGGCGCCGGGCTGTCCTGCGCCACCAGCGAGCTGGCCTCCGCCGGCAGCGGCGGCATGCGCGTCGAGCTGGACACCGTGCCGCTGCGCGACGCGACGCTCTCGCCCGAGGAGATCCTCATGAGCGAGTCGCAGGAGCGCATGTGCGCGATCGTCGAGCCGCAGCACGTCGACCGCTTCATGGAGATCTGCGAGAAGTGGGACGTCATCGCCACCGTCATCGGTGAAGTCACCGACGGCGAGCGCCTGGAGATCTTCTGGCACGGCGAGCAGATCGTGGACGTGCCCCCGGGCACCGTCGCCCACGAGGGCCCGGTCTACCACCGCCCGTACGCCCGCCCCGAGTGGCAGGACGCGCTCCAGGCCGACGACGCGGGGAAGCTGCCCCGGCCGCAGACCTCCGAGGAACTGCGCGCGCAGGTCCTGGCACTGGTCTCGTCCCCGAACCAGGCCTCGAAGTCCTGGGTCACCGACCAGTACGACCGGTTCGTGCAGGGCAACACGGTGCTCGCGCAGCCCGAGGACGCCGGAATGGTCCGCATCGACGAGGAGACCAACCTCGGCGTCGCGATGGCCACCGACGGCAACGGCCGCTTCGCGAAGCTCGACCCGTACACGGGCGCGCAGCTCGCGCTCGCGGAGGCGTACCGCAACGTCGCCGCGACCGGTGCCAAGCCCCTCGCGATCTCCGACTGCCTGAACTTCGGCTCCCCCGAGGACCCGGGCGTCATGTGGCAGTTCGCGGAGGCCACCCGTGGTCTCGCGGACGGCTGCCTGGAGCTGGGCACCCCGGTGACCGGCGGCAATGTCTCGCTCTACAACCAGACCGGTGACATCGCGATCCACCCGACCCCGGTCGTGGCGGTCCTCGGTGTGATCGACGACGTCAACCGCCGTACGCCGATGGCGTTCACGGAGGCCGGCCAGCTGCTCTACCTGCTCGGCGACACGGCCGAGGAGTTCGGCGGCTCGGCGTGGTCCCAGGTCGTCCACGACCACCTCGGCGGCATGCCGCCCAAGGTGGACCTGGGCCGCGAGAAGCTGCTCGGCGATATCCTGATCTCGGCCTCGCGCGACGGCATGATCGACGCCGCGCACGACCTGTCGGACGGCGGCGTGATCCAGGCGCTCACCGAATCCTGCCTGCGCGGCGGCAACGGCGCGCGGATCGTGGTCCCGGACGGCCTGGACGCCTTCACCTTCCTCTTCTCCGAGTCCGCGGGCCGCGCCATCGTGGCGGTCCCGCGCAGCGAGGAACTCCGCTTCACCGACATGTGCGGTGCGCGGGGCCTGCCGGCGGCCCGCATCGGCGTGGTCGACGGCGAGGAGATCGAGGTCCAGGGCGAGTTCACGATCCCGCTCGCGGAACTGCGCACCGCCCACGAGGCGACGATCCCGGCGCTCCTCGCCTGATCCCGCCCCACCGCACGGGCCCCCGGCCGGTTTCCGGCCGGGGGCCCGTGCGTCGGCGCCCGAGTAGGGTCGGGCCATGCCGCCCGCCAAGAGGAAAACGCGCACCTACGACTCCGCCAAGATCCGCGCCGCCGTCACGGCCCAGTTCGGCCATGTCGCGGACGCCGTACGGGAGCTGACCCCCGAGCAGCTGGCCCGGCCCAGTGGGCTCGGGCAGTGGGCGGTCGGGGATCTGGCCGCGCACATCGCGTGGATCGCCGACTCGCTGGCCGCCGGTCTCGCCCGGCCGCCCGCCGCCGTCCCGGAGCTGACCGCGGTCGAGTGGCCCTTCGCCACCGCCTCGCTCGCCGGGAAGATCGCCGAGGCGGCGAAGGAGACGCTGGTCGGCGCGCCGCTGCCCGAGCTGTACGAGCGCGCCGGGGCGCGGCTGGCCGAGGCGCTCGCCGCGAACCCGGACCGCCGGGTGCTGAACCTGTGGATCGGAGCCATGACCCTGGGCGACTTCCTGGTCACCCGGACCGTGGAGCTGGTGGTGCACACCGATGACCTGAACCGGGCCGCCGGGCTGGACGTCCCGATCGAGCGGCAGGCCCTGGCCGCCTGCACCCGGCTCCTCGCCGACGCCCTCGCCGTCACCGCGCCGGGCGCCTCCGTCGAGGTACGGATCCCGCCCTTCGCCGTGGTCCAGTGCGTCGAGGGACCCCGCCACACCCGCGGTACCCCGCCGAACGTCGTCGAGACCGACCCGCTGACCTGGATCCGGCTCGCCACGGGCCGCACCGGCTGGGCGGAGACGGTGCGGGAAGCCCGCGTACGGGCGAGCGGCGAGCGGGCCGACCTGTCGGCGCTGCTGCCCCTGATGAGCTGAGGGCGGGGAACCGGCCGGCCGGGCCGCCCGTCACAGGGGCATGGGTACACCCCGCCCGCAGCTGCCCGCCGCCGTCCTGGCCGCCGTCCTCGCGCTGGCGGGAACCACCGCCTGCAGCGTGCAGGACGCCCCGCCCCGGGCCGTCCACTCCGGCACCTTCGACGCGAAGCCCGCCCCGGAGCCGCCGGTCGTGGACGCGCCGCTCACCGTCACCGAGTGGACCGTCACCGCCCTGGGCCGGGGCGGAACGGCTTCCGCCGTGGCCGCCGAAGCCGCCGGGAGGGCCCGCTTCGCCCTCGCCCCCGACGGCTCGGCGAGCGGTGGCCTCGGCTGCAACCGGTTCACGGCCCAGGCCGTCGTGGCGGGCCCCTCCCTCACCTTCGGCCCGCTCGCCACGACCCGGATGGCCTGCGAGGGCCCGGCGGCCGAGGTCGAGCAGGCCCTGACCGCGCTGTTCGGCGGCGGCCCGCTCAGCTGGCGGGTCCAGGGCCGGACGCTGACCCTGACCGGCGCGGACGGCACCGGCCTGACCGCCGAAGCGGCCTCGGCGGCGGAGTGACGGCTCACGCCGGGTAGGGCAGCAGTCCCGCGTTCGTCTTCTCCCACGCGGCTCGCAACCCCGCCAGCCGGGCCGGCTCCACGGCCGCCTTGTCGGCCTGCTCGCGCGCATCCTCCGCCAGGTCGAAGAGCTGGTCCCGGCCGCTCTTGCCCTGGTAGTACTTCCAGTCCCCGCGGCGCAGCGCCCGCTCCCCGCGCACCCGCCAGAACAGGTCCCGCTCCGCGGGCCGCTCCCCGCGCAGCAGGTACCCCGCGAGGCTCACCCCGTCCAGCGGGTACGCCGGGTGCGGCCGGGTACCGGCCAGCTCCAGCAGCGTCGCCGTCCAGTCCGGGCTGAACACCGGGACGCGGCTGACCTGGCCGGCGTCCAGCCGTGCGGGCCAGCGCACGAGCGTCGGCACCCGGATCCCGCCCTCCTGGAGGGACGCCTTGTTGCCCGAGAGCGGCCAGTTGTAGGAGAAGCGTTCACCGCCGTTGTCGCTGGCGAAGACGACCAGGGTGTCCTCCTCCTGCCCCGACCGCGCCAGGGCGTTCAGCACCTCGCCGACCGAGCGGTCCAGGTCCTCCACCATCTGCTTGTACTTCTCCACCGACCCGCCGTCCTGGTGCCACAGCGCCCGGGCGTCACCCGCCTTGATCCGCCGCACGACCTCGGCGCTCTGCGCCGTGTCCCCGTCCGCGATCCACGGCCAGTGCGGGGTGGTGAAGTTGAGGTTCAGCAGCCAGGGCCTGTCGTGGTGGTCGCGGGAGACGTACTCGCTCGCCCGTTCCGTGATGATCCGCGTGTAGTAGCGCAGGTCCTTGTACTCGGCGTCACCCTCGTACAGGTCGTACTCGCCGCCCAGGCCCAGCTTGGAGTAGTACTCCAGCGCCCCGCCGAAGTTGCCGAAGAACTCGTCCCAGCCCGAGCGGGTCGGGCTGTAGTCCGGCAGGTAGCCGCAGTGCCACTTGCCGATCAGCGCCGTCGCGTACCCGGAGTCGCGCAGCAGTGAGGCCAGCGTCGGGTGCGTGGGCTCCAGCCCGGCCGACTTGTCGGCGATCGGTTCGGCCAGCCCGCCCTTCGTCCGGCCCGGGTAGCGGCCGGTGTACAGGCTGAACCGGGTCGGGGAGCAGGTCGCGGAGCCCGCGTAGGCGTCGGTGAAACGGACGCCCTGGCGGCCCAGCCGGTCCAGGTTCGGGGTCTTGATGTGCGGGGAGCCGTACGAGGACAGGTCCGCCCAGCCGAGGTCGTCACCCAGGATGAACAGGATGTTCGGGCGCCGGGAGTGACGCCCCCGGGCCGCCCGGAAGTCCCGCTCGCCGGGGCCGGTCCCGTGGTCCTGGGCGGTGGCGGTCTCTTGCGGCCCGGCGGCGGCGGGCGTCGCGCCCAGCCCCACCGCGGCGGCGGCCGCGCTCGCACCGACCGCGCCGCCGAAGGCGCGCCGGGACAGGGGGGATTCGTACGAGGTCACAGGTACTCCAGGGCACGGCCCGCCGGCCCGGCTCCGGGCGGCGCGGGACGGCGCACGGCACGGCGGAGCGGGCTCAGGCGGGGAGCGGGAAAAGGGCGGCGCGCGTCAGAGCGCGCGCCATGGCGCGCAACGGAGCGCGAAAGGCGTGGGAAAGCGGCGTGTGACTACGCGGAACAGCGACAGATGGCGCTCGCGACACGGACCAGGTCCACGTGCCGGCGCTCGACGAGGGTGACCGTACGGTCACCGAGGGGCTGCATGGGGCGAGAGCCTGTCGAATGCCCGCGTACCTGTCAACAATGGGTTCCGCATACCGAGACGGAAGCGTCCCGTCACCCTGTGTGCTGTGAGATTTCCCGGCCGTCCCCAATTCGGACCAGTGGTCGATCTCGCCTACACTCGGAAGCGTGCCTCGTGGTGATGGACGACTCAACCACGACCTGCTCCCCGGCGAAAAGGGCCCCCAGGACGCTTGCGGCGTCTTCGGTGTCTGGGCTCCGGGTGAAGAGGTCGCCAAGCTCACCTACTTCGGACTGTATGCACTACAGCACCGCGGACAAGAGTCCGCGGGAATCGCTGTGAGCAACGGTTCCCAGATCCTCGTCTTCAAGGACATGGGCCTCGTTTCCCAGGTCTTCGACGAAACCTCTCTCGGCTCGCTCCAAGGTCATATCGCGGTCGGTCACGCCCGCTATTCGACCACCGGGGCCTCCGTCTGGGAGAACGCCCAGCCGACCTTCCGCGCGACCGCCCACGGCTCCATCGCCCTGGGTCACAACGGCAACCTGGTGAACACCGCCGAGCTCGCCGAGATGGTCGCCGATCTCCCCCGTCAGGACGGGCGCGCCACCCAGGTGGCAGCCACCAACGACACCGATCTGGTCACCGCCCTGCTGGCCGGCCAGACCGACGACGAGGGCAAGCCCCTGACCATCGAGGAGTCGGCCGCCAAGGTCCTCCCCCAGGTCAAGGGCGCGTTCTCGCTGGTCTTCATGGACGAGGGAACCCTCTACACCGCCCGTGACCCGCAGGGCATCCGCCCGCTGGTCCTCGGCCGCCTGGAGCGCGGCTGGGTCGTCGCGAGCGAGACCGCCGCCCTCGACATCTGCGGCGCCAGCTTCGTCCGCGAGGTCGAGCCGGGTGAGCTCATCGCGATCGACGAGAACGGTCTGCGGACCTCCCGATTCGCGGAAGCGAAGCCCAAGGGCTGCGTGTTCGAGTACGTCTACCTGGCGCGCCCGGACACCGACATCGCCGGCCGGAACGTCTACCTCTCGCGTGTCGAGATGGGCCGGCGGCTGGCCAAGGAAGCCCCGGTCGAAGCGGACCTGGTGATAGCGACGCCGGAATCCGGCACGCCCGCCGCGGTCGGCTACGCCGAGGCCAGCGGCATCCCGTACGGCTCGGGCCTGGTCAAGAACGCCTACGTGGGGCGGACCTTCATCCAGCCCTCGCAGACGATCCGCCAGCTCGGCATCCGGCTCAAGCTCAACCCCCTCAAGGAAGTCATCCGGGGCAAGCGCCTGGTGGTCGTGGACGACTCGATCGTCCGCGGCAACACCCAGCGCGCCCTGGTCAAGATGCTCCGCGAGGCCGGCGCGGCCGAGGTCCACATCCGGATCTCCTCGCCGCCGGTGAAGTGGCCGTGCTTCTTCGGCATCGACTTCGCCACCCGGGCCGAGCTGATCGCCAACGGCATGACGGTCGACGAGATCGCCACGTCGCTCGGGGCCGACTCGCTCTCGTACATCTCGCTCGACGCGATGGTCGAGGCGACCACCATCCAGAAGCCCAACCTCTGCCGGGCCTGCTTCGACGGCGAGTACCCGATGGAGTTGCCCGACCCGCAGCTGCTCGGCAAGCAGCTCCTGGAGACCGAGCTCGCGGGCGGCACCGACGCCGCCGACGCGCTCCGGCGCCCGTAGGACGCACCGGACCCGCCCCACCGGGCGGGTCCGCTCCGCGCTCCCCGTACGACCTGCGCCCGGCCCTGTCTTTCAGGCTTTTCCCAGGGCCGTGCACCACCCGCAGTAACGACACGAAAGCTCTCTCCTGTCATGACAGAGAAGACCACCGGTGCCAGCTACGCAGCAGCAGGTGTCGACATCGAAGCGGGAGACCGCGCCGTCGAGCTCATGAAGGAGTGGGTGAAGAAGACGCAGCGCCCCGAGGTCCTCGGCGGCCTCGGCGGGTTCGCCGGCCTCTTCGACGCCTCCGCCCTCAAGCGGTACGAGCGCCCCCTGCTCGCCTCCGCCACCGACGGCGTCGGCACCAAGGTGGACGTCGCCCGCCGGCTCGGCGTGTACGACACCATCGGCCACGACCTGGTCGCGATGGTCATGGACGACATCGTCGTCTGCGGCGCCGAACCGCTCTTCATGACCGACTACATCTGCGTCGGCAAGGTGCACCCCGAGCGTGTCGCGGCCATCGTCAAGGGCATCGCCGAGGGCTGTGTCCTCGCCGGCTGCGCCCTGGTGGGCGGCGAGACCGCCGAGCACCCGGGCCTGCTGGGCCCGGACGACTTCGACGTGGCGGGCGCGGGCACCGGTGTGGTCGAGTACGACCGGCTGCTGGGCGCGGATCGCATCCGTACGGGTGACGCCGTCATCGCGATGGCATCGTCCGGCCTTCACTCGAACGGGTACTCGCTGGTCCGCCACGTCCTGCTCGACCAGGCCGGCATGGCCCTGGAGCAGCACGTCGACGAGCTCGGCCGGACCCTCGGCGAGGAACTGCTGGAGCCGACCAAGATCTACTCGCTGGACTGCATGGCCCTCACCCGTACGGCCGAGGTCCACGCGTACTCGCACATCACGGGCGGCGGCCTCGCCGCCAACCTCGCCCGGGTGATCCCGGACCACCTGCACGCCACGGTCGACCGCTCGACCTGGGCGCCCGGCGCCATCTTCGACCTGGTCGGCAGGACCGGCCGGGTGGAGCAGCTGGAGCTGGAGAAGACGCTGAACATGGGCGTCGGCATGATGGCCGTCGTCCCGCAGGAGTCGGTGGACGTGGCCCTGACCGCGCTGGCCGACCGGGGCGTCGACGCCTGGGTCGCGGGGGAGATCCTGGACCGCGGCGACCACACCGAGGGCGCGACCCTCACCGGTTCCTACGCAAGCTGAGCAGCACTGAAACCCGGTCCGGGGCCATGCCCTGGACCGGGTTTCACTACTTCGAGTCGCTCAAGACTCTGAGCGGGTGCAGACGCGGTGTGTGCGTCAAGCGCCGCGACGGTGCGCCGACGGACCGGACTCCTCGTCCTCGTCCTCGTCGTCATCGCTGTTGTACAGCTCCGCGTACTTGGCGTACGGGTCGTCGTCGTCCAGATCGTCATCGACTTCGACCGGCGCGCTGATAGGCAGCGGCTCTGTCGGCGATGCGCCCAGCTCATTGGCCAGACGCGAGAGGTCAGTCCCGCCGCTGTTGTACTTCAGCTGGCGGGCGACCTTTGTCTGCTTGGCCTTGGCCCGGCCGCGCCCCATGGCTCGACCCCCTCGGTGACGGGGCTCGACGGCCCCAGAGTCTGACACGCGTTCATGTTTCGGAGCGGGCTCTCCGTGGAGAGACCGTCCGTAGGTGTTCAACGGTACCTGCTTCCGCGGCCATACGGTACGCCGCCCGCATGACGCGCCCCGGTGCAGGACCAACGAGACACCCCGTACTCGCTGGTCAGCTGCGATTTTAACCCTTTCCTGGCGGACGACCCGCCGAAGCGCAGTGAGTTCCGTCTCCCCTGCGGTCCGGGGGACCCTTCCGGCGGTAGCGGAAGGGTCCCCCGGACGTCGCGGGACGGATCAGACCGCGCGCGCGGCGCGGGCGTCCGACATCCGCTGCTCGGCGATCCGGTCCGCCGCCGCGGCCGGCGGGATCCCATCCGCCTTCGCACGTGCGAATATGGCCAGCGTGGTGTCGAAGATCTTCGCCGCCTTCGCCTTGCAGCGATCGAAGTCGAAGCCGTGCAGCTCGTCCGCGACCTGGATGACACCGCCTGCGTTCACCACGTAGTCGGGGGCGTAGAGGATCCCGCGGTCCGCGAGGTCCTTCTCCACCCCCGGGTGGGCGAGCTGGTTGTTCGCCGCGCCGCACACGACCTTCGCGGTCAGGGCCGGCACCGACTCGTCGTTCAGCGCACCGCCCAGCGCGCAGGGCGCGTAGATGTCCAGGCCCTCGACGCGGATCAGCGCGTCCGTGCCGGCGACGGCGGTGACCCGGCCCGCGTACTTCCCGGTGGCGTGCTTGTCGAGGATCGTCTGCACCGAGTCCAGGCGGACGTCGGTGATCACGACCTCGGCGCCGTCCTCCAGCAGGTGCTCGACCAGGTGCTTGCCGACCTTGCCGACACCCGCGACCGCGACCTTGCGGCCGCGCAGCGTCGGGTCGCCCCACAGGTGCTGGGCGCTCGCGCGCATGCCCTGGAACACGCCGAAGGAGGTGAGCACGGAGGAGTCGCCCGCGCCGCCGTTCTCGGGGGAGCGGCCCGTCGCCCAGCGGGTCTCGCGGGCCACCACGTCCATGTCCGCGACGTACGTGCCGACGTCGCAGGCGGTCACGTAGCGGCCGCCGAGGGAGTCCACGAACCGGCCGTAGGCCAGCAGCAGTTCCTCGCTCTTCAGGGTGTCCGGGTCACCGATGATGACGGCCTTGCCGCCGCCGTGGTCGAGACCGGCGAGGGCGTTCTTGTACGACATGCCGCGCGAGAGGTTCAGCGCGTCGAGGACGGCTTCCTCGTCCGAGGCGTACGCGTGGAAGCGCGTGCCGCCGAGGGCCGGGCCCAGGGCGGTGGAGTGGATCGCGATGACGGCCTTGAGGCCCGTGGCTCGGTCCTGGCACAGCACGACTTGCTCGTGGCCGCCCTGCTCCGTGCGGAACAGGGTGTGCAGGACGCCGTCGGTCATTTCGGTCACGGTGGTGACTCCCATGGAAGAGATGCGGCGGAAAGACGCCCGCCCTGCGGGTGGGGGAGGGCGTGCTGGGAGCAGCGTAAGACCTGGACGGCGGATGGGAACGCCCTGTCCGTAGATCGGAACACTCCCGGGTTACCGGCGATGCGGGGACCCCCGTGCGGAGTACCGCCGGGCGGGTCGGGGGAGTACGAGAGCGTGAGCGAATCCGCCGACCGCCGACTGCCCTCCGCGCGCACCGGGCCGACCGTCCCGTACGCCTCCTACCTGCGAGTCTACGAGCCCCTGGCGGCCTTCCCCGAGGCCGAGCGCGCGCACTGGGCCGGCTACGCCCGGCGCGGGGACGCCCCGACCGCCCAGGACGAACTGCGCAGGTCGCTGGCGGACTTGGTTCGGGTACCCGTGGTCGGGGTGCCGGCGCACGAGAGCGGGGACGCGTTCACGGCGGAGCTGGGCGGGGCGCTGCTGGTCTGCCCGTGGCGGACCAGGCTGCGCGGCTGGCTGGCGCTCCAGGAGCTGGAGGCGGACTTCCCGCGTCCGGTGCTGGACGCGGCGCTGCCCCCGTCGGCCCGCCGCCGGGCGACCGAGGCGTACGAGGCCTGGCGCGAGCGGAACCCGGACGGGCGGCCGTGGATCCGCACCGCGGTGTGGCAGGTCCCGCTGCGCTGGTTCGTGCTGGTTGCGGACGAGGAGCGGGAGTACCTGCCGGGCGAGCGGCTGCGCTACCGGACGCCGATGGTGCAGGCCCGGCGGCGCCTGGCGCGCGGGCTGCGGACGCTGCGGGCCGCGGAGGGCTACGGGGTGCTCGCCGAGGCCCTGGTGGAGGTCGGGAGCTGGCTGGAGGAGTTCCACCCGCGCTCGATGGTGGAGCTGGACTACGGCGGGCTGCTGTACGCACTGCCGGAGGCCGCCCTGGCCGGCGACCGCTCGGCCCGCGACCTGGCGGCGGGCATCGCGGCGCTGCGGGCGGGGGACGCGGAGGGCGCGGCCGGGACGTACGCGGAGCTGGCGGAACGCTGGAGGGCGGTCCGGGAGCGGCTCTTCGCGAACTAGCGCCGCGGCCGGGCCGGGCGAGCGGCCCGATGCCCGCGCTCCGGCGGGGAGGGCACCGGGGCGGCGCCCGGACGGCGCCGGGGGGCCTTCCGGGGCGGCATCGGCCGAACCGGCCCGGATTGTCCCTAGCGGAGGGCGCCGGGTCACCCGTATCGTCCGATCGGCCGTAAAACGCAGATCAGAGGCTTGATCGCGGCATTTGGGTCTTTGTTCCAGGACCTACGTCCCGATCCGGGCCATTGACTCAAGCGTGACGGACCGCACTAACTACACCCTTGCGCCCTTCCCCTACCCTCGTGCCAAAATAGGACAAGGAGTCCGGGGAGGGTTCCTTCCACCCAACTTTGGGCGGAATGCTCGGTATTGCGCTCTACGGGGGGTCTGACGACTCCTGATCGCTCTGTGACTGATCGTCACAGTGGGGTGACTGTCCGTTATGGGACGGTCCATCGGCTTCCGCCGCTGATGAACACCTCGGAGGGCAATTCCATCGGTTTGGCCGTCGAGGCTGGACGGATGGTGTAGTTGTAGTGCCGAGGACAAGCCGTTCGTCCTATAACCGACTCGGCCTGCGTATGTCCATTTCGGGCAACGTGGGCCAAGGTGCAGAATTTAGAGGAAAGAACCGAGATGGTTCGGTTCTCCCGAGGAGGCCGCTCATGACCGCTCGCACCCCTGATGCCGAGCCGCTGCTGACCCCGGCTGAGGTTGCCACGATGTTCCGCGTGGACCCGAAGACGGTCACCCGCTGGGCCAAGGCTGGCAAGCTCACGTCCATCCGCACCCTGGGTGGACACCGCCGTTATCGCGAGGCTGAGGTCCGCGCACTGCTCGCGGGAATTCCGCAGCAGCGCAGCGAGGCCTGAGGCTCGCGGCACCACCCCTTTTTTTGGGGACAGCTCCCGGCGATCGCCGGGGGAGGGCATGAACCGGATCCCCCAATCCGATGAAACCCACAAGGCTTCAAACGGCGGGACCTGCCCCAACAGGTTCTCGTCGTTCGATCGCGCTGGACTCCGCCGGGTCCAGCGCGGTCTTTTTTTATGCCCGGAGGGGGCCCGAATCGCCGGTACCCGGGGAGCCCGGCCGGACGGGTGCCATTGCACATATTAAATCGAGTCGCCATATGGGTGCGATAAATGTGCGACTCGCGGAAACTCGTGTGGTGACACCCGTCACAGCTGATGCCTCTTGTACATCCGGCAATGCACCCGCAAGGGGACGTGTCACCCGTCCGCCTCACGCGAAAGGAGGATGCGGGTGCGCGGCGCCGTCCGTCCGCCCCCTCTGTGCGACGGGCCGCCGGAGGGCGCGTACGGGCCCGTGGGCGCCCCGGAGGCCCCCACGGGCACCCAGGAGAACCGCCGGCCCCCTTGGGCGGCCGAGTGCCCGGCTCCGGCGCCTCCACGGCCACGACGGGCGGGCGGCCGACCCGACAACGCGTCAGGGCCCGCATCCCCTGGGGGATGCGGGCCCTGACGTTTCTGCGAACCTGACGGGACTTGAACCCGCGACCTCCACCTTGACAGGGTGGCGAGCTAACCAACTGCTCCACAGGTCCTCGATGCACCACCCAGCGGGCGGCTGCGAATCAGACTGTACAGCAGCTCAGGGGGTGCAGTCGAACCGGATCAGGGCGCCGCGGCGTCCACCGCCTTCACGATGCGCTTGTCGGAGACCGGGTACGCCGTGCCGAGCGCGTGCGCGAAGTAACTGACGCGCAGTTCCTCGATCATCCAGCGGATCTCGGTGACCGCCTCCGGCACCGGGCGGCCCTTCGGCAACTGCTCCAGCAGCCACAGGTACTCGTCCCGCATCTCGTGGACCTTCTCCATGCGGGTCGTGTCCCGCTGGACGCCCGTGGGCATCTGCTGGAGCCGCCGGTCGGCCGCCACCAGGTAGCGCATCAGGTCCGGCAGCCGCCGCAGCCCCGTCAGCGTCACGAAGCCCGCCGGCATCAGCGCCGCCAGCTGCGCCTTCACGTCCTGGACGTTCGCCATCAACGCCAGGCTGTTGGTGGACTTCACGCGTCGCTCGCAGGCCTGCCAGGCGGCCAGGATCTGCTGGACCTGCCCGACGGTGCGCACGGTCGTGTCCACCAGATCGGCCCGTACCGCGTCGAACAGCTTCCGGAAGCCCGCCTCGTCCCATGCCGGACCGCCGTGGTCGGCGATCAGCTTGTCCGTCGCCGCCGTCGCGCAGTCCTCGAACAGCGCCTGGACCGAACCGTGCGGATTGCGGGACAGAGCCAGCTTCTGCTGGTTGGTCAGCTTGTCCGAGGCGAACTTGGCCGGGTTGACCGGGATGTTGAGCAGGATCAGCTTCCGGGTGCCGAGCCACATCGCCCGCTGCTGCTCGGCCTCGGTGTCGAAGAGCCGTACGGACACGCTGTCGCCGGCGTCCACCAGCGCCGGGTACGCCTTCACCGGCTGGCCCGCGCGCCGGGTCTCGAAGACCTTGCTCAGCGTCCCGATCGTCCAGTCCGTCAGCCCGGTCCGCTCCACCGACTCCCCGCCCGCCCGCTCGGCGGTGGCCGCGGCGGCCTTGGACAGGGCCTGGCGGGCCTTCGGCTTGAGCTGGAGGCGCAGCGCCTCCAGGTCCTTGGCCTCGGCGAGCTTCTTGCGCCGCTCGTCGACGATCCGGAAGGTGATCTTCAAGTGGTCCGGGATGCGGCCCAGGTCGAAGTCCTCGGCCGCGACCGGCACCCCGACCATCCGGTGCAGCTCGCGCGCCAGCGTCACGTGCAGCGGCTCCTGGAGCGGCTGCGCCGTCGCCAGGAAGCGGGCCGCGTAGTTCGGAGCGGGCACGTAGTGGCGGCGGACCGGCTTGGGCAGAGAGCGGATCAGCTCGGTGACGACCTCTTCCCGAAGGCCCGGGATCTGCCAGTCGAAGCCCTCGTCGGTGACCTGGTTCAGCACCTGGAGCGGGATGTGCACGGTCACGCCGTCCGCGTCCGCGCCCGGTTCGAACTGGTAGGTCACCCGGAACTTCAGCTGCCCCTGCCGCCAGGTGTCCGGGTAGTCGGCCTTGGTGACCCCGGCCGCCTTCTCGGTCAGCAGCATCTCGCGCTCGAAGTCGAGGAGTTCGGGCTCCTCGCGCTTCTTGTGCTTCCACCAGGAGTCGAAGTGCGCCCCCGACACCACGTGCTCGGGGATGCGCTGGTCGTAGAAGTCGAACAGGGTCTCGTCGTCCACGACGATGTCCCGGCGCCGGGCCCGGTTCTCCAGCTCCTCCACCTCGGTGAGGAGCTTGCGGTTGTCGGCGTAGAACTTGTGGTGGGTCCGCCAGTCGCCCTCGACCAGCGCGTTGCGGATGAACAGCTCCCGCGAGACCTCGGGGTCGATACGGCCGTAATTGATCTTCCGCTGGGCCACGATCGGCACGCCGTACAGCGTGACCTTCTCGTACGCCATCACGGCGGCCTGGTCCTTCTCCCAGTGCGGCTCGCTGTAGGTGCGCTTGATCAGGTGCTCCGCGAGCGGCTCCACCCACTCCGGCTCCACCTTGGCGTTCACCCGGGCCCACAGCCGGGAGGTCTCCACCAGCTCCGCCGACATCAGGAACTTCGGCTGCTTCTTGAACAGCGCCGAGCCCGGGAAGATCGCGAACTTGGCGCCCCGGGCGCCGAGGTACTCGTTCTTGTCGGTGTCCTTGAGTCCGATGTGCGAGAGCAGCCCGGCCAGCAGCGAGACGTGGACGCTCTGCTCGGGGGCGTCGGCGTCATTGACGTGGATGCCCATCGTCTTGGCGACCGTACGCAGCTGCGAGTAGATGTCCTGCCACTCGCGGATCCGGAGGAAGTTCAGGTACTCCTGCTTGCACATCCGGCGGAAGGAGGACGAGCCGCGCTCCTTCTGCTGTTCGCGGATGTACCGCCACATGTTCAGGAACGACAGGAAGTCGCTCGTCTCGTCCTTGAACCGGGCGTGGTTCTGATCGGCCTGCGTCTGCTTGTCCGAGGGCCGCTCGCGCGGGTCCTGGATGGACAGGGCCGCCGCGATGACCATCACCTCGCGGACGCAGTTGTTCTTGTCCGCCTCCACGACCATGCGGGCCAGGCGCGGGTCGACCGGCAGCTGGGAGAGCTGGCGGCCCATCGGGGTGAGCCGCTTGCGGGCGTCCTTCTCCGACGGGTCCAGCGCGCCGAGCTCCTGGAGGAGCTGCACGCCGTCGCGGATGTTGCGGTGGTCCGGCGGGTCGATGAAGGGGAACTTCTCGATCTCTCCGAGGCCGGCCGCGGTCATCTGCAGGATGACGGAGGCCAGGTTGGTGCGCAGGATTTCGGCGTCGGTGAACTCCGGGCGGGCGTTGAAGTCGTCCTCGGAGTACAGCCGGATGCAGATTCCGTCGCTGGTACGGCCGCAGCGGCCCTTGCGCTGGTTGGCGCTGGCCTGCGAGATCCGCTCGATGGGCAGCCGCTGCACCTTGGTGCGGTGGCTGTAGCGGGAGATCCGGGCGGTGCCCGGGTCGATCACGTACTTGATGCCCGGCACGGTCAGCGAGGTCTCGGCGACGTTCGTCGCGAGGACGATCCGGCGCCCCGTGTGCTGCTGGAAGACGCGGTGCTGCTCGGCGTGCGAGAGGCGTGCGTAGAGGGGCAGCACCTCGGTGAAGCGCAGATTCCGTTTGTTCAGTGCGTCCGCCGTGTCGCGGATCTCGCGCTCGCCGGAGAGGAACACCAGGACGTCGCCCGGCCCCTCGGACTGGAGCTCGTCCACGGCCTCGCAGATCGCGGTGATCTGGTCGCGGTCGCTGTCCTCGGAGTCGTCTTCCAACAGGGGCCGGTACCGCACCTCCACCGGGTACGTCCGGCCGCTGACCTCCACGACCGGCGCGTCCCCGAAGTGCCGGGAGAACCGCTGCGGGTCGATGGTCGCCGAAGTGATCACGACCTTGAGGTCGGGGCGCTTCGGCAGCAGCTGGGACAGGTAGCCCAGCAGGAAGTCGATGTTCAGGGACCGCTCGTGCGCCTCGTCGATGATGATCGTGTCGTACGCGCGCAGTTCGCGGTCCGTCTGGATCTCGGCGAGCAGGATGCCGTCCGTCATCAGCTTCACGAAGGTGGCGTCCTGGTCCACCTGGTCGGTGAAGCGGACCTTCCAGCCGACGGTCTGCCCGATCTCGGACTTCAGCTCCTCGGCGATCCGCTCCGCGACCGTGCGGGCGGCGATCCGGCGGGGCTGGGTGTGCCCGATCATGCCCCGGACGCCGCGGCCGAGCTCCATGCAGATCTTCGGGATCTGCGTGGTCTTGCCGGAGCCGGTCTCGCCCGCGACGATCACGACCTGGTGGTCGCGTATCGCCTCGGCGATCTCGTCCTTCTTCTGGCTGACGGGCAGGTTCTCGGGATACGTGACCGCAGGTCTGCGCGAGGCACGGCCGGCCAGACGCGCGGCGGCCTTCTCGGCCTCCGCGGCGATCTCGTCGAGCACGGCCTGCCTGGCCTCGGTCTTTCGGATGCGGCGGGCGCCTTCGAGGCGGCGGCCGAGGCGGTGCGCGTCACGGAGGGAGATCTCACCGAGAAGCGTCTGCAGGGCGGCGAAGGAAGTAGACATACCTGATCGAGGATCTCACCCGGGAGCGTCGGGTGGCGAACGCATTTGTTGCTCCTGCCCGTACCATTTCGGGACGAGATCACCTTAAACCGACCGTGCCCCGAGTGAGAGGCCTGCCATGTCCCGCGCCCGTGGAGTGTGGTGGCTGCTCGGCGCCGTCCTCGCGGTGCTGCTGGCGGGCACGGCTCCCGCGGCCCCCTCGGCCGCCGAAGCGCCCGTCGCGGGTGCCGAGGCCACCGCCGTGGCGTACGAGGGCCACGGCCCGGCCTGCTCGCCCGGCGCGGGGGACCACGGTCAGGCCCCTGCCGTGCCGCCGCGCGACGGGCGGGACCACGCCTGCGCCCCGGCGGTCCGGCTCCCGGCCGGGCCGGACCCCGTCGCCCGGGCGGTGCCGGCGGGGGTGCGCGTGCGCGGGCCGGACCGCCCGGCGCCGGGACCGCTGGAGCTGTCCGTGATGCGGGTGTAGCGGACCGGCCTGCCCGCCGGTCCCCTCACTCACACCCGCAACACCGCTCTGGAGCACCCGTATGCCTTCCGCCCCCTCCCGCAAGCCCCTGCTGTACGCCGCCGGGACCGCCCTCGCCGCGATCACCCTCGGCATCGTGTCCTGGCAGGCCACCGCGCCCCGGGACCACACCGCCGCCTCCGCCTCCTCGGCCTCCGCGCCCGGGGCCGCCGGGGCGCCGGACCCGCTGGCGGCCCTCGCCCGCCGCGAGGACGGCGACAAGCTCGCCGCCGGGCGCGCCGACGCCCCCGTGGTGCTGATCGAGTACTCCGACTTCAAGTGCGGCTATTGCGGCAAGTTCGCCCGCGACACCGAACCCGTGCTCATGCGCAAGTACGTGGAGGACGGCACCCTGCGCATCGAGTGGCGCAACTTCCCGATCTTCGGTGCCGAGTCGGAGGCCGCCGCCAAGGCCGCCTGGGCCGCGGGCCGGCAGGACCGGTTCGCGCAGTTCCACGCGGCCGCGTACGCCGAGGGGGCCAAGGAGAAGGGCTTCGGCGAGGAACGGCTGACCGAGCTGGCCCGCCAGGCCGGGGTGCCCGATCTCGACCGCTTCCGGCAGGACACGGCCGGCGCCGCGGCCTCCGGCGCCCTGCGCAAGGACCAGGAGGAGGGCTACCGGATCGGGGTCACCTCCACCCCCTCCTTCCTGGTCAACGGGGAGCCGCTGGCCGGCGCGCAGCCGCTCGGCGCCTTCGAGGCGGCCATCACCCGGGCCAAGGCGCAGGCGCGGGCCGCGAAGTGAACGGCATCGGATACCTCGCCGCCCTGCTGGGCGGCCTGCTGGCGCTGCTCAGCCCGTGCAGTGCGCTGCTGCTGCCCGCCTTCTTCGCGTACTCGATCGACTCCGCCTCCCGGCTGCTGGCCCGGACCGGAATCTTCTACGCGGGCCTCGCGAGCACCCTCGTACCGCTGGGCGCGGCCGGTTCGTACGCGGGCCGCTTCTTCCACGGGCACCGGGACGGGCTGGTCCTGGCGGGCGGCTGGCTGATCATCGCCCTCGGCGTCGCCCAGCTCCTCGGCCTGGGCTTCGCCTCCAAGCGGGCCGCCGAACTCTCGGGCCGGATCCGTCCGGCCACCGCCCTGTCGGTGTACGCCCTGGGCGCGCTCTACGGGCTGGCCGGATTCTGCGCCGGGCCGATCCTGGGCAGCGTGCTGACGGTGGCCGCGGTCAGCGCCAGCCCGGTCTACGGCGGGCTGCTGCTGGCGGTGTACGCCCTGGGCATGGCCGTACCGCTGTTCCTGCTGGCACTGCTGTGGGAGCGCTTCGACCTGGGCCGGCGGCGCTGGCTGCGCGGGCGGACCGTCGCGTTCGGCCGGCTCGGGCTGCACACCACCTCGCTGCTGTCCGGGCTGTTCTTCATCACCCTGGGCGCGCTGTTCCTGCTCTACGACGGGGCGAGCGCCCTGCCCGGGCTGCTGGACGTGGACGACTCGTTCGCCGTCGAGCGGCGGGTCCAGTCGGTGACGCGGGCCGTACCGGACTGGGCGGTGCTGGCGCTGGTGGCCGTAGGAGCCCCGGCGGTGGCGCTGGCACGGTGGCGCCGCAAGGCCCGGGAGACCACCGGGTGACGCAGGAAGGCCCCGTCCGATGGACGGGGCCTTCCCTGTGGTGGCTGGGGCCGGGGTCGAACCGGCGACCTATCGCTTTTCAGGCGATCGCTCGTACCAACTGAGCTACCCAGCCACGAGACTGTTTCCAGCCTCAGCGATCCTGACGGGACTTGAACCCGCGACCTCCACCTTGACAGGGTGGCGAGCTAACCAACTGCTCCACAGGACCTGGTTTGTGCAAGAACAAGTCTTGCACATGGTGTTGCGTACCCCCAACGGGATTCGAACCCGTGCTACCGCCTTGAAAGGGCGGCGTCCTGGGCCACTAGACGATGAGGGCTAAAGGCCCGCCGGGCACTTTTCAGCGCGTCGGGGACGTGAGAAGCATATGGGATGTCGGGACCTATCGCCAAAACGGTTTCCGCGAGTGTCCCGGAGGGACAATGACCGGGTGCTGGAGATGACGCGCGAGGAGTTCGAGGAACTCGTCGCAGAGGCCCTGGACCGGATCCCGCCCGAGCTCACCCGCCTGATGGACAACGTGGCGGTCTTCGTCGAGGACGAGCCGCCCGCCGCGGACCCGGAGCTGCTCGGTCTCTACGAGGGCACCCCCCTGACCGACCGCGGCGAGTGGTACGCCGGGGTCCTCCCCGACCGGATCACCATCTACCGCAACCCCACCTTGCGCATGTGCGAGGACCGGGAGAGCGTGGTCGCGGAGACGGAGGTCACGGTCGTGCACGAGATCGCCCACCACTTCGGGATCGACGACGAGCGGCTCCACGACCTGGGCTACGGATGACCCGGCCGGTCGGCGGCGCCGAGGCGATCGACCCGGACGTCGACCTCCATGTGCCGCAGCAGCGAGCCGAACCGCAGGGGCGGGTGCTCGCGGCCGTGGCGGCGGGCGGGGCCGCGGGCGCCTCGGCGCGGTACGGGCTCGCCCTGCTGTGGCCGGCCGGGCCCGGCGCGTTCCCGTGGGCGACCTTCTGGACCAACGTGGCGGGCTGCGCGCTGATCGGGGTGCTCATGGTGCTGATCAGCGAGGGCGGCCGGACGGCGCCGCACCCGCTGCTGCGGCCGTTCGCGGGGGTCGGGGTGCTGGGCGGTTTCACCACCTTCTCCACGTACGCGGCGGACTTCTCGCGGCTGCTGGACGAGGGGGAAGCCGCCACCGCGCTCTGGTACGCCGGGCTGACGGTGGCCGCGGCGCTGGGGGCGGTCTGGGCGGCGGCGGCCGCGACCCGGCTCGCCCTGCGGGGCCGGGGGCGCGCGTGAACTGGCTGGTCGTGGTGGTGGGTGCGGTGGCCGGGGCGCCGCTGCGCTACCTCACCGACCGGGCGGTGCAGGCCCGGCACGATTCGGTCTTCCCGTGGGGGACCTTCGTGGTGAACGCGGCCGCCTGCCTGGCGCTGGGGCTGCTGACCGGGGCCGCGCTGGCCGGGGCGGCCTCCTCGCGGCTCGGCCTGCTGCTCGGCACGGGGCTGTGCGGGGCGCTCAGCACGTACTCGACGTTCTCCTACGAGACCCTGCGGCTGGCCGAGCGCGGCTGGAAGTTCCTGGCCGTCGCGAACGTGGCGGCTTCGGTGCTGGTCGGGCTGGGTTCCGTACACCTCGGGTCGCAGGTGGCGCGAGCGCTGTTCGCCTGAGGGCGTGTCTCTTACGGGGTAAAGGGAGTTGGGCACATTGACCCGCCCGGTGCGGATCGTGCTCCCTGTCCCCTTCCGGAGGTGCCACCCGTGCGCCAGTTGTCCGCTTCTCTCCGACTGGCCGCTGCCGCGCTCGCGGTCGCGGCGTCGGCCGGCTGCATGAGCGTCGGCGAGGACGCCGCCAAGCCCGGTCCATCCGCCTCGGTGGGTGACAAGGGCCTCACCGCCGTCGGGGGCACCAGCTCCGGACGCGGATCCGGAGTGCACGGCGACGGCCACAGCACGAAGGACGCGGCCGGCAACCCCTCGGGCAAGCCCGGGGAGCCCGGCAAGGCCGCCGGCGGGGCGGGTGCCTCGCCCAGCCCGGGCGCGCCGGCCGGGCGGCCCGGGATCCCCTCGCCGTCGGCCGGGCCGGGCGGTGGCGCGGGCGGTCAGGGGTCCCAGGTGCCGTCGGGCGGCGGGTCGGGGGCCGGCGGTGGTTCCGGTTCCGCCGGGTCGGGCTCCGGCGGGTCCGGTTCCGGGTCGGGATCGGGGTCCGGGTCGGGCTCCGGCGGGCCCGTCGCATCGCCGCCCACGCAGCCGCCCACCGAGCCGCCTGTGACGGAACCCACGCCGACGCCTCCGCCGCAGCCGCAGCCCGATCCGAGCCCTCCGGCAGCGTAGGACCGACTCGACCGCACCCACCCCTCGGGGCATCGCCGCAGGTCAGAACCTTTCTTCGGGAGGAACTTGCCAGACCCCGGGGAGGGTGCGTATGGTTATAGATCGTTTGATCCCATTGCCCGGCGCCGAATCCGAAGAGCGCCGTGTGGCGCGTACTCTCCCTAGCCGTGGCTGACCGCATTGAGGCGGTCGATTTGCGATTCACGGAGTTTGGGCGCGTGCCGAGACTCCGGAAGGTTTCGCATTTCGCATGTCCATTTCCAGTTCTGACCGTGCCGTCATGCCCGAGAACGACTCCAACGAGATCGTCGACGCCGTTGAGGCCCTTGTGGTCACCGAGGCCATCGAGGCCGCCGAGGCGAACGACATCATCGAGGCTCTTGAGGCCGATGTGACGACCGACCAGTCCACCGACGCCGCCTCCGACGAGGCCGACGCCGAGCCCGGCATCACCTTCGGCGACCTCGGTCTGCCCGAGGGCATCGTGCGCAAGCTCGCGCAGAACGGCGTCACCGCCCCCTTCCCGATCCAGGCCGCGACCATCCCGGACGCCCTGGCCGGCAAGGACATCCTCGGCCGCGGCCGCACCGGCTCCGGCAAGACCCTCTCCTTCGGTCTGCCGACCCTGGCCTCGCTGGCCGGCGGCCACACCGAGAAGAAGAAGCCCCGAGCGATCATCCTCACGCCGACGCGTGAACTCGCGATGCAGGTCGCGGACGCCCTCCAGCCCTACGGCGACGTCCTCGGCCTCAAGATGAAGGTCGTCTGCGGCGGTACCTCCATGGGCAACCAGATCTACGCCCTGGAGCGCGGCGTCGACGTCCTCGTCGCCACCCCGGGCCGCCTGCGCGACATCATCAACCGCGGCGCCTGCTCCCTCGAGAACGTCAAGATCGCCGTCCTCGACGAGGCCGACCAGATGGCCGACCTGGGCTTCCTGCCCGAGGTCACCGAGCTGCTCGACCAGATCCCCGGCGGCGGCCAGCGCATGCTCTTCTCCGCCACCATGGAGAACGAGATCGGCACCCTGGTCAAGCGCTACCTGTCCAACCCCGTCACGCACGAGGTCGACAGCGCCCAGGGCAACGTCACGACCATGACGCACCACGTGCTCGTCGTGAAGCCGAAGGACAAGGCGCCGGTCACGGCCGCCATCGCCGCCCGCAAGGGCCGCACCATCATCTTCGTCCGCACCCAGCTGGGCGCCGACCGCATCGCCGAGCAGCTCATCGAGGCCGGCGTGAAGGCCGACGCGCTGCACGGCGGCATGACGCAGGGCGCCCGTACCCGCGTCCTCGCCGACTTCAAGGACGGCTACGTCAACGCGCTCGTCGCCACCGACGTCGCCGCCCGCGGCATCCACGTCGACGGCATCGACCTGGTCCTGAACGTGGACCCGGCCGGCGACCACAAGGACTACCTGCACCGCTCGGGCCGTACCGCCCGCGCCGGCAAGTCCGGTGTCGTCGTGTCGCTGGCGCTCCCGCACCAGCGCCGCCAGATCTTCCGCCTGATGGAGGACGCGGGCGTCGACGCCTCGCGCCACATCGTCCAGGGCGTCGGCGCCTTCGACCCCGAGGTCGCCGAGATCACCGGTGCCCGTTCGCTGACGCAGGTCCAGGCCGACTCCGCGAACAACGCCGCCAAGCAGGCCGAGCGCGAGGTCGCCGACCTCACCAAGCAGCTGGAGCGCGCGACCCGTCGCGCCGCGGAGCTGCGCGAGGAGGCCGACCGCCTCGTTGCCCGTTCCGCCCGTGAGCGCGGCGAGGACCCGGAGGCCGCTGTCGCCGAGGTGGCCGAGGCCGCCGAGGCCGAGGTCGCGGCTGCCGTCGCGGCCGAGCCGGTCGTCGAGGAGCGCCCGGCCTTCCAGAGCCGTGACGAGCGCGGCAACTACGAGCGCCGCGACAACCGTCGTGACGACCGCGGTGGCGACCGTGGCGGCTTCCGCCGTGACGACCGTCCGTCGGGTGGCTTCCGTTCCGGTGGCGACCGTCCGTCCGGTGGGTTCCGTTCCGGTGGCGACCGTCCGTCCGGTGGTTTCCGTCGGGATGACCGTCCGTCGGGTGGTTTCAACCGTGACGACCGTGGTGGCGACCGTGGCGGCTTCCGTCGCGATGACCGTCCGTCCGGTGGGTTCCGTTCCGGTGGCGACCGTCCGTCCGGTGGTTTCCGCCGCGATGACCGTCCGTCGGGTGGTTTCAACCGTGACGACCGTGGTGGCGACAACCGTGGTGGCGACAACCGTGGTGGCGACAACCGTGGCGGTGGCTTCCGCCGTGACGACCGTCCGTCCGGTGGCTTCCGTTCCGGCGGCGGCGACCGTCCGTCCGGTGGCTTCCGTGCCGGTGGCGGTGACCGCCCCTACGGCCGCCGTGACGACAACCGCCCCTCCGGCTCCGGTTCCACCGGTTCCTTCGGCGGCCGTCGTGACGACAAGCCGCGCTGGAAGCGCAACGGCTGACGGCTGACCGTCCTCTGACGCAGACTCGGCCCCCACGGCACTCCGGTGCGGTGGGGGCCGAGCCCGTTCCCCGGGCCCGCCGACCCGTCGGCTCCGGGGGAACGACGAACGCCCCGCCCGGCTGGAACCGGACGGGGCGCTGCGCTGAGCAGTAGGCCATGTCGGACTCGAACCGACAACCAACGGATTAAAAGTCCGCTGCTCTGCCAATTGAGCTAATGGCCCTCGGCGTGCTCACCCCAGAGCATAGCCGCAGCGGGCCGCGAGGCCGATCGGGTATCGACCGGAGTGGCCCGGGCGGGTTCCCGCGAGCGGCACCGACGGGTGCGTGGCGCCGCCGGCCGTGCGGTCGGGGGAGGGAACTTGCACCGCGCGGGCCGGTGTTCGTCGCCCGGGCTGCCGCCGACCGATGGCGGCCACTGCCCCCGCGGAACCTTTCTGCACGGCGCTGACCTGCGATTATGGTCGGTCGGAGGGGGTCCGGGACGGTAATTGGCGGGAGCCGTCCCCCGAATGACGTAGAGTTGTGTTTACCGACGCGGGGTGGAGCAGCTCGGTAGCTCGCTGGGCTCATAACCCAGAGGTCGTAGGTTCAAATCCTGCCCCCGCTACTCAGTACGAAGGCCCGGTTCCCTTTGGGGAGCCGGGCCTTCGTCGTTCCCTGCGTCCGTGGCCCCGCCTTCGCCGTCCTCGCCGCCGTCACCCGGACGGCCTCGGCCGGGTCGACGGATGGGCCCGCCCGGCGACAGCCTTGGGGGGCGAGGTGGCAGCGTGCCCGCACCCCGCGAGGGACCGGGCGGCAGGAGACAGCGTGGTGGGGCGGAGCCGGCAGGACAGCGACGAGCTCGTGACGGGCCCCGGCGACGGCGTGGCCCGGCGGGTGGTCCGGACGCTGCCGTTCGTGCTGATCGTTCTGGGCTTCGTCTTCGACCTGGCGTCACCGCCGAGCTACACGGGTTCGCCGTTCTTCTCCGCCGCCCCGTTGATCGCGGCTCCGCTCTACTCGTTCCGGGCGACGGCTCTGACGGGGTGCGCCGCCTCGCTCGCGGTGGTCGTGCTGCGCGCCTACGCCGACACCGGCGCGCGGGCCGAGGCGCTGACCGAGCTGGCGACCGTGGTCACCGTGTCCGGGATGGCGTTGCTGATCAACCGGGTCGTGCGGCGCAGCGGGGAGCGGCTCGCCTCGGCGCGCGAGATCGCCGAGGCCGCCCAACGGGCCGTACTGCCCACCCCGGCCGAGCGGATCGGGGGCTTGCAGGTCGCCGCCCGGTACGAGGCCGCGCAGGCGGACGCCTTCATCGGCGGGGACCTGTACGCGGTGCAGGACACCCCGTACGGGGTGCGGCTGGTGGTGGGCGACGTACGGGGGAAGGGGCTGGGGGCGGTGGAGGCCGTCGCGGTGGTGCTCGGCGCCTTCCGGGAGGCGGCGGAGACCGAGCCGACGCTGGAGGCGCTCGCGCAGCGGCTGGAGCGGGCCCTGGCCCGGGAGGGCGTGCGGCGTGACAGCCTCGACGCGGTGGAGGGGTTCACGACCTGCGTGCTCGGTGAGGTCCCGGCGGGCACGGAGGTGCTGCGGCTCGTCAACCGGGGCCACCCCGAGCCGCTGCTGCTGTACCCGGACGGCCGTCTGGTGGCGCTCGCCCCGCGCGAACCCGCGCTGCCACTGGGGATGGGCGAGCTGGGCGGCTGGCCCGACCGGGCGGACGAGGGGCCCTTCCCGGCGGGCAGCACGCTGCTGCTGTACACGGACGGGCTGACGGAGGCCCGGGACGCGGCGGGGGAGTTCTACGATCCGGCGGCCCGGCTGCGGGGGCGGGTCTTCCCGGGGCCGGACGAGCTGCTGGACGCGCTGAGCACCGACGTACGCCGGCACACGGGCGGTGGGGCCACGGACGACATGGCGCTGCTGGCCGTGGGGCGCCCGGCGCGGGGGCAGCCGGACCGGCGCCGCACGGTGCCGGTGGTGCGGCGCGGCGGCGGGTAGGGCCTGCGGCAGGGCATGCGGCATCACCCTGGGTGTTCGGGCCGCGCCCTTGAGTGAGGCGGGGCAGTGGGGCGGGGGTCGGCCGTTGTGGCGTGAAGTCATGGGTGGTGGAACGATATTCGCCCCAGATGGCCATCAATGGGCGCAATGTTCAGGCCAACGCTGTGCGGACGGTGGCTGATTGGGGTTAACGATCAATCGCTACAGCTTGGAATCACTCCCCCGCGTCTATTACCGTTCGATAACGCAGCGCGGTCGTCCCAGCCGTCGCAAGAGACGGCACCGTGCGCGTTCCCGCCCATGAGGAGTGTGCCCCCGTGGCCTCCAACTCGCCTGCCCACGAAGGCACCGACATCCAGGAGACGCCCACCGCCGGCGCCTGGGGCGAGTGGAACCCGACCGAGGACTCGGCCCGCCCGGTCCGCGGCAAGCACCGGGTGCCGAAGCCGCGCGGCGGACTGGCCCGCAGCTCGACCGTGCTCGGCGTCGGCGTGATCGCGGCGGTCGGAGCCGGCGGCATAGCCACCGCGCAGGACCGGCCCCAGGCCGCCATATCCCTGCCTTCGTTCCCGGACCTGCTGGGCGGCGGCGACCACGGAGCCGCACAGGCCGCCGTGCCGGCCTCCGCGGCGACGGTCGCACCGGGCGGGGAGCGGGCGCAGGAGCCGGGTCCGGGGCACGCCGACGCCGGTGAGGCGCTGCTCCACCGGATCCTGCAGCAGGCCGAGTCGCAGCAGGACACCGCCGAGAGCCAGGCCCGGGCGGACGCCGAGCGGGTGGCGCGAGAAGCCGCGGCCCAAGAGGCCAAGGCGCAGCGGGAGGCGGCGCAGAAGGAGGCCGACGAGGCCCGCGCGGCGGCACAAGCGCGTGCGGCCGCCGAGCAGGAGGCGGCGCAGCAGCAGGCCGCCCAGCAGCAGGCGGCGAAGGACGGGGCCGGATCGGCGCACGCGGAGGGCGCCGCGGCGGTGCCGGCGGCCGGCGGCTATGCGCTGCCGACCTCCGCCTACACCCTCACCTCACACTACGGGGACTCCGGCTCCATGTGGTCCTCCGGCCACCACACCGGCCTCGACTTCGCCGCGCCGACCGGTACCCCGGTCAAGGCCGTGGGCGGCGGCACCGTCATCTCGGCGGGCTGGTCCGGTGCGTACGGCTACCGGATCGTGCTCCGCCTCGATGACGGCACGGAGATCTGGTACTGCCACCTGTCCTCGATGTCGGTGACCTCCGGCGCGGTCGGTACGGGGGACACCATCGGCCGGGTCGGCGCGACCGGCAACGTCACCGGGGCCCACCTCCACCTGGAAGTGCGCCGGGGCGGCTCCACGATGGACCCGCTGGCCTGGCTGACGTCCAAGGGGCTCAGCGTCTAGCGTCCGCAGCCCCGGTGTTCGAAGTCCTCGCCCGTGCCGGTCTGGGGCTCGGTACGACGCCGGGCCGGGCCGGTACCGGGACCGGGTCGAACCACGGCGGCAGGAGCTCCTCCAGCACCGCCGCCCGGGAGAGGGCGGGTCCGGCGGTCGCCCGGCGCAGCCACAGGCCCCGCAGCAACTCCCGCTCGTGCAGCGCGAAGTCCCGCTCCCGGACCGGGCCGCCGCGACGGGCGCGGTGGCGCAGCAGGGCGAGGGCGGCCGCGTCCGCCTCGTACAGGGCGACGGCTCTGCCCGCGGCCCGGCCGCCGGTGCGCCGGGCCAGGGAACGGGCCAGCGAGCGGGCCGGGATCGAAGCCAGGGCCGGCACCTCCGCCGGACCGAGCCAGCCCGCGGCGGCGTACACCGCCAGTTCGGTGGCGACGGCCCGCAGCCGGCGCTGCCGTATCCGCACCGCCAGCCACAGCAGCAGCCCGAACACCGGGACCATCACGCAGCCGTAGACCACGTAGAACCCGTACTCCCCGAAGCGGGAGGAGCTGTTCCACAGCGCGTGCAGGCCCATGGCGGCGGCCAGCCCGAGCAACGGCAGGCCGATCCGGCCCCGTCGGCGCCGACTGAGCGCGGCCATGCCGAAGCCGAGCCCGGTGAGCACCGTGAACAGCGGGTGCGCGAACGGCGACAGCACTATCCGTACGAAGAAGGTCGCCGCCGTGACGGAGTCGAGTACGCCGCTGCCGTCGGCCACGTCCTCGTCGAAGGCGTTGCCCAGGTAGAGGATGTTCTCGGTGAAGGCGAAGCCGGTGGCGGTGAACCCGGCGAGGACGAAGCCGTCGGCGGGCCCGGCCAGCCGTCGTCTTCGGAGCACGAACACCAGCAGCAGGGCCGCCGCCTTGGCGCTTTCCTCGACCACCGGAGCGATCACCACTGAGCCGAGCTGGTCCGCATCGGAGGGGTCGGCGGTGGCCGCGGCTATCCACTGGGTGGCGAAGCTGTTGGCCAGTATGGCGATCAGCGCCGCGGCGCAGGCCCCCCAGCCGCAGCAGAACAGCAACTGCCGCCAAGGGCCGGGCGCGGCCCGCCCGAGCCACCGGAACGCCGCCATGAGCGGCGGCACCGGCAGCACGGCCAGGGCGATGCCCACGCAGAAGCCGGCCGTGCCGGTCTGCCGCCGTACGAGTTCGAGGATCGCGACGCCGGGCGCGGCGAGCAGGACGACGAGCACGCGCGTACGGACCGGGTCCGACGGACGCGCGAGCACACCTGACAGCGCTCGGTACTCCACCTCATCACCCTAGCGAGCCGGTCTGACACGGGGAGTGACGTTGTCAGTTCTCCGTACGACGGAAGAGCAAGTCGTGTACCACGTGCCCCTTGTCGAGGCCCTGACCCTCGAAGCGGGTCAGCGGTCGGAAGTCGGGGCGCGGCGCGTAGCCGCCGTCGGGCCGGGTGTTCTCGAACTTAGGGTGCGCGGTGAGCACTTCGAGCATCTGCTTGGCGTACGGCTCCCAGTCGGTCGCGCAGTGCAGGACAGCGCCCGGCGCCAGCCGGGTGGCGGCGAGGTCGAGGAACTCCGGCTGGATCAGGCGCCGCTTGTGGTGGCGGGCCTTGGGCCAGGGGTCGGGGAAGTAGACGCGCAGTCCGGCGAGGGAGTCCGGCGGCAGCATCTCGCGGAGCAGGATGATGGCGTCGCCGTTGGCGACGCGGACGTTGGTCAGCCCGTTCCGCTCGGCGAGGGCGAGGAGGTTGCCCTGGCCCGGGGTGTGCACGTCGGCCGCGAGGATGCCGGTGCCGGGGTCGGCGGCGGCCATCTGCGCGGTGGCCTCGCCCATGCCGAAGCCGATCTCCAGGACGACCGGGAGACCGTCGAACATCGCCTTGAGGTCGATGACCTCGTGCCCGTCGATGTCCAGGCCCCAGGTGCCCCAGAGCCGCTTCAAGGCTTCGCCCTGCCCGGTCGTCACCCGGCTGCGCCGCGGCTGGAAGCTGCGGATGCGGCGCTCGTGGTGCGAGCCGGCCGGGTCGGGGGCGGGCCCGTCGGGGAAGCGGGGCTCGGTGCGCCACTTCGGGGGCGTGTACGAGGCGGCGCCCTCTGCGGGGGCGCTGGCGCTCGGCGGCTGGGGGTTCAGGGACTCAGACACAATATGCCGATTCTACGACTCGGGCACCGCCCCGTTCCGCGCTGGCGATGGCGCACAGCCGCCGGTGCCCACAGCCGCCGACCGCGCCGCCGTGCGTTCGCCGGGCCGCCGGACGCGCGGGGTCAGCTCGCGGCGAGGGCAGCCAGGGCGCGGCGGGCCACCTCGCGGCCGATCGGGAGGGACGCGGTCGCTGCCGGCGACGGGGCGTTCAGGACGTGCACCGTACGGGGCGCCTCCCGGATCAGGAAGTCGTCCACCAGCGTCCCGTCCCGCAGGACGGCCTGTGCCCGCACCCCCGCCGCCGCCGGGACCAGGTCCGCCGGGGAGACCCCCGGCAGCAGCCGCCGCACCGCCTCGGTGAAGGCCCGCTTCGACAGCGAACGCCGGATCTCCCCGGCGCCGTACCGCCAGTGCCGCGCGGCCATCCGCCAGGATCCGGGCCAGGCCAGCTCGTCTGCGAGGTCCCGCGGCGAGGCCGTGCCCCAGCCGTACCCCTCGCGTGCCAGGGCCGGCACCGCGTTCGGCCCGACATGGACCCCGCCCCCGATGCCCCGGGTCAGGTGCACCCCGAGGAAGGGGAACGCCGGATCCGGCACCGGATAGACCAGCCCGCGCACCAGCGACGGCCGGGCCAGGTCGTAGTACTCCCCCCTGAACGGCACGATCCGCATCCCGGGTTCGTCGCCGGCCAGCCGGGCGATCCGGTCGCACTGCAGGCCCGCGCAGTTCACCAGCACCCGGGCGCGCACCACCGCGCCGGCCGTCGTGCGGACCGCGACGCCGCCCGGGCGGCGCGAGATCAGGTCCACTGCCCCGCCGTAGACGATCTCCGCACCCGAGGCCTCCGCCAGCTGCGCCGCGACCTGCCCGTAGTCCACGATCCCGGTCGTGCCGACATGGATCGCCGCCAGGCCCCGCACCTCCGGCTCGTACTCCGTGATCTGCGCCGGCCCCAGCTCCCGCACCGGGATGCCGTTCTCCCGGCCCCGCTGCACCAGTGCGTGCAGTCGCGGCAGCTCGTCCCGCTCGGTGGCGACGATCAGCTTCCCGGTCACCTCGTGCGCGATGCCGTGCTCGGCGCAGAACTTGACCATCTCGGCGGCTCCGCGCACCGCGAACCGCGCCTTCAGGGAGCCGGGACGGTAGTAGATGCCGCTGTGGATCACCCCGCTGTTGCGGCCCGTCTGGTGCCGGGCCGGACCGGCCTCCTTCTCCAGGACGGTCACCCGGGTGCCCGGAGCCAGGCGCGACAAGGCATGCGCTGTCGACAGACCGACGATCCCGCCGCCGATCACCAGTACGTCACAGTCCACGCCCACGCCCATGCCGCCGCCCAACCCGACACCTCCCACCCCTGCATACTGCACCCCGCCACCGACAACGCGGCTAAGCGGGTGTCACCAGCAGCGGTCGGGCCCGTTCGCGCAGTTCCGCGACGCGCGGTTCGTCCCCGTACGGCTCCAGCCGGTGCAGCAGGTCCCGTACGTACTCGTTCGTCCGGGCCGAGGAGATGCGGCCCGCGACCTCCACCGCCCGGGTGCCCGCCGCGCACGCCGCGTCGAGGTTGCCCGACTCCAGCTCGGCGACCGCGCTCACCACCAGGCGCAGCCCGTGCGAGCGGACGTACTCCTCCGTCGGGCGGGACAGTGCCTGCTCGGTGAACCTGCGTACCTGCCGGGGCAGTTTCAGGTCCCGGTAGCATTCCGCCGCATCCGCCGCGAAACGGTCGTACGAGTAGAAACCCAGCCAGGTCGGATCCGGATCGCCGTCCCGCGCCCGCTCCAGCCAGCCCTCCGCCGCCCGCAGCGCCGCCCCGGCGGCCACCGGATCGCCCGCCTTGGCGTGCGCCCGCGCCTCCACCAGCCGGAAGAAGCTCATGGTGCGGGCGGTGGCCAGACCCCGGTTGCGTTCCACGGCCGCCTGCGCGAGATCGACGCCCTCGTCGGGGAAGTCCCGGTACGTCGCCTGGAGGGACATCGAAGCGAGCACGTACCCGCCGAGCGGTACGTCGGCGGCCGCGCGGGCGAGCCGCAGCGCCTGGATGTAGTAGCGCTGTGCGGCCTCCTGCTGACCGGTGTCGAAGGCCATCCACCCGGCCAGCCGGGTCAGCTCGGCGGTCGCACCGAACAGCGCCCGGCCCACCTCGTCCGTGTAAGAGCCCAGCAGCAGCGGCGCCGCGTCCACGCGCAGGCACTCCGGGACCATCGAGGAACGCCAGTCGCCGCCGCCGTACTTGGAATCCCAGCGGCGGGCGTCCTCAGCGGCCTCGCGCAGCTTCGTCACGTCGCTGTGCCCGACGCGCTGCGGGGAGGCGTCCGGGATCCCGGCGGTCCCCCCTCCCGCGCTCGGACCGGCGGCTCCCGGGCCCTGTGCCGCGGCGCCCGGTTCCCGGGGGGAGTGCGCGGTGCGCGGGCTCGGCCGGGCCAGCCCGGGCGGCCCGGCCGCCACGGCGGGCTCGGCCGTCTCCCGCTCCGGCCCCGCGCCGCCCGGCTCGCGGGCCACCGAACTGTCGGCGGGCGATATCAGCCAGCGCGAAGCGGGCGTCGCGTACGCGGACACGGCGAACGAACCGGCGAGCGACTGCCAGATCCCACCGCCCCCGCGCCGTCCCACCAGGTCCAGCCGGTACAGATCGGTGGCCGACCGCACGGCCGCCCCCACGTCGCGCGGGAAGGACAGGCCGACCTCCGGCGCCGGATCCGCGTCCGCCAGGCCGATCTCGTGCAGCGGCACCGGACGCCCCAGCTTCGCGCCGATGGCCGCGGCGATCAGATGCGGCGCCGCGCCCTGCGGCACCATCCCCTTCGACACCCACCGGGCCACCGAGGTCTTGTCGTACCGGAGCGTCAGGCCGCGCTGCGCGCCGAGGTCGTTCACCCGCCGGGCCAGCCCGGCGTTGCTGATGCCCGCCAGGGCGAGCACGGCGCCGAGCTTCTCATTGGGCTCGCGGAGCTCCCTGGACATGCGCCACCCCTCGTCACACGCGGAACGCAGACGCCGCCGGGGCATAGGCGCCCGGCATTTCGTAAACCCAGCGTAGTTCCCCGCCTCCCAAGCGTTAAGGCCCCGCCTTCCGTATGGCGAGATTGTTGTCCGCACGCACAGTCGGGAGGGGGCCCGGACCCGGGGCGCGCGGGTCGGCGCGTGCTCCGCCCGTGGTGCCGTGCGCCCGGCCGTGCGCTCTGGCCGCCTGCCGGGGCCGGCGATTCGATGTGCGGTGCGTGGGTCGGCCCGCCGCGCGGATCCCGTGGGAGCCGGGTGGGCCGGGGGATGCCGCTGCCTCAATCCCCGCGGGTGGCGGAACGGTCCGGGGGGTGGATCCCGCCCCTCGGGCCGCGCCCCGCCGACGGTCCGTAGGGGCCGTCGCGGGCCGTCACGGCCGCTCAGTACGGCCGAAGAATGGCTGAAACCGACCTATGGGACGGTGGGAACGGAACGCCAAATACCGTGTGCTGGGGGCGTGTTCGTTTGCATGTGCGCCCCCCGAACCCGTCTCGCACGCCACGTCTCGTGGCAGCATGGACCCCGAGCCACCCGGGGCCCCGGACGGTCGCGCCCGCACGCCGACCGCACTGCCCGTGCCCCGGTCATTTGCCCACAGGCTGGGGAGGCGGCGGCGGTGCGCTGGTTGGTCGGGTGGAGCAGTATCGCCGCGAGCTTCGGCACGGCCGGAAGGGTCTCCGGCCAGGGCGTTTCCGGCTCCCCGTACGAATACGGGACCACGGGCGGATCCCCGTACGGATCGGCGGCCCACGCGGCCACGGCGTACGGCTCCACCGCCGGGACCCCCTACTCGGACACCCCCCGCGGCGGCCTCGCCGACGCCGCCTACCCCGACGACCCGGCCGCCCAGGACGCCGAGCGCAGCGTCCACCCCGTCGGGGCCCAGCTCCTGTGGGGGGACCCCGACCCGCTCTGGGCCGTCGGCGACTGGCGCCCCGACGAGATCCGCACCATCACGGCCGACCCCGACCCCTTCACCCGGCTCGCCGTCCTCGGCTGCTGCGGCGCCACCGACGCCGAACTGCGCCGCGCGCTGTACGCGGCCCGGGGCGGGGCGCTGCGCCACCTCACCCAGTGGTCCGGCAGTTACACCGCCGTCGTGCAGGCCGGCCGCCGGATCACCGTCCTCGGCGACCTGGCCGGCGCCCGGCCCGTCTTCTACACGCCCTGGGCGGGCGGCACCGCGTACGCCACCGCCGCCCTCCCGCTCGCCGACCTCATCGAGGCGCAGCTCGACATCGGCCATCTCGCCGCCCTCCTGGCCTGCCCCGACAGCCCGGAGGCACTGGGCGACGGCACACCGTACGTCGGCGTCCGGCGCATCCCGCCCGGCCACACCCTCATCCTCCGCGAGGGCTCCCGGGAGATCACCGGGTACGAACCGGTCGCCTCCCTCGCCGTCGCCGCCCCCGAAGCCGACCCCGAGCGTGCGATGGAGGGCGTACGCGAAGCTTTGGTCGACGCGGTGCGCGCCCGGCTCACGGCTCCCCGGCATGCTCCCGACGCGCTGGTTCCCGACCCCGGACCGGTGCCCGGCATGGGACCCGCCGACCGGCGCGCGGCCCGTGGCGCCCCCGCCCCGGTGCCCGGGGTGGGCGCCGACCTGTCCGGCGGCAGCGCCTCAGCGACGCTGGCCCTGCTCGCGGCCGGGCTGCCCGGCGTACCCGGGAGCCTGCCCGGAACCGGCTCGCGGCTCCTCGCCGTCACCTTCAACGACCTCGCCACGCCCCGGGGGCGCGAGGCCGAGCTGGAACGGGCCCACGCCATCGCGACCGACCCCCGGCTGCACCACGTCGTCGTGGCCGCCGCCGAGGAAGCCCTCCCGTACGCGGAACTCGACGGGCCGCTGACCGACGAACCCGGCCCCTCGCTCGTGTTCGCCGCGCGCGAGCGCCGCCGCCTGGCGGCCGGATCCGCCGACCACTTCACCGGGCACGGCGCCCGCCAGGTCCTCGACGCACACCCGGCCCGGCTGGCCGACCTGCTGATGGACCGCCGCCGACGCCACCTGCTGCGCCCGGTGGCGGCACTGGCGCGGACGGCGTCCGCTGACTCCCACTCCCTGCTGGTCCCGCTGACCGTCTACGCGGCCGCCCGGCGGCTCGCCCGTACCTCGTACCGCGCGGGCATGGAAGCCGCCGCGGCCCGGCTCCGCGAAGGGGCGGTCGCGGCGACCGCCGCCGGGCCGGTGGACGCCTCGCTGGCGTCCCTGACCTGGTCCCGGCCGGGTCCGGCAGCGGGCTGGCTGACCGGCGAAGCCCTGGCGGAAGTATCGATCCGGCTGGCCACCGCCGCGGGCCGGCCACCGCTGTCCTTGCGCCCCGGCGAGGCCCGGGCCCGCGCCGCCCTGACCCGGCACGCCGCCGACCACCGGGTCTTCGAGCAGGCCGTGGAGGTCCGCAGCCAGCGCCTGCACGCCCCGTTCCTGGACAACCAGGTCGTACGGGCCGCGCGCGCCCTGCCCGAGTCCCTGCGGGTACAGCCCGGGGCCCGGGCGGCGATCCTGCGCAGCGTGCTGTCGGCCTCCGGGGTACGGGAACTCCCGCCGGGCTGGGGGGTGAGCTCCCCCGAGCCCAACGAGACGGCGACCCGCCTGGGGCTGCGCGCCGCCCTGACCCCGCTGCTGTCCCTGTTCACCGCGCCGCTGCTGGCGGACGCCGGCCTGATCGAGGCCCGGGTGGTCCGCCAGGCCCTGCTCGACGCGGCGGAGGGCCGGCCGGTCCCGCTGGACGGGCTGGCGGAACTCGTCTCGATGGAACTGTGGCTCCGCCGCCTGCTGTCCCGCCGCGGCACCTGCTGGACGGGTACCTCCACCCCCCGCCGCCGCGCGGTCCCCACGGGCCTCCCCCACCGCCGCCCGGCCCTGTCCTGACCGCCCGCCCTGGGCGGGCGGCGTTTCACGCGCTCCCGGGCGGGAACCCCGCCGCACTCGGACGCCGAACTCGGACCGGCCCGCTTCGCCGAGGCGCAGGCGGCGGGCGCCGCGCCGACCCCGGGGCGAGCGGCGGGACTGCTCAACCGCAGCCGACCACCGCGTCGGCCCAGCTCGCCAGCGCCGGCAACCGCCCCTGCCCGGCCCGCTCCACCACCAGCCGCAGCGTCGTGGTCCCGGCCAGGGGCACCTCGACACCGACCGGGGCGTCGTCGTACCCCAGGGGATGCGACTGCCACAGCCGACGGCCGTCCCCGTACACGGAGAACCGCACCTCGCCGTCGGCGATCAGGGTCGTCCGGTCCACCCCGACCCGCGCCGAGAAGGCGCTGCACTGCCGGTTGAGGCTGATCTCCACCGACGAACGGGAGTTCACGGTGATCCCCTGCCCGAACTGCTGTCCGCCCACCACCAGGCCCCAGCGCTGCCACACCCAGCTGCTGCGCCAGGTCTCCAGTTCGGGACCGGCGTGCTCCCCGTACACGGAGTGCTCCAGCCGGGCCAGCTGATACCCCTGCGGCGGCTTCGGCGCGGGCTTCGGGGGCCGGGACGCGGCCGGCGGCTTCGACGGCGACGGCGCCGGCGACGGGGAAGCCGGCCGCTTGGCAGCCGGGGTCCGGGACGGCGCCGCCGCCCTCCGCCGTGGCGGTACCGGTACCTCCGCCACCCGCGTCTCCGCCTCCGGCGGGCCCACCTCCGGCGCGGGCGGCGCGGCAGACCCCGGCACGGGCCGGACCGGCGCCACCACCCCCGGCACCGGCTGCGCGCCCGCCTGCTGCTCGGCATCGTCGCCCGTGAGGGCGAACACCACCCCTGCGGCCGCCGCGACCGCGAGCCCGGCGGCGATGGCGGCCTTGGCGGGCATCCCCAGCCCCTCGGAGACCACCGCACCGCCCGCCCCGGCCCCCGACCCCGCACCTCCGGCCGCCCCGGCCCCGCCGGCGGCTCCGGCACCCGTCGTCGATCCGCCGGCCGCCGCGGCGGCAACCCCGGCCCCTCCGGCGGCGAACGCGCCGCCGGCCACCACGCCCGCCGCCTTCGCGGCGTACCCGGCGGCGAACCACCCGATGACCGCGACCGGCAGCAGCGCGGGAATCCCCGCGTTGACGTCCTTGAGTTCCCGCGCGGCCAGCCGGCACTTGGCGCACTCCTCCAGGTGCTTGCGCAGCCCCCGCTCCGCCCGCAGCCGCAGCCCGCCCCGCGCGTACGCGCCCAGCCGGTCCGCGTACCGGGCGCAGTCGCCGCCCTCGCTCAGCGCCGAGCTCACATGCGCCTGGAGGTAGGCCTGCTTGAGCCCCTCACGGGCCCTGCTGGCCAGTACCGCCGTCGCGTTGGCGCTCAGCCCGAACAGCGGGGCGATCGCGCTCGGCGTGGACTCCTCCACGGTGGTGTGCCAGAGCACGGCCTGCCACCGCTCGGGCAGGCTGCGGAACGCCTGCATCGCCAGCGACTGTTCGGCCTCGTGCATCGCCCGTACGTCGGCGCCCAGTTCCAGGGTGTCGTCCCCCGACAGCCCGCCGAGCCCGCCACCGCCCTCCGTACCGGTGGCCGCCTGCTCTGCGAACACGGCGAAGTCCTCGACGAGATGCTCCCGTCTGGCTGTCTTCGCCCAGGCTGCGGCGACCCGCCGCACGGTTGTCAGCAGGTAGGCCCGCACCGAATGGTCCGGCCCGGCCCCGCCCCGTACCGCCTGCAGGGTCCGCGCGAACACCTCGGCCGTCAGGTCGTCGGCGGTGTGCGCGTCCCGGCAGCAGGTGCGCGCGTAGCGCCGTACGGCATCGGCGTGCCGGCGGAACAACTCTTCGTAGGCGCCGTCGTTCCCACCGCGCATCCGGGCGACCAAGTCGGCGTCCGAGGGCGGAAGATCCCCGCCGGGCCCGCCCGCGGCGGCGTGCCGGCCGGCGGGATCACGCTGCGCCGGTACCTGCCGCGCGGGCAAACCACCCGCCCCGGTCTTGTCACCGGCGTCACCGAGTGACCCGCCGCGCCCGTCAACGCCCATCGCGCAAGCCCCCGCACGCCACACTGAACCGGTACACCGATCCAGCGTGGCACACGGCATGCGCACGCCGGGCCGCTCTGCGCAGCATCCACTCATCCGGGGACAATCCGGGAATCGCCGTGCCGACCCCACCCGTTCGAGTGGCCGACGTCCGAGTGACGGGCCTCCCGTCCGCCCGCGCACGCCCGGCTCACACCGCCCGCACCGCGAGCCCCGACCGAAGGTCAGGCCCAGAGGTCAGGCCCGGACGACAGGCCCGGACGCCTCGCCGTCGTCACGCCGTCCGCGAGCGCAGCCCCTCCAGCAGGATGTCGAGCAGCCGCGAGGAAGCGGCGGCCTGGTGTGCCGGGTCCGGCAGCGCCGGAGCGGCGGTGGCTATCACCAGCAGCACATCGGCCACCGTGACATCGGCGCGCAGCTCGCCCGCCTCCCGGGCGCGGTCCACGAGCCGGCCCACGACCTCCAGCAGCGCACCCGCCCCGGCGTCCTCGGACGGCTCCTCATGGGCGGCCCGCGAACCCACCACGCGCAGGTCCGGAGCACCGGTGACGACGGCCTGCCGCTGCTGCGGAACGCGCACCGCCTCCGCCTCCGCCTCCTCGACCCCGTCCTCCTCGGCCGGGCCGACCCGCAGCACCTGCGGCGGCAGCAGCCGGCCCGCTCCCGAGGCCACCGAAGTGCGCAGGAAGCGGGAGAGGGCCTGCCACGGCTCCTCCTCCTGACCCAGCGCGGCCTTCGCCTGGTCGGTCAGCCGGGCGGTCTCCTCCTCGGCTATCCGCCGGACCAGCACGTCCTTGCTCGGGAAACGCCGGTACACGGTGCCGACACCGACTCGCGCCCGCCGCGCCACGTCTTCCATCGGCGCCCCGTAGCCCAGCTCGCCGAACACCTCGCGCGCCGCGCGCAGGACGTGTTCGAGGTTGCGCTGGGCGTCGACCCGCAGGGGCGTGGAGCGCCCCACGCCGTGAGTCGTCGCGCCGGTCATCACGCGGCCGCCGTCAGCCGACAGAGCGGTCGCAGAACCATGGAAATCGGACATGTTCATATGTATCCCCCGGTAATCATTTGTCTCCCCCCGGAGACACTCCCCGCCTTCGTGTCGAGGTGGGCCACGGTCAGTGGGCCCCGGTCCTGCTCCTCGACGAGATACGAACATAGTTGAGCCAGAGTCAATTCAGAAGAGGCAGCCCCGCACGGAGCACCCCCCGATCGGAGCATTCACCCCCACTTTTCCGCCGGAAGCCTCCGGAATCACCCCCTCCGTACCCCCTGACCTGCGGCGCTCTGCCCGGATCCGGACCCCCTGACAGCCCTGCCCCACCCCTCCCGCCAGTCACACAATTTGCCGAGCCTGTGGACAAACTCCCAGCCACGTTGCGTCATGGGATGGTGAAGGCTGCTAACTCCCCGGGCACGGCACCCGGCACCCCGCCCCGCGCGCGCATCCTCGTCGTCGGCGGCGGCTACGTCGGCATGTACACGGCCCTCCGGCTCCAGCGGAAGCTGAGACCGGGCGAGGCCGAGGTCACGGTGGTCACCCCGGACCCCTACATGACGTACCAGCCCTTCCTCCCCGAGGCGGCCGCCGGCGCCATCTCCCCGCGCCACGTCGTCGTCCCGCTGCGCCGCGTCCTCGACAAGTGCCGCATCGTCATCGGCGAGGCCGACCACATCGACCACGCCAAGCGCACCGCGACCGTCACCACCCTCGCCACCAGCGACGAGGGGACCGGCCCCATGCAGATCGAGTACGACGAACTCGTCCTCGCGCCCGGCTCCATCTCCCGCACGCTCCCCATCCCGGGCCTCGCCGACTACGGCATCGGCTTCAAGAGCGTCGAAGAGGCCATCGGCCTGCGCAACCACGTCATCGAACAGATGGACATCGCCTCCTCCACCCGCGATCCCGCGATCCGCGACGCCGCCCTCACCTTCCTCTTCGTCGGCGGCGGCTACGCCGGCGTCGAGGCCCTCGGCGAACTCGAGGACATGGCCCGGTACGCGGCCCGGTACTACCACAACATCAAGCCCGAGGACATGAAGTGGGTGCTGGTCGAGGCCAGCGACCGGATCCTTCCCGAAGTCGGCCCGGAGATGGGCGTCTACACCATCCGTGAGCTGCGCAGACGCAATATCGACGTCCGCCTCGACACCCGCCTCGAATCCTGCGAGGACCGGGTCGCCGTCCTCAGCGACGGCTCCCGCTTCCCCACCCGCACCGTCGTGTGGACCGCCGGCGTCAAACCGCACCCGATCCTCGCCGCCACCGACCTCCCCAAGAACGAACGCGGCCGCCTCGCCTGCACCGCCTTCCTCACCGTCGAAGGCGTCGAACACGCCTGGGCCGCCGGCGATGCCGCCGCCGTCCCCGACATCACCGCCGACGAGCGCGGCCGCGAATGCGCCCCCAACGCCCAGCACGCCGTCCGCCAGGCCAAAGCCCTCGCCGACAACCTCGTCGCCGCACTGCGCGGAGAGGTCCTCACCGAGTACGCACACAAGTACGCCGGCTCCGTCGCCTCCCTCGGCCTCCACAAGGGCGTCGCCTACATCTACGGCCGCAAGCTCAAGGGCTACCCCGCCTGGTTCATGCACCGCGCCTACCACCTCAGCCGCGTCCCCACCTTCAACCGCAAGATGCGCGTCCTCGCCGAATGGACCCTCTCCGGGCTCTTCAAACGCGAGATCGTCTCCCTCGGCTCCCTGGAACACCCCCGCGCGGAATTCGAACTCGCCGCAGGTGGCACCCCCAAAGCCACGCCCGCGCCCCCGTCCGCGCCCCCGGCCGGCCCCGCCGCCGACCCCCCGAAGGACAACGGGGACTGACGCTGTCAGTGCGCTCGGCCACACTGGACGTGTGACCATAGGTGGGCTCACACCTGCACAGAGTGACACCGTCCAGCGCTCGACCCTGGGGGCAGCTCCCGGCCGTTGCTGGGGCAGAAACAGCGACCACTCGCGACACCACGAGGCTTGAACGCAGTGAACTTCACGCGCTGGAGCGCCCGGTTCCCCGGAACGCAGCGCCGCGCCGCCGCCCGGACCGAAAACGCCGCCGCCCAGGCCAAACGGGGCGAGGGCTCGGTCCCGGCGGCCCGCGGCGCGGCCACCCACTCCCCGGCGCCCCCGGACGGTGTCCCCGCCGACCCCACCGTCCGCGGCACCGGGTCGGGCCCCCTCACCGCCGTGCCGTCCCTCGACGAACTATCCGCTCGGGAAGTCCTCGGTCTGCTGCCCGCCCTCGTGGCCCTCGTCCACGGCCCCGAGCACCGGGTCGCCTACGTCAACGACGCGTACACCGCCGGGTTCGGCGCCCGCACCACCGGCGCCCCCGCGCACGTCGCCCTCCCCGAACTCGGCGAGCTCGGCCTGCTCCCGCTCCTCGACCAGGTCCAGCGCAGCGGCAAGCCCCGTACCGCCAAGAACCGCTCCGCACCGGGCGGCGGCAGTTCGTACACCGTCACCTGCACTCCCGTCGTCTTCCCCAAAGCCGGAGCCGGAGACGACACGGACGCCGACCACACCGGCGTCCTGGTCCACCTCGCCGACGTCACCGACCACGCCGAGGCCGCCGAACGCCTGCGCGCCAGCGAGCGGCGCCAGCGCGAGGCCGCCGTCACCCTCCAGCGCTCCCTCCTCCCGCAGGAGCTGGAACAGCCCGACGACCTGCGCATCGCCGCCACCTACCAGCCCGGCGGCACCGAAGCCGCCGTCGGCGGCGACTGGTACGACGTCATCACCCTCGGCGCCGGCCGCACCGCCCTGGTCATCGGAGACGTCATGGGCCGCGGCGTCCGCGCCGCCGCCGTCATGGGTCAGCTGCGTACCGCCGTCCGCGCCTACGCCCGCCTCGACCTGCCGCCCCACGAGGTGCTCCAGCTCCTCGACGGCCTCGCCGCGGAAATCGACGCCAGCCAGATCGCCACTTGCGTCTACGCCGTCCACGACCCCAACGAGGGCCTGCTCGCCTACGCTTCGGCCGGCCACCTCCCGATCCTGGTCCGCGACGAGAACGGCACCGTACGCCGCGCCGCCGACCCCACCGGACCGCCGCTCGGCACCGGCGGCTGGCTCCACACCTCCGGCACCATCGCCCTCGGCCCCGGCTCCACCGCCGTCCTCTACACCGACGGCCTGGTCGAACGCCGGGGCGAGGACATCGACGAAGGCGTAGCCGCCCTTGAACGCGCCCTCTCCGGCGCCCAGGGCACCCCGGCCGTCATCTGCGACCGTCTGATGCGCGCCCTCGGCGTCGACGCCGACCACGACGACGACGTCGCCGTCATGGTGCTCCAGCAGCCCGCCCGCACCGGCGCCGACGCCGAGCTCTTCCACAACGCAGCCCTCGAACTCCTCGGCGGAGTCGAAGCCGCCCCGCGCGCCCGCGCCTTCGCCCAGGGCGTCCTGGCCTCCTGGCGCTTCCCGGTGGAGCTGTGCGACCTCGGGGTACTGGCCGCGAGCGAACTCGTGGCCAACTCCCTCCAGCACGGAACGCCGCCCATGCGCCTGCGGCTGCGCCGCACCGACCGCCGCCTGATCGTCGAGGTCACCGACGGCGACGACCACCTCCCGCGCCGCCGCCGCGCCGAACCGGCCGACGAGACCGGCCGCGGCATCTCCATCGTCGCGACCATCGCCTCCAGCTGGGGCACGCGCCGCACCCCGGGCGGTGGCAAGGCCGTCTGGTGCGAGTTCGCCCTGCCGGACAAATAGCCGGCACACATCCCGGACACGCGAAAGGCCCGGCCCCCACGGACCGGGCCTTTCCCCACGCGCACCCGGACTACGCGGCCACGCGCTCCGACACCTGCACGGCGACCGGCTCGGCGACCGGCCCGGCCGGAGCCGCGACCTTGGCCAGCGACGGGTTGTCCTGCACCGCAGTCAGCTGCTTGCCGATCCGCAGCGCCAGCCACGAGATCCCGAGCGAGACCGCGATGAAGACCCCGACGTACAGCATCGGCACGCCCGCACCCAGCGGCACCCCGAGCGGCCCGAGCGCCAGCGCCATCTGCTTGACCAGGGCGAACGCCGAGTTGTACTGACCCACCGAGCCTTCCGGCGCCAGATCCGCCACCAGCGGCGCCAGCGTCGGCGACAGCATGGCCTCGCCGATGCCGAAGAGCGCGTACGTGGTGATGAACGCACCGGCGGCCATCAGCGCACTGCCGTGCCCCAGCCCCGAGAACCCGGCGATGACCCACGCCCCGGTCCAGATCACCCCGACCAGCGCGATGACCCGGGACCGCCGGCGCTTCTCGACCAGCCTGAGCACGACGAACTGCGCGACGACGATCGCGCCCGTGTTGGCGGCGAGCGCGAAGCCGAGGGTCGACGGGGAGATGCCGGCGGCCTCGGTCCCGAAGGCGGCGAGCCCGGACTCGAACTGCCCGTAGCAGGCGAAGAAGATCACGAAGCCTAGCACCAGCAGCTTCACCATGGCCCGGTGCCGGAGCATCCGCTTCCAGCCGCCACCGGCCCGCGGGTCCTTCGGTACGGCGTCCTTGATGCTCGGCGCGTGCGGCATCCGCACGGTGGCGACGACGCCGGCCAGCACCAGGAACATCACGGCCTCGATGCCGAAGAGCAGCGTGAAGCTGCCCGGACGGCTGACGTCCACGATCTGGCCGCCGATGAGACCGCCGATGCCCAGACCCAGGTTCTGCATGAAGAACTGGAGGGCGAAGGCGCGCGTCCGGGTGGACGGCGTCGAGCACCACACGATCATCGTGGCCAGCGCGGGCTGCATCACGGCCTGCCCGGCGCCGAGCGCCAGGGCCGACAGCAGGATCGGTACGACGCCGGTGGACAGCCCCAGCGACAGCGCCCCGGCGGACGCGGCCACGGCGGCGCCCATCACGACCGGGACCGGCCCGCGCCGGTCGATGACGCGACCGGTGAAGGGCAGCGCGATCAGTGCACCCAGCGCGAACGCCACGAACGCGCTCGTGGCGGCCATGGAGCCCAGACCTCGCACCTGCGCCACATAGATGTAGAGGAACGGAACCGTGAAGCCGATGCCGAACGCGGTCAGCGCGTTGCCGGCCTGGATCCGCCGCATCGCAGCGCCCATCACCTTGGTCACTTCTCACCTGCCTCGATACTGAAGCCTCAAGACTTCATGCCTAAAGTTCGATGCTTAACTCTACACATCGAAGGAGTTAGATGCCAACGAGCTCGTGCGATACTTAGGGGCATGGGTGAAACCGACGGCACTACCCCCGTCCACGAGCCGAGCCTCGACGAGCAGATCGCCGTCTACCAGCGCGAGTTCCAGGACCTCGACCCCCAGGTCGAGAAGGTGGTCTCGGCTCTGAGCCGGCTGAACCGCCGCATGAACGTCGCGTACGGACGCCAGACCGCGGCCCTGGGCATCAGCAACGCGGAGTGGGAGGTCCTCAAGGCCCTCGTCATCTCCGGCGCCCCGTACCGGATGGGTCCGAGCGAGCTCGCGAAGCAGCTGGGCCTGACGCCGGCGGCGATGACCCACCGGATCGACCGCATGACGGCGGAGGGACTCGTCACCCGCGAACGGGACGAGTCGAACCGCGTCCGCGTCATCGTGGAGCTGACGGACGAGGGGCGCAGCAAGTGGCTCGACGCCATGCGCGCGGCGACGGTCTTCGAGGAGGACCTCCTCCAGGACCTGTCCACGGCGGAACGGGGCGTCCTGGGCGACATGCTCACGCGCCTGTTGGACCGCGTCGAGGACCTCCAGGCCCGGGGTTGACACGCACTCCGTGGATCCATAGGGTTCTTCGAGTTGTCCCAGGACCGGAAGGTCCTGACGACGACACATCCCGCCGCCTCGTTGCGGCACCCAACTCAGCACGATCACCCACTGGGAATAATTTCGGCATGCCCGAATGAATTCCCGAAGGCCGATTATGAATCGCCGGGGAAATCAACTAGAGTTCTGGGAGTCGGAAGGGCCCAACAGCCCGGAAGACAAACCCCGCTGACCGGGGGTCAGGCCCGAAAGGATCTGATAGAGTCGGAAACGCAAGAACGAAAAGAAGAACAAAGGAAGCGCCCGGAGGAAAGCCCGCGAGGGTGAGTACAAAGGAAGCGTCCGTTCCTTGAGAACTCAACAGCGTGCCAAAAATCAACG